>JASMLX010000131.1:15171-19037 GCA_030748495.1 Candidatus Poribacteria bacterium | reverse complement strand
AAAGCCACTGGCCCACCCTCCCATTTTACCCGAATCTCCCCCCAGGTTGTAGTAGGTCTGCAGGAGCACCCAGAAGCTGGATACCAGGCCGACAAGGGTGGTGGCTAGTATCAGCTTGGATAGGTGGCGCAGGCGGAAGTTGACGATCCGGCCAATTTGGAACCCATCGAGATGGTGTGGCATCGGACTGCTGGCATAGGTGCGATTAAACCAGCGGTAAATAGCTAAAACGGTAAGTGTCGAAGGGGCTAAATTAGCGCTGCCAATGGTGGTTTGGATCAGATGCTGCGGGGAGGTGTGTTCCATATCGTGTACCGGATACCCTAGCTGGGTATGAATTCGGGTGAGGGTCAGGGAAAAAAGAAAGTAGGAGCTGAAAAACAGAACAGCCAGCCAGGGACTCATGCCGGCCAAAGTGGAAAAAACAACTAATCCCAGGAAGGAGGCAATGGCCAGACAGAATGCCAGACGATATGGCATTGGTTCGGTCGTATCGGCCAGGTTTGTTGCAACGAACAGCTGCCGAACAATAGCCGTCAGATGACTTTTCCCGGCCCAGAGGACCAGGCCTCCCAAACCGAGGTAGGCCCCCAGCATCTGGGCCTTCAGGTAGGGAAAAGCCGGAGTGAAGCCGAAGCTGAGCCCGACGGCGGTGATGATTTTTTGCCAGACGAAGAAAAACCAGACGGAGAAAGCCAAATCCAGCGGCATCAGAAAACCGAGACCAATCGCAAATGGATAGAAAGCGACTACGGTTAGTCTCAAGACGTGGTTCCAGGGGAAAGAGGTAAAATAAGGCGTATTCTTGAGCCACAATCGGGTGACTTTCAAACTAGGGATAAAGGGGAACAATACCTGAAGCCCGTTCAGAAGGCTAATAGCGGCGGCTACGGCAAACCCGATCCACATCAGCCGACTCTTGAAGAAGCCACGGGTCGGATCTATTATCTGCATTGGCAGCTGAATGATGGGAAAGGCCAACCGTTCATGGTCGGACCATTGCTTTCTCAGCAGGGTGTTGATACTGAGCATGCAGATGACCAGCATCAAGGTGAAGAAGATCCAGGCCAGAGCTGGAATCAGCCAACCGCTAAGCTGGTCAATCTGATAGAGGGTGGAATGGCCACCGTAAAACCCCGCCAGGATCTCTTTGTTGGCTACTGTTAACCAGGAGGGGAGGAATGACCAGAAAGTGTTGGCCCAATCGTTTTCCGGCGTGGCAAACCAGAAAGCGTGCCCCATACTACTGACCAGAATTTGCAGCATATTATGGGTGGGGAATCCACCGCTCACGGCCAGCATAATGTAGATTAGCGCCAGCTCGGTCGTCTCCAGCTTAAACCCGGTAGCAGATCCAACCAGTAGTCGGTTGAGGCTAGCCAGCACTAGCAGGATAAAAATAACTGTATAGTAGGGGACCAGATAGGAGACCAGCGAATATCGGACCAGTTCTAGTTGGACGACCCAGAAGTGATTGATAGGGATCAGGAGTAAGCCGACCAGGATGGCCCGCCATGAAAGGGAGGTGCTGGGGGCAGACGGGCCAAACGCCATTAGGTTGCTTCAGGTTTATGGCTAGAGGGTCAGGATATTTGGACCTGGTCGGTGAAATAGCGCTGATGGTGCTGAAAGCTGGGAGAAGGTGCGCCTGTTACGATGGTCTCCTTCTTGGTCGAGACACTGAATCAGACTATTCAGCGGTTTGGGAAGAGGCTTTTAAGGCGGCCCAGGTCAGGCTGACCTTGCCCATTGGATAGATGGATAGCCCTTCTGACTTGAAGTTTTGCTGGACCTCATCGGCCGTTAAAGCCCGACTGTAGATCCGGACCTCATCCAGGCTGCCGACCAGATATTCGGAGGCGTTGTCGGTCCCGTTCTGAGCCAGGAACCAGTTGGTTTGATCGCCACCGATATCTTCCTTCATGGCGATGCCTTCTTTGACTAGAGTTCCGTCGACGTAAATTTTTGCCTGATCGGCCTGACGTGTGGCCACCAGATGATGCCACTTACCGTCAGCATAGTCGTCATCGGTGGTAAACGCTTTCTTGATATTATTATCTTGCTCGGTGTACATTCGGATCTGTCCACTATCCTTATTGAAACCGAGGCGGAAGAAGTTGTCATTGAAATCGGTCTTATTGGAAAACAGATATTGCCAGCCAGCCTTGCTTTTCTTTTTAAACCAGGCTTCATAGGTAACCGGCCCGGCCCCAATTTTCAAAATCTGGGGTAGTTGAATGCAGTCAGGTGAGCCGCCAAATTCCATGGCTTCAGCCAGATGCCCCGGCCCGGTCTTTGGCGAGCCAACAATTGTTCCGTGTTTATGGCCAAAGACATCCTGAAGTTTCTTACCTTGGATACTAGTCTGATCAAAGGTATAGTAACTAACTAAACTGTCAGTGACTGGTTTAGCCATCAAAACGGGAGATGAAGCGAGGAGAAGAATCAGGCTGACAACAACAGGTTTAACAATTAATTGAGATCGAATACGGATTGGCATTAGTCTGCCTCCTGAAAATAGAGCTTGAGATTCAGTAGTTTAAGGTCAAAATCGAGACTTTGAAATGCGCCCAAGTTTAGATCCAACATGGTAATTCCTGATAGTGGCAGGAGGTAAAGAGAACCCTCTCTGCCTGGAGGGAAAAAGCTGTCGTTTCACTGGAGCAAAAATTAGTTTAACAGGGATTACACATGATGTCAATTCGGTTGATGATCACAGATGAAGTAGCCACCTTAGCATCTTTAGGATCCACAGAGACCTGCACTTCTAGGCCAGCTCTGGTGTCAGCATCTCAAACCCTCCTTATGGATCGGTATAGGTACGACCAACTTCTACCAATTCCTTGGCTGGATGGTCTACACGGAACAGGCAGACCACAGCCTGATCCACTCCTGCACTGCCCTGGTTACTTAGTGGGTCTGTTTCAGCTAACGCATCAACATGTAGTCAATATCGTGTTTGTTTTATCAAAACAGTCTTTTGCTACGGTTTTGGCCTGATATTGGCGGTTTGTTTCAGAGAACTAAATGTGGTAGAAAAAGGGTCCTTTTTTTGATACAGTATAATTGCAACAACCGATTGGAGAGTATGATGCGAAAATTTAATTAGATGTTGTTGGTGCTGTTGGCGTTTTCGGTTTATGCTGAAGATGGAACGTTAGTGGCTGTGGGAAGTGCGAAGGAGTTAAAGGGGATTACGGCCAAGAAGATCATTTGGAAGAAGGACGGGGCTAAGATGGTTCGAATTCCAGCTTCGGATACCATCAAACCTTTTTGGATCGACGCTACCGAAGTTACGGTTGGACAATTCAAGAAGTTTGTGGCTGAAGCAAGGCATTTTTCACCTAGAGGTGATTTGTGGGGGAAAATTAACAAGTATTCACCGACTGATAATCACCCAATGATTTATGTGAGTTGGTCTGATGCCACGGCTTACGCCGCCTGGGCCGGTAAAAGGTTATCAACAGAAACCGAATGGGAATTTGTGGCTCGTGGTGGATTAGAGGGTAAGCGTTACCCTTGGGGAAATGATGAAAGTTTAGCCGGTGATTATGCCAACTATGGTGGGACTAGTGGCAGGGATAAGTGGAAGTATACAGCACCAGTAGGGAGTTTTAAGTCCAATGGTTATGGCTTGCATGATATGGCCGGTAACGTTTGGGAATATAGTGATCTTGACCAGCAGCGTTTGACTATGCCTTTTAAATCTGGAAGGACTAGCGTGATCGAGCCGTCTCCCGATCCCCACCCGGTCATGCATAAAACGGATCGGCGGCATCTCTATAAATTCATCGGCCGGCCACCGGCACATCGGCGTACGGGTAATGTAGGAGCTCGACCTGAGTAATTGCTAGCGAGCCGATCCC
>JASMLX010000131.1:0-15161 GCA_030748495.1 Candidatus Poribacteria bacterium | reverse complement strand
AGGTCAACCATCAGCCCCCCGAATCTCTCTTGACCAGGTTAGAACCTCTTCTCTGCTCGATGCCGACAGGACGGCTATTACCACCAGGCTTGAGCACAATCGGGATACAAGCCTGCAGGAGTTTCAAACAGAAGACTAGTGATTCCAGACATTAACTACCTTATCTTGTGTCTGGTCGCCCACCGTCACCGTCACAATATACAGACCGCTGGCCACTATCTCTCCCTCGCTATCTCGACCATTCCAACGAATAGCCTGTTTGCCTGAGCCGAATGTCTGCTGTTGGGCAATCCATTCAACCAGTTGACCAGCTACGTTATAGACCTTGATGGTGACACTCGCCGGCTGGTCCAGGGTGAAAGGGACATACCTCTCTTTTTCCTCAGCTGTTAGCTGACGGGTGACGCGGCTGGTAGCGAGTTGTAGCAATTCATCCATGTTTATGGTGTAGATCTGGGCAATTCCATCTGAACCAGCCCTCACTATCCGCTGCCCACCTGGACTATAGGCCACCGGCCAGATCCAACCATTATGACCCTTCAGAGTGAATAATTCTTGTCCCGTTTTTACCTGCCAGACCTTGGCCATGTAATCCGAACTATCAGTCACTATCCATTTCCTTCGACGGAATTGCGGAGCCAGCCAGGGACAATCGGTTTCAATCAAAAACTCAGTATGCTTCTGGGATTCCTATAATTTCTCTTGCCTCCAATCTTGGCCCATATCCCCACCACACCCACATCAAAAACGGTGGAAATTCAATACTACGCCCTGCTTCACGCACACTCCACAACAAATTTCGACACCGCTTCATTCCCTTTTCAATTGACTCCCAATTATTTTCCGCGCTTGTTTAAAGGTTTTCGTCCATTCACCTTCAATTATGGTTTGACCATAAAAACTACGGGTGGTCAGCATGGCTGTAGGCTGTCTGTCCAAATGCTGCTCAGAATCGATATAGACTTTTAACAAATACTTGCCCGGCGGCAGAGTTTCCTCCGAGAGTTGCCAAACCCTCGTTTCATCTACCGGTCGCATCAGAAATAAGGTTCCTACTAGGCGACGCTTGGGCGTCAACGAGTTTTGGGTAAAGGCTATCGGTTCTACTTGCCAAGTTGACCGCTGCTGATTCCAAACATGAATCTGCAATTGAACGCGAACCGAATTTGGCCATTCCTTAGGCACATCCTCAATCATCACCACGTGCTTGGACGGATACCAATTATCCTGGGGCAGTTCCTGCACCGATTGGTAACGGCCAGCGACCACCTTGGCATAATCCTCCAGCCAAGCGATGAAGGCCTTGTAAGACGGGTCGTCTCGGTGCATCTTTAGACCGCCCATATGTGATACGGGATCAGTATTGGACGCTTTCTGGCGACTGCCGTTAACCATCGGCGGCAACTTCGATGTCGGCTTCAACAAAATCAAGCTATGTGGTGGATGTTGAATGTTGATCAAAGGATAACCATCTTCTGATACTTGTTGACTGCGTTCGATCCAGTATTGCAAGGTTTCTGGCGCGGTCTGCTTAAAGAGGCGGAGTCGTTGGGCATGTGCCTGACCGTATTGTTTTGCGAAATTGTCTACTTTCTTTAATGGCTGTTGATGCTTTGGGTTGTTAGAATCTAGTTCGTACGGTGTGTGACAAGGGAAACATCTCATTCGCTGTGACCAGATATTGCGAGCAAATGAATCTATTACTCGACTCTTGCGTGTGTGGTGAATGACGACATCAGGGATATCAGGTTTGGCCCAGGCCTCAGATTCCGAAGCCGGCATTTGGACTAAGGTCTCATCTTGGCAACAGGCCTCAATCCAGGCAGCAAAGGCTTGGTACTCGGCTTTACGTGTCTTTTCATGGATCAACTTGGCTAGCTGATCCCGATCTTTTTCACCCATCTGAATCAATTGGAGAATCTTCGACTCAGCCGGATTGATCAGGTCAATAAGACCTTGGGCCTTGAGCGAGGCAAAGGTCTGCTGATGTGGAGGGAGAATGTAATCCTTGAGGTCAACAGACGAAAGATGGCATTGAATGCAGCTAGATGGATCTTCTGATTGAAAAATAGGGCGAATTCTTGCATCAAAAAGTTGTAAGGGAGTGGGCTGCGGGTTGGCCAAAAGGCTATATCCAGAGGTCAGTAACAATACAGCGGCCAAAAAGGCCATTTTTGAGAACATTAGAAACATAGTTAGGATATCCTTTAGTATTAGCAGACAGTTTACACCTCCATTGTATAGCAATGCAAATTGTAAAGGTGAGAGGACGTTCTATGAGGAACGAACTCCTGGTCTCCAATCGGATGGGCAGGCTTGACGGCCAGAGGCAAAGCAGTAGTGACTAGATCGAAGGCCGCAACCCGGTCAGCGGGAGGCTGCGACTAGGTGGATACCGTTTGACCAACGATCCCAATCTACTTGACAAATGGGCCTTTCCCAACAACCAGATTTCAGCTGGCGGGGACCAGATCGTGTGGATGTCCGGCCTGAACCGTATTTCCCTGACGCTGGAGGCATTGAGAGCCTCAGCCGCGACCATTCCGTTTGAAATGATACTGATCGAAGCCAATGCTGATTGGAAGTACAAGTACTTGCTGGGTTTCGATCAAGAGTTGCCTGTCGGCGCCACGGCCGTTCTGCTTCCGCGCTAGTTCATACTGAAGGAGCCACTCCGGTCCGAATCGCTGGTTCTCCAAGTGGGCTACGATGACGGCTTCGCCGCCTACTTGAATGGGACCCGGGGCACCGCAGTTACAACTAAGGAAGAACCTGCTGGCTATGGCCGAATTCAACACTCACCAAGCCAACTCGGATATGTCACTCCGGATCGGACTGGGTACTCTTCTTACCGTGTGTCATGCCAGTTTCCGTCTATAGAAAGACGGCGACAGACTCTATCTAGTGGCTCCGACGGCAGCATGGCGGACCAGATTAGATACGAACCACAGGTCACAGACCAGCTCCTTCGGCCGATCGGCCTCGCCAAACTCAGTCCCTAAGTTGTCTACATATAGGCATTAAGGATTATAAACTTCCAACCAGAGAAGGACTTGACAAAGGAGGGTGGATAGATTATTGTAGCAATGCTTAACTTTTATCAAGGTCGAAGGTATGGTTGCATTGGTTTCACAGAATTTAAAAATAACTACCTACTTGGGGCTTTGAAAAATTTCCAAGAGTATAAGTGGATTTCAGGAGACGGTGTCTATGCCCAAGGTTCAAGATATTCTCGTGTTATTTCAGACCAGTCCTGCACTTGACGTCGTACCATCCGCCTGGGCGCGATACGAAGCCTCAAAGGGAACAGGAATTAAGGATCTTATCGAAGAGCGCAACCCCCCATACAAGAATGCGATGGCCGCGATGCGTGACGGATGGCAGGTTATCCAGATGAGCGAATACCATCAGCGGTCTGAGGCCGACGGCTACGAACTGGGACCGTTCCCGTACCAGACGGTGCTGTCGCGGTTCCGAGAAATGCAGACGGAAGAGGAGGATAGTTAGTCTATGAAGCATCTTATTTCATCACAGGATATGGCCCAGTTCACCGCTTCAGGATACTTGAAGTACGAAGACATGGTGCCGAAAGACTTGTGTAAGGCCTGTCTCAAAGAGATGGAGAACAACAAAGGATACTTGGCCGTGGGTATGCCGTTCGAGGAAACATGGCCTAAGGATACCGCTTTGGGCGAAGCCTTTCGACTGCCCAAGGTGAAAGGGCTGATTCAATCTCTGGTTGGGCCGGACCCTCTCTATGATCACCACGCAGCTCATCTGGTGAAGGCACATACAACCCGAGGGCCGGATATGCATCAGGACTCGGTGATCGACTTCCGGCAGAACTACTTCGACATCCAGCTGTCCTTCTTCCCGGTCGACACAACTGACGAAATGGGTGGGACATTCCTGGTACCGGGATCTCACTTCCGCAATGTTCGAACAGGTGAAATCCGTGGATATCAGCATATCACCGGTAAGGTATGGGCCACCTGTCCGGCTGGCACGATCTACGTATGGAACACGCGTGTCTGGCATGGCGCACGGAGTAACTATACAGACCAGGATCGCTACATGTACAAGTTGCGCCTGAACCCGACGAAGCCGCAGATCCGAAACTTCGACACGTCGGATATCGACAATCCTGAGATTGGCCGAATCCTGTCCACACATCACGGTTGGGAAGGACACGAGCATCGATATGAACTGATGAAGCGTATCGAGCTCTGGCGGTATGTATCCGATCAACCGGACTATGATGTGGGTGAGCGTTTCCTCCGACGGCGCGAGTACCAACCGCAGAGGATCATGGCGTAGTCGATTGCTAGAAACCCAGTTGGAATCATAAAAGCAATCATGTTATATTGATGACAAATTAGAGTTTGATACAACGATAAGTCTTTTCCCAAGGGAGCTATAGGCGTTGGCACCTTCAATGCAGAAGCTAGTTTTGATAATCTGACCGTTAAAGGTCTAGGGAGACCGCAAGCGGCCGATGTTGGAGATAAATTGACCTGGAGCGAACATTAGGTTAAGGAGTAATGAGGAAAGCAGATGGCAATGGTAAATATGACCCACGTAGAATCATTACAAGATGCAACCGGTTTACTGAATCAACCCGTAGAGTTGCGCCGTCAGGCAACTGAAGAAGGTTACTTGTTTTTTTCCAACCTCTTGGATTCGGCCAAAGTACTCAATCTTCGCCAACAAATTATGGCCATTTGTGAGAAACACGGCTGGACACAATCTGGTACAGATTGCATGGAAGGATTGGCTAATCCTGAGCTGTTGGTAGTGGAAGGAAGAGATCCAAGATGGCAAGAGTTTTATATAGAGGTACAAAAACTGCGTGATTTTCATCAATTAGCTCTCGATGAAAATATCATTCGAGTTTTTGACATTTTGTTTGGAGAAACAGTTCTGCCCCATAGCCGAAATATATGTCGATTAGTTTTTCCGAATTCGTCTTCACACTCAACTCCACCTCACCAAGATAATCTATATATCGGTGGCTCCACCGAAACGTGGACCGCTTGGATTCCGTGTGGTGATTGCCCCGCAGTACTGGGCGGATTAGCCGTTGCTAAAGGGTCGCATCATCAAGGCCAATTGGCCGATAAAGAAGCTATTGGTCCAGGGGGAAGACAGGTAGAGGTATCAACTGACCAAGTGTGGGTAGGTGGAGACTATAGTTGTGGCGACGTTATTATTCTGCATAGTTTGACTGTTCATCAGGGGTGCGATAACCAGAGTGGCAACCAGCTCAGGGTTTCTTGTGACTTTCGATACCAACCAAGAAGCCATCCTGTGCGGGCGGACTCTTTGGCACCCCATATGGGTTGGTTAAATTGGGAGCAAATATACTGGGACTGGAAAACTGAGGATCCAGTAAAATACTATTGGCAAAACTGGGATTTACAAATTATGGGGAAGAATTAGTTGGGAACCCTAAAAGTAAGTCTCACTTGATTCTTGGGTTGGCAGACTCTTAATGACTTTCGTGAATATTTAACATCTGAGCGGAAAGTAGGTGGACGGGTGAAGTGGGAATGGTGAATTAGAATAAAAGGTGGAAGGTTAGATCAGGCAGATACTTCTGACAGCCAGTCCCGCATAGCGGTTTGCGTCTGCTGCTAGATCTCTACCGGTTGCGGATGCATTTCTTTGACTCTGACTTGGGCCAGATTTCAGCGCGGCCACGGCTTTCCCCCGCCAAAGCCAATCTCGTAGTTGCCGCCCCCAATTGGTGGCATCTTTCCGGCCAAGACGATGAGTTGTTTCCTGTTCCCCTCTGTGGCGCAACAGAACCGCCTTTGACCAAATTCTGATACCGATTGGCAACGGACAACATACTGTTTGTTCCGCCGAAGGTTTCTCCCTTGACTGACTCTAATCCTCGGCTCAGTAAACACAATGCCGACTTTGGCCTGCAAAAAACGCTTTCCTAGCTGAGCATTGATGAAAGTGCCATCAATGCCGATGTAAATTGGCTTGGCCGACCAAGATTGGTCCTCCCAATGGCTGGTTGTATCGTTCCCCATGTCAATCCCCACTATTCAACCCTCTCGTGGTCCTATTCTCGGTCTGGCTGCTGCCGTCTGCTTCAACCGAAGTCAGGGTCACAGTCGTTAGTTTGGTGGTACGGGTCTGGGATTGAGTATCAGTCAGAGGTTTTTACAAGGGATGGCTGGAGAAATAGGTGTAGAGAGTCAATTAGGACAAGGGTCAACCTTCTGGTTTGAGTTGCCCTTAGAACGGACTGATTTGACAGTACAACAACCAGAGGTCAAGAGAACAGAAACCGACTGATTTATCGGCTAAGAGAGGTCTGGTGGTTGATGATGATCTGATCAACCGAGTTATTGCCCGAAAACATCTGGAGAATTTAGGATGTCAGGTAGATGAAGCGGTTGATGGTAAGGATTGTCTGACTCAGTACCAGCAGAAACAGTACAATCTGATCCTGATGGATTTACAGATGCCAGTAGTAATGGATTCCAAGGAAGCCAACAGATCAGACAATTGGAACAATCATCTGGTCTCAAAAGGGTAACAATTGTGGCATTAACAGAGCAGTAGGAGAAGTATGGGAAAAGTGTCAATCAGTAGGGATGGATGAATATGTGGGTAAACCGTTTCAAGTAGAAGAATTAAAACAAAAACTACAAGAATTGATGTTCTCTTAGTCTTTCTGGTCTGGATTTTCTGAACCGCACAAAGTACGGGCTTTTCCACTGGAGCATCTGGTGACAGCTCCCCTCAACTGTGCCAATAAGCGAGCGAAATAGTGTGGGTGACTCAGATCCACGCCATCACAGAGCTAACAGCTAAGAGATAGATTGATGAAATGCCGCCATAATTGTTATCTACATCAGTATGTCTTGGTAGAAAAGTCAATTGATTTACTAGTCTTCCGTCGCTATCACCACTTCAAACGGGTACCGTTTGGCTGGGTTATGCTTCTGATTTTTGCTAGCAGCAACTAGCTGATTATCGATACGGTAGAACAGTTCATAATATTTAAGGAGGTCATGAGTGCCTCTCAACTAATCGAGAATGTGTTCGTATCTCTGATTAACAGTGAGATGGAATGCCCTCATGACCTCCTGTATTAGCCTTTTCTAATATTTTCTCTGGTACATCCCTCACCACCTGTATTGGCTGCTATAAATAACAATTTGCTATTATTCGTCAGGATATAGCTCGCGCACGATATCTTCGTCTGGTTGGACAAATTCAGCCATCGGGCTTTCAATTCGGCCATATGCGTTCCAAATCTTGTAGCCGAACAATGCCAACAAATCCGGACCGGCTTTTGCCAGCACACTTTTGTCGGTACCAAGGCAGTAATTTTCCTGAGGGCGAAACTGTGGCGCGCAAAATGTAGTTAGTATCGCTTGGCGGCTACCACCGCCCACGTTAGCCCCGGTTCCGTGCCACGTTCGGCCATCCAAAATTAGGGCGGTTCCTTCTGGAGCTGTTGCCACCACGGAGGCCATATCTGAATCAGGTTGACGCCCATAGAGGTGGCTCCCTGGTACAACTAGTGTTCCTCCATTCTCTTGGCTGAAAGGTTCCAGTAACCATAGGACGTTAGCTGCCACCCGGGGCGCGATCATGGTTGGCGGAACTTCGTCAACATCAAACCTTTCACGATTCATCGAACCTGCGGGTAACGGTTGACGCTCGCGTCGCGTGGGGGCTGGCATCCACCACTGGTCAGTGTGGAGCCTCATTGCAACGTTTCCGGGCTTGACAATATTGGCGCTATGACTGGACAACAGGTAGTCCTCACCCAACAGCATATCAATGAATTTCCGAATGGTCGGATGCGATAGCATATCGACAAAAACCTGTCCTTTATTGACTAACATCCAGACCCGTTGGTTGCATCCCCCACTGGCTTCAGTAAATGCGTCTTGTCGCAAGGAGCCGTCTTCATGTCGGAAATCGCCCCAGTTTTGGCTAGGGCCACCATCTTCAAAAGCCAGTCCACATTGTTTTTCAGCCCTAGCCTGTTGCGTCAATCTCTCTTTCAGGACCTGAATCTGGTCTGGATCTATAACGTCAGCGATAAAGCAATAGCCATATTGTTCAATATCGGCTTTGGCTTGTAAAAGGTCAGTGGTCAATTGAGGTAATCTCATAATCGCAACTCTCCTGAGCAGCATTTAACGAAGATCTAAGAATCGACATGTGCTTTTAACTGGTATCGAAGTAGAGAATCACAGTGGTTGCTTGCACTATGGCTCACAATCCAAGGCGATGGATTGGGGACCTTCAACTAGAATTTTCTATACTTTGTAAGTATAACCAATGGTCGTTATTCATGACGTTAATCCCAAGCTAGTCTCCACCCAACAAAAAATCCTTCTTGGATTGACACAACAGGACTGGTACAGAAAGGAATATCTCTAGTTTGGTACAAGATTAGTAGTTTTGGGGATAGGATGAAGGTCATTGTTGGTTACTAATGTGCCACAATCTTATTATTACGGATAGAAGCCGTTAATTTCAATTAACTCAGTGTGCAAGAAGAACCGTCCGTTTTTCAAAACAGCCAGCAGGCAAAAAACTCGTCCCACAGTAATAAATTTTGTGGTACAATGGAATCACTCTCTTACCTAGAATCGTTCAAGATTTCGTCCATCGTACCGACGGCTACGACCCCACTCTAGACGATGCTTTTGTCTTTGCTTAATCGGTCATGAAACGGCACAGCCGATTCAGCATGGCTAAGGTTTAGATACCAGGACTGTCTTTAGCCGCTGCAGAAAAACCCCAACCAACCAAATGTCAAACACCAGTCCACCAAGTCAGGTCTATGGGATAACCGCTCGAGCCATTTTGATTGGCTTAATCTGTGCCGCCTTAGAGTGCCTGATCGCTCCCTACAACGATTACGTTATCCGCAATATTTTTCTGGCCGGTGGCCATTTTCCGGTGGGGCCTTTTTTCGTCATCACGGTGTTGATTCTCCTGGTCAACGTGCTGGTCCGTAAAATACACCCTGGATCGGCCCTGAAACCACAGGAAATTGTCACCATTTGGTGCATTATGATTGTGGCTGTTGGTATTCCTTCCACTGGTTTGATGCGGAACGCCCTCTCGCCCATGGTGGCCTACAAATACAGGGCAACCATGGAAAATGACTGGGAGCATCTGTTCCATCAGTACATCCCCCAATGGCGAGTAGTACAGGACCAAAAAGCCATCCTCTCTTTTTATGAAGGGCTTTTGCCGGGCGAATCAGTACCGTGGTCGTCCTGGTTAAAGCCGGTCCTGATTTTCAGCGGTTATGTGCTGATTCTTTATTTTGTGATGGCCTGCCTATCGGTCGTGCTCAGAAAACAGTGGGTGGAAAACGAGAAGTGCACCTTTCCTCTGGTCCGTTTACCCGTCGAAATGTCGAGCCAACCTCAGGGTCTGATCAGTTCTTTTTTCAAAAACCCGGCCCTGTGGTTGGGCTTTGCTTTTCCCGTCTGTCTGCATACTATGAATGGCATTCACGCTTTTTTTCCCAAAGCGCCACACATTCCGCGAGATTTCTGGCTCAATCCCTTTTTGGTTGAACGGCCGTTTAGTCTGTTGCGACCGATCCAGATCGTTGTCTTCTGGTCCATGGTTGGGTTCAGCTATCTGCTAAGCCTGGATGTCTCTTTCAGCCTCTGGTTTTTCTTCATCTTCTATAAGTTGCAGTGTTTGATCGGCGGCCTATTGGGCTTTCAGCTATCCTCAGGTCCGGGCGTCCAGTGGACAGGCCGCTCTTTCAGCGCGGCTCAGGAAGCAGGGGCTTGCCTGACCTTTGTCGCCATCGCGCTGGTTAAATCGAGACATCACATCAAGAGTATGTGCCTTCAAGCCTTGGATGGACGGAGCACGGCTGCGGATCCCATTACCAACGACACACCAAGAATTACTATTTTCGGCTTGCTGGGTGGTGTAGCGGCTTTGGTTTTTTTTAACCATCTGCTGGGGATGTCGCTTAGCTTCGCGCTGGTCTTTGTCTTGCTCCTCTTGGCTATGTACATCGCTTTAACCTGGCAGGTGATCAACGGTGGAATCCCCTTCATTAATCCCTCTTTTTCCGCTCATAGCGTCTTTCTGACCACGCTGGGAACAGAAAGGATGAGTCGGTCGACCGTCACTTCACTGCTGATGCACCCCATCAATTTGACCCTGGACCTGCGGGAGTTCATGATGCCTAACATTATGAACAGTCTAAAAGCAGCTGATGAAGTCAAGGTTAAGAGACAACAACTGCTGTTGGCACTGGGAGTCTCGATGGTTATCGGTTTGGTCGCCTCTTACTATTCGGCGCTAAAGATCAGTTACCGATATGGCGCGCCTTATACCGGCGGTAGTGGGTATCTGTATCAATTGGAGTCTCTGCTACTTAACCCCAAAAAAGGGACTGATTGGGCTAACGCTGGGTTCATGCTCTTTGGCAGCCTGTTCACCCTTTGGCTGATGTGGATGCGGCAGGTCTTTCTTTGGTGGCCCTTTCATCCGATTGGTTATATGATGTTATCGGCTTGGGCATCTTTCAAACTATGGTTCTCGATCTTTCTGGGCTGGTCAATGAAATTTGCTATTGTTAAATACGGTGGGTTGCGGGCTTACCGTAGCGCCCGCCCGATCTTTCTGGGGCTGGTTTTGGGAGAGATGGTTTGCGCCGGGTTATGGGCTATCATCGGCATGGCCACGGGTATCAGTACTGGCTACCGCATCATGCCGGATTGATCTAGGCTTACAGACAGCCAAAAATAGTCCCAGATACTTGTTAAGTCCCGTCTTATTCGTCAATTAATTTAGTGGGAAGTTGGGGGTGAGTTTTCTGCCTTTTTTAGGCTCGGAATGAGTTAAATATGACTTAGGGCTTTCTCAGTAATATTAGGATTATAAAGGTCGCATATTGAATTAAGATCTCTTTTAATGTACGAGGAAAAATAAAAAAACTCACCCGCACATTTTAGGAGGATTTATGCTATGGCACCGGTCAGCAGAATCGTCAAGGATGGTGCCCAGAATGACCAGTGGCGGCGAAGGGACGAAAGGTTTTGAACCCCTAGTCCTAGTGGTTTGATGATGCTAAGAATAAATACAAAAAAGGCGACAACGCCTGTAATTTTGACTTGCAAGCGGGTGTCGCCAAGTAATTTAACTACTCAAAAGAGACATAATAACCCAGTTCCAAATAGGCTAATAACCTTTTATAACCGCCCATGTAGTCGATAGCTTATTATGAGATTCAACTGAAAGTGAACCTTCTTCCATGCCAGCAATTTCTTTTTCAGTCAAGGCCACGCCATAGATTCTGGTTTCATAAATTAAACCATCCATGTCACCGGGGCCGCCGCCAACGTCACCGTGCCGTTTACCCCAAATTACTTCGGCATCATCTTTCTCCCAAGTGACCGTCTCCCCCTTCTCATAACCACCACCGCTGATGTTTTTGCCATTTCGATACCCTTTTACCGTCGGTGATTTCTTACCTGAATAGGTAATGGCCATCATAAACTTTTCACCTTTGGTGGTGTCCTTAAATCCGGGCTTAAAATCGTCTGTTCGCTTGAACCAGCTACTGCCTGCCATCCATTGATTGGCTTGGCGTTCAGCATACACAATCGAGTCAAACGAATCTTCACTGATCTTATCGATACAAACAATTGAGCCTTTGATTACACCGTTATTTTGAAAGCTAAACCAGGACATTAAGGTCTTTTCCCTAATATTTGGACCTTTGTAATCACCAACGGTGATCGCCCACTTGCCGGCATCAACGTCCAAGGCGCCCTTGGTAATTTTAGCTCCCTTCAGTTCGATATCCGGCCAATTGCCGGTTAAATCTTTTAGTTCTTCTCCCTTTTCAAAGGTCCAATGTCCAACTAGCTTATCTGACTGGGCACCCGGGTCCGCAGCACTAGGAATTAATGGCAGAAAAACTAGGATGGAAAGTAGAAATATCGACACTGTTCTTATCAGGCACTTCATTTTTATCAATTTCACTCCTTAAAAGTTAGATTGCGGGATTGTAGCAACAAGAAACAGGAATGTCAACAAAAATAACGACGATAGTTTCACCAAAGAAGGGGATTTATAACTTGTTTTCCCTAGCACGAACGCCTAAAATAAGTCTATTAAGTGCCAATAAACTAGATGACAATGAGGTATATTCATGCTTGGCAAAAAACATTTCGGATTAACCCTTGTGGCTTCGATACTTATTATGCATTACATGCCTATTGACGCTGGAGAAATAATGTGGACCTTCGATCAAGAAGCCACTCAATGGGAAGCCGCTAATGGGATTTGGGAAGTAAGGGATGGAGTTTACTACCAAGATCAACGCTGGGGGGAAGCCATTCACTCTCTAGTTGGCAGCACCACCTGGTCTGATTATACTCTGGACGGTAAAGTACGTATTCATGAGGGAAATTGGGGCGGGATTGTTTTTAGGGCACAGGACGAATTCCAGTATTACGTCTACCTGGTTTGTCCCAAGGAAAAAAAGTCTGAGCTTTGGATACATAAAACGGGAGGGGCATTATCCCGGCAAGCCATTGATGAGGAAATTGAAGCCGTAAATGTGGAATTAAAACGAAATGTCTGGTTAAACTTTCAAGTGCAAGTCAAAGGTAGCAGAATAAAATTATCTATCAATGGTGAGTTGCAGGCCGAATTCATAGACGATACTTACGAGCAGGGAAAAGTTGGGGTTTGGGCTTGGGACACATTAGCTAGTTTTGATGATGTCCGTATTTCTGGTGAGGGAATTAGTGTTTTAACCTCAGTAAGACCGCGTCAACATCTATCGCTAACCTGGTCTAGACTAAAACTACCTTGAGTTTTCGTTATCTATCGATAATCACTTCAAGAAGGTATAGTCTACTCATCTGGATCACCTACATGTGTCGTAGATGTAGCGAATATGAGATGACTTCCGATGATTTTCGGAATTGGACGGAAACTGCGGAAGTTTTATGCGCTGATGAGCAGATGCCCGTGCCCGGAGGTGAGCCCGAATGGTGTCCTGCCGCGATTTTTATACCCCGGCGGCATGAAGGCACCGGGGGTACCTAACGCATACATTCTACTGCCAACCGCTTACTATCATTGGCGCGAAGATGCTTTTCCGCCCAATATTGATGTTTCTTTGGCAACCAGCAGGGACGGGGTCAACTGGTGGCAGCCCCTCCACCGCGAGCCTTTTCTACGCCTTGGACCAGATGGTTCTGCTGCATCTGGCATGCTCTTCGCCAATCCGTGGCCGATTCCCGTCGGTGACGAGATATGGATTTACTACGCAGGAATAGAAAGAGACCACCGCCAAGAACTGAAAGACCCATCGTTAACGGGTATCTTTTTGGCTCGCCTTCGCCACGATGGAGTAGATAACTGGCCTTCGGAGTCAAATGAATATCTGCCCATGACACATCCTTGGTGCTAGTATTCGATGTATAACATCGAACTCAGGCAGCTCAGTGGCCGTCGTGCAGGTCAAGGATATCCGACTTGACCTAGAATGTCAGTTCTGAGTTTTTATTTTCCCCCAAATCAGTGTGGCCTTACCATTTTTATGAACGGCGGTCGTTGCATCTGGTCCATTTGGCCCGTAGACAATAACATTATCGTACCTGGCTTGGGTACTCCAAGTAGCTAATCCAATACGTCCAATACCCTTTTGGGTATCGTCCCCTACTTTGGCGATCTCTTTTCCATCTAAGAATAAGGTATAGTCCTTGGGAGTGTTAATAATTTTAATCTGTTGCCAGGTTTTGTCTTTGATCGTGTCCTTGCTATCTGCGCCACCTTTACCACTCCAGGATTCAACTTTAGATCCGGTATTTCCCCAACCACCTAGGTTCCACCAATACTCTAATGATGGTTTCTGCTCTGCATTCTCGCTGGATGCTTGTTCAATTTCTTGCCGCGTGCTTGCATCGTACCACGGCAGCGAAACATAATTAGGAAGCCTTCCGCCCCACCGATTTTATTTCCTCTGACTTCAAAAGTGTAATTGTTCCATTCCTCTTTCCAAAATTCATCAGAAACTACGCTCATGGAATTGGGTTCTTTTCCTAGTTGGTGGTACTCTTTATCTTTAAATTCCCACTGACCAAAAAGGGGGGTCCACTTTTTGGCCGATTGGGCTGCATCATCAAAATTATCTTCAAAGTAAGTTTGGCTAAAAGCACCTGTTGTTAATACCAAGATTAACCCGAGTACGAGAATGGAAGTAAGAGATATCTTCATCAAATTTAACTTCTCCTATTTGGTCTGTGAAGTTCTTGTAAGGATAAACGCACTATACCCTAAAGCACTCAGGCCTTATATGTAAGATAAGTTTGAGGTAAATATCAACTTTATTCTACGACTTACGCAGTTGGGCGCAAAATCATGTATGATGGCCAAGCTAATTTTTGAATAGGAACACCAATGAATCCACCAAAATGCCAAGCCGAAGGGATGGTCAAACTATAGTCTCGGATAGAGAAAAAGAAGAATTGGTTATAATATGAAACGAGAAATCTTTCTTCAATAGGCGAAGGAAAACGACGAAACAGGAATATGGTCAGGTGATTTAAGGGTCAGCCAGGACGTTATGACGGTTGTCTGGTAACCTATCAGAAAGAAGATCTCCTATCGGACGAATTAGATATGGAATGACGGCCCCGTAAAGTAAGCCACCTAGTCCACTGGTGACCCGCAGGTCGGTCTCTCCCTCAAAGTAGTCTCTCTCAGTTTTGGGTCAATTGGTAAACCAGCCTTATTCCAGGTGGGGTCAGCAGCATTGGCGGGGAACTGGCCAAGCCTTTGTATCTTCCAAGTCAAAAAAGGCCATCGATCCCAGCAGTATAGGCCCCCCAGATAAGCAACCGCGTACGAACCGGATCCAGTTCGTACTGCTTGGTCGCTTGTAAGGCACTGAGGAATGATCCACTGGCAATCAACATTTCCAGACCGACGCCTATCTCTGGGCTATCTGGTATTATACCTGGACCATAGCGAGCTTCCGACCACACTAGCACGTCCAGATGACGCCTCTGTAGAGAGGCCGGCACTAGTATGGAAGATTGATCCCTAGAAGCCATTTCAAAACTGCCTCAATGTAATCAGGATGCAAGCAAGGTGAAAGAAAGCTTGCTAGATCTGAATTT
>JASMLX010000130.1 GCA_030748495.1 Candidatus Poribacteria bacterium | reverse complement strand
TCCTCTTTGGACGGGTAAAGACGGCTTTATTTCTTGATATTGTTCCTGTGTTAGTTCCATCATAGCCCATGATACAGAATTTCTCTTCTTCGTGTTAACAGACCCTAGTGAAAAAATACGTTGATCACTCAACAGAAGACTCCAGCTCTTGATTCAGCCGGCAGACTGACCGGATCTTAATCCAGATGAGACATCATGGGCACATGTAAAAAGGGAGATTAGGAGAAAGACTGTAAATTCACTGGCAGAGATGGACAGTCATGCTCTTAGTGCGCAGCGGAGATGGCAGAAACTCCCAAGACGGATCCAATCCTTCTTTGATCAGCCGGCGTGTCAATATACCAGAATCTAGCATTACTTTAGTGAGAGCTAGTAGTATGAAAGACTATAGCTCAAAATATAGGTTGAAGGCCATAGTCATTCCCTCATTCCTTCGCAAGTTTTTTCAAGATGATAATCTGTTTAATTAGCTGTGAATTTAATCGCCGCACTATGAGGATTCATCCCAGATGTTATGGTGTATATTTTCCCCAATCGAGTCGAGTGCACCGACCTTAGGTCGAGGCTCCCCGGTCGGGCTGAAGGTAAAGTTTTAGTTGGTTCCCAATCGGGGGCAGTGGTAAACTTGTTAGGGAAGCAACAACTTCCCTGAACCTGTACCAGCAAGGAGTAGATCATCGAAATGGAAACTATCAATGGAGCGCAAGCCATGGCTTGGGGCACAATCGAAGCAGGGGTTGCCGTCGTCACAAGCTATCCGGGCTCACCAGGAACTGGTACCTTCAACACGCTAACAGAAACGGCCAATGAGTTTGGGCATCAGACAGAATGGTGTCTGAATGAACGAATTGCCCTCGATATTGCAGCCGGGGTATCTCAAGGTGGGAAGCGGGCCTTAGTTTGTCTGAAAAGCGTTGGTATGAATGTGGCACTTGACACCTTAATGGTACTGAATATGACGGGGGTCAATGCAGGGTTAGTGATTCTACTGGGCGATGACCCCGGTGCTTGGGGCTCTCAAAATGAACAGGATACTCGATTTGTCGCCCCGATGTCGGAGATTCCGATGCTGGAACCATCGACAATCCAAGAAGGACGACAGATGATAAAGTGGGCCTTCGACTATTCGGAAACAGCGGAAACCGTAGTCATCGTTCGGATCACCCGCAGTTTTGCTACCCAAGAAGAAACTGTACCACCGTTGTCGCCGCCATCTCAGCAACCGCGTCGAGTTCCAGATCGAGAACCATTACGCTGGGTGGCCGCTTTAGCAAAAACGATGACCGATCACGCCCGTCTTCATCAAAAGTTAGAACAGGCGACTACAGACTTTAGCCGATTACCTTTTAACCGGATCTCAGGAGATAGGTCCAATCACAAAGGTATCATTGCAACAGGCTTTGCCTATACCAAGCTGCAAGAGGCTTTAGCTGGTGATGATTCCGATCCACAAATTCTGAAACTGAATGCATTATATCCATTACCCAGGGACCTACTAGCTCAGTTTTTAGGACAATGTCAGGAGATTCTGATTTTAGAAGAGGTCGATCCTTACTTAGAAGATTCGGTCAAAGCCGTTGGGTATGACATTGGTCAAACGCCGAAGATTTATGGCAAACGAACGGGAGATGTGAATTGGGTTGGAGAACTATTTCGCTGGCATATCCAACAGTCACTGGCCAAATTTCTGCTTAACTTTAAGCCGGAACGGGTTTATTTGGAGCAGGATTGGGAGCAGGAGAAACCCTTTCGCAAATCCTATTGCGCTGGCTGCCCTTATATGGAGATTTTAACCTTTTTCCGTGAAGAAGCGCGAAAACTGGGTCAAAACCCGTTTTTAACCGGGGATCCTGGCTGTGTCATCACAGCGGCCAAACTACTGGATGCTAAATTGTGCATGGGGTCAGCTATTGGCGTGGCCAGCGGCCACCAAAAAGCCGAAGTCAGCGAGCGGTCGGTAGCTGTTTTCGGTGACTCCGCCTTCTATCACGGCGGGCTGAATGCCTTGATTCACGCCCGAACCACTAGCGCGAACCTGTTGACCATCATACTCGACAATGGTGGAGCTGTGACGACCGGTTGCCAACCTACACCAGACCAGGCAGAAACAGGTGTTTCAATCTCTGACCTGGTTCAGACTTGCGGGGTTGATCAATTGTGGATCATCGAAGAGGAAGACGATGAAGCCTGCATGCGAGCTGTTTTTCATCAAGCCTTATCCAGTAATGAAGGCCTGTACACCATTATCCTCCGCAAAAAGTGTCACCCGGTTTAACCGCCCAAGGATGGTTATGGTTAAAGTCGAGCTGGCGTTTAAAAATCACACGGGTAGTAGTGAGTAAACCAACATCGAAGAATTGTGGCCGCCCTTTATATCGCCCGAATCGATAATATAAAGGAGTTAACCTGCTAGACCATGGGAAAATATCAACTGACAGTTGAGGAAAAACAGCAACTGGACCAGCAAGGTTATATCGTGATTCCAGACGTACTTTCGGAGGAGGAGATCAACCACTACCGGCCCCGGATACTGGAATTAGCTGAGATCGAACAGCAGAATGGCCTAGGCTTGGTGCATACTGACGGCAAAGGCCAACTGGTCCGCTGGTTAGTCAATAAAGGTCAAGAATTCGAGCGACTGGTAGCACATCCGAGAGTTGTACCCTATTTCGAGTATATGCTCGGTAGTGACTATATTTTGAGCACCTTAACTTCTAACACCATTCGCCCGGGGGCCAAAGATGGTGGATACCACCTCGATTACTCCCTGGGTCAGATGCCAGAGCCACTGCCGAGGTTTCCGATCTTTGCGAATACGCTTTGGCTATTGGACGATTTCACGCCCCAAAATGGCGGCACACGATTCGTGCCAGCCAGCCATTTACGCTTGAAGAAGCCACCCGTAGGCCTGGAGTCTGACCCGGAAGAGGTGCGTCTAAATGCACCAAAAGGGTCTGTTTTTTTGTTTAATGGTGCCATCTGGCATAGTGCCGGTGCCAATCGAACCAACTGCGAGCGGGTCGCCCTAATCTGTTTCTGCGGACGGTCGTTCATGAAACCTCAATTTGATTTCGTTCATCATCTGAAACCAGAAGTTTACGAAAGAGCCAGCCCGGAAATGCGGCGGATCTACGGTTTTGATTCGCAGCCGAGAAAACCGGACGAACTTTATTGAGGAAATACTGAAAATACCTGTTTGCGTTCTGTAGTAGGTTCTCATCGGTTCGGACATCTCGACCTCCGACTTGGTGACAGTAACCAAAACAATATATTGAACAACAATATGCTAAATCGGATTGCTGACAATGCCTAGGTGTAGGACTGAGAGTGGGTGGGGCTTCAGTGCACTCCAGTTACTGCCACATGGGTTGAGAGACAACACTTTCAAACTGGCACAAAAAGGTACTGGTTAGTGATATAGATGCAGACGGTCTTTAGTACAATCGTGTAGAGCCGGATTCAACCTGATAACGACTCACCTTTAAGATGGCAGAGCAAAATAACGGACACCGGTGAACAGGCCGAGAATCATCCAAAACCCAACCATTAAGTATTCGCCAAAAATCAATCCGAGACAGATATAGCGGAGGTTTCGATTCCCTCTCATTCCGCTGAACTTCAGCATGTAATACTTGATTAACCAACCGATAAAGACCGAAGACCAGAGGTGAAACGGTGGATAGGTTGCGCCGAGTAGATAACCAATCGGATGCAGGTTGAACCAAACAAACCGTTGCCGAAGCCATAAAACACCAAAGGTAAACAGGCCTCCTGCCATCATGCTGTAGATCTCGTCCCACCTAGCTTCTCGTGGAAACTGGATCCAGGTGCTCATGCGATTAAAGTAGTTGCCGGGAGCTCTAACGTAGACCCAATAGTGCATATTAATAGCCCCTTTGTTGTAGATTAGATCTAGCGAAGCATAGGCCGAAACGACGATTGCTACCACGATCGATAAGAACAGAATGGGGACAACAGAACGAATTGGGAGTCGATTTTGGTCGGAGATGCGAAATCCATGCAAAAAGTGAGGCATCATCAACTCACCCCAGTCCCGCAGAAATCCTCGTTCCAGCGATAGAACCGCCAGGCTCCGATTTCCCATAGGAGAAGATCCCAGCGTCACGCTCATATATTCGGAAGGGAAAAAAGGGGCCTGAACTAGCAACAACCCTCCATTGACAATCATCCAGGTCAAAACGATAGTCGTGATAAAAACTGACATCATGGTAATGGTCGATACCCACCACGAAATGCCTGCCAAATGGGTAAAAGCAACCAGGGTTAAGAATCCGATAACAAACCCAAATCCGGACAGGCGATAAGGTAACGGTTCAGATCGATCGCTAATTTGTGGACTTGATTGACCGAAAGCTCGGCGGAAAATATCCCGAAAATGGTGACGTGTTGCCCATAAAACGGCCGGCACAAAGACTAGATAGCCGCCCATCACCTGACGACTACAACTGATCCAGGGGCCGATGCTGAGGCCAACCGCATTCATAATAATATATTGAATCTTGAAGAAGATGTAGAAGAACCAGAGGCTAAACGAAACTTCAATAGTTAGTAAAGCGGCAATCCCAATTACGGAAAAATAGATCACGATCCGGGTCGCCGGCCACCAGCCGATCGTGTGCCACGGCTTAGCGGTGAAGGCTTTGTAAATATTGTAGATACGCGGGATTTCAGGCACGCTCGGAATGTAGGCGTGCAACCCGTTGATGAGGTGAAAGCCGACGGGTAAAGCCATGCCTAACCAGAGCAACCGGTTACGAAAAAACCGATTGACTGTATGTCCGTCGGTTGGACTGGCCGACAACTCCAGCGGCACTTGTACCAAAGGGTACGAGAACCGTTCCCGTTCCACCCACTGTTTGCGTAACATAGCGGCTAAACATACCGTAGTAAAGTAAAAAACCAGGATGAACAGACTCCAAAAAAGCAGTGGCTTTAGCCAGAGTCTCCAAGGAGCCATACCACCCATTTCAGTCCCTTGGTAAAAGTCGGTGGCAGCCGTTAGGTCTGGCACCATTAACCATTCGGGAAGGTGTGGGTGTAGAACTTCGACCCAGTCGTTTTCATTGCTGGCTAGATAGTAGGGAACAACCATAGTTGGTAGAAGGAACTGGAGAAAGCCCATTGAAGGAATACTGAGTGCAACTACCAGTATAGTCCAGATAAGTGAGAGTTCGGCTGATGACAAGCGGAATCGAACTTTCAGCAGGCGGAGGGGTGTATTGACAAAAAAAACCAAAAACAGGAGGACAAAGATCGAGCCGACGGGCAGATGATTGCCGGAAAGTTTGGTGTTTTGCAGGTAGTAGTTGTTGTAAGGCGTGATCGCACACAGCAAAACAGCAAAAACCAAACCTATCAGGATGGTGCGAATCTCAATCGTTGCCGCGCCGTTATTAGATGGTCCGTTCAAGTCGAGTTTATGCTATTAACCGACGAACTAACATGTTGAGTCGTCGGCACCGATCTTAAAAATCCTCGAGTTCGTCCTCAAAATCATCGAAATCACCTTCGAGTTCGCTAAACGGATCGGTTGGGCGACCAACCGCGTAGACTTGGCCTTTAGCATCAATGACCTTCTGACGAAATATATCGAAGTACAGTACTATCTCATCTCGTGAAATCGGGATTTCGATTTCGATTTCCTGGTCAGAACCAAAGTTGAAATCGGGAATTCCACGTAAGCGGAATCGATGGTTGCCATAGGGAACTTTTCGGACTCGGAGTTGACGCCCATCGGCTTGAGCACGAGCAACCCAATTGCCCTGTTTCAGGGAGAGAGGCGTACCGATGGCGGTAATACCGACGTAAATATCGTCTAGAAAGACCGTTGATCCTTGCGGACTGGAAACAATCAGTAGATCTGCGCCCAGATCTGATTCACGGGAATCGATCAGGGTCAGGTAACTCTTCTGAACTACGGTGTTGCACTCCCAAATCCCGCGGTTGTAAATAATGCCGATCTGATACTGGCCCGGGTTAAGACCAACTGATTTATGGGGAGTTCTTCCGACCTTACGCCCATCTATAACCACCTCCTGACCATCGGGTATGGAGGTGACGATCAGTGTACCCACATTGGTTTGTTGCCGGCTATACTGCTCATAATATTGGTTCAAGACACGAAGGTATAGATTCTCCAAGTCAGCAGACTGCAGTGTGTGCTCGAAAGTGCCGCTGGTTTGGCGACTAAGCTGGTTCAGTCTTTGGACGTCTACCCGCCCCAAACCGATTCCATAGACAAGAATCCCTTCTGAAACGGTTATTTTTTCCAGTTCTGCCAGGCGATACCGACTCCGATTATCAGCACCATCGGTCAGATAGATAATCAAGCGATTACCTTTTTTATGAATCAAGGTCAGTGCTGCCCGGGCGATGGCATCATAAAGTGCCGTTGCCCCGGCGGGACGGATATCGTCCACTGCTCTGGAGAGAGCGGTTTGGTTTGACGTTTCCCCTTGCACCAGTTGAACCGTATCGTCGAAGGCAATTAGTGCGGCCCGGTCGGTGGGTCGCATCTGGCGCAGAAATGCTTTGACCCCCCGTTTAGCATCGGCTAGCGGTTGACCGGCCATACTACCGCTCCGGTCGACAACTAAAGCAATATGGTTGGCCTCTGGCCGGTAAATCAGTTGATAGCAGTCAGCTTGCAGAAGATGGATATCGGCAAAATTGGCTAAAGCCAACAAGGTTAGAAAAAAGCAGTGTTTCATAACTAGTACTCCGCCAGTTGGTAAATGGGCAACAGGTTTAGATGGTTACAAATATGCTGTCTTAAAAAAGCCGCGGAGGGGGCTGTCTGTTGACAGCGGGAGTCAAAAGGCAGTGTACCAAGAATTGGTATCTTCGTCAACCGATAAATCTCAGCAGGATTGGATAATAGTGATGGATCATCAGTGACGGGCTGACGGGTATTCAAGATAATGCCCATCGGGGTGACTCCGTGTTGCTTAGCGTAGGCAACGGTTAAAGTGGTGTGGTTGATGGTTCCGAGATGAGAGTGGGCCACAATCAGTAGTGGAAGTTGGAACTGTTTAATCATGTCGATGACTTGGTAGTCTGACGACAGTGGGACGGCAATACCGCCAACGCCTTCTACAATTAAAAAGGGGTGGATTTCGGACAAGAGTTCAAAACCTTGCCTGATCGCCTCCCAGCCGACTTCCCGACCGTCAATCTGAGCCGCCATTGAGGGGGCTAGCGGTTGGGAAAAGAAGATCGGATTTATCAGGTCAAGTGCGTCAGATGTTGCGGCCGCTTGCCGCAATAAGATAGCATCTCGCCTGTCCCCACTAGCAATCGGTTTCATTACGCCAATATTAATGCCAGACTGCCGAAGAACGCTAGCAATGCCTGCAGCCGCAATCGTCTTACCAACTCCGGTATCGGTTCCGGTAATAAAGACCCCTCTCACCATAGAAAAATTATACCATTCAGAAGTTTCTTCTACCGCTAGATTTCATTGTTCGATCTGATCGAAATTTTCTTGCTAAAAATCTATACTTTTGATAAAATGGGAGCAGGTGTATGTATGTGCGAGTTCGTTCTTCGGAGCGAAGGCAATTTTTTATGACCATTTTTTTAGGTGGGTCAGCGAATACAGTTTCAGAAAAAAAACGGAAATTTGAAAAATACGGGAGTCGATAATGTCAGAAACGGTTCTTTGGGGAATTACGGGTGTTAGTCTCGGCATTGCAGGTGCGGTTGGTGTATTTGTTATTGTGATGTCGGCTCAGATTACCCAGATGGGATTTAAACTCCGAAATGAAGACAAAGATCGTAGAAAGTTGATTCAATCTATGCAGGAGACGACTCGGATTGGTGCGGCCTACGATGCGACCGTTGCCATTCGGAAGTTTATTGAAGCAGAGCAGGAAAAGTTGCCCGAGGTCTTTATTGAAACCAAAGATCCGGACGAGCCTTATATGGCCTACGATCTGAATCTAGCCCGTAAGTGGATGAGGCCGATACGTATCCTTCTCGAACAGGAATTGGCGAACGGACAGCATGTGGTCGAGGAATCGGCAGAATCTGGTTCAGATGAAGCCGAAGAAACGGCTGTTGAGGAATCTACCGAGGAACCGACATAGTGAGAGAAAAGGGACACCGATAAGCAATAAGTGTATAGATGCCATTTCACTGTTGCAGGTTTCAGCTAGATGTCGACCTTGGGCGATGTCACCTCTGAACAACCGGTCAAGCTCATCGTTGGCGTTCTAACTGCCACCCCGGGTCAGACTGATCAAATCTATTCTCAACTGGTTGCTCAATTTGGTCAAATTGACTTTCAGAGCCAATGGTTGCCTTTTGAGAATACCGACTACTATCAAGCGGAGATGGGGGATCATCTCTCTCGCCAGTTCCTCAGCTTTTGGTCCCTGATTGACCCTGGTCAACTGGCCAACATCAAACTTTTCACCAATGCTATTGAAAGACGGTTTTCAGAGAACGGTCAACGACGCTTTAACCTCGATCCCGGCTATATCACTCCCTCCAAACTAGTACTGGCAACCACCAAAAACTTTGCCCACCGAATCTACCTCCATTCCGGCATCTTCGCCGAAATTACGCTCCGCTACCATCAAAAAAGATTTTGTCCACAGGAATGGACTTATCCCGATTATCGAACAGAACCTTACATCTACATTTTTGAACAGATCCGACAAAATCATCTAGCCCAACTGAACCAGGACCAATTTGGTCTGGAAACTGGTTCCATTTTCAACCATAGATGGTCGCTGTTATCCAACAAACAACAAAAATACATTATTGGCTTGATGTCGGGAACATCAGTTGACGGGGTTGATGCGGCTATAGTCCTGGTAAGTGGAAATGGCAGAGAGACAGAGGTGGATCTGGTCGAGTCTACCTGTTACCCTTTCTCCGCCGAATTACGACAGCGGATTTTTGATCTCTTCCAGCCTAAGACCAGTCGCATCGACGAGGTCTGCCAGGTCAATTTCTTGATTGGTCGAGCCTTTGCTGAAGCGGCAATGACGGTTGCAAAAGCAGCGAAACTGCCGATAGAGAGAGTCGATCTGATTGGTTCTCATGGCCAGACGGTCTACCATCTACCCCCCTCATCACAGCAAACCTCTTCGACCTTGCAAATCGGCGAATCCGCTGTCATTGCCAATTTGACGGGCGTGCCTGTCGTTTCCGATTTCCGTGTGGCCGATCTTGCCCTGGGTGGTCACGGCGCCCCTTTGGTCCCTTATGTCGATTTTCTGCTCTATAGCCAACCGAATAGGTCTATTGCCCTGCAGAACATCGGTGGAATCTCCAATGTCACCTTCATACCGGCTAATGCAGGCCCAGGCCAGATCGTGGCTTTCGACTCTGGACCGGGAAATATGATAGTGGACGCAACCGTGGAAATTTTGACCGATGGGCAACAACGATTTGATAATGGAGGAAAAATGGCGGCTAAAGGCAAGGTCAATCAATCACTTTTAACCTCCTGTTTGAACCATCCATACTTGCAACTCAGTCCACCCAAGTCGACAGGACGGGAGGTGTTTGGCCACGCCTTTGCCCGCCAAGCATTTGAGACAGCACAGTCACTACAGATTCCAGCAGCGGACCTACTGGCGACACTCACTTTTTTTAGTGCCCAAACCATGGCCGACCACTACCAAAAATTTCTACCACCGTCAATCGACGAAATTCGGATTAGTGGCGGCGGCGTACATAACCAAACGCTAATAGCAAATCTATCAGCTTTGTTGAAAAACTTGTTTAAAACGGCATCAATCATCATCGACGAGATTTCAGATGCCAAGGAAGCGGTTGCATTTGCAATCTTGGCCAACGAAACAGTCTCTGGCAACTGCGCTAATCTGCCACAGGTGACTGGGGCAAGTCAGCCCACCATCCTGGGCAAAATCACACCAGTTCCCTACCTAAGGAACCGTATATCCCATCGCTGAAACCTTTAATTTGTCGATTTTTGAGCGGATGTAATGGCCTTTTCCACTTCAGGCGGTTGCACCAAAATCCGAGACCAGTCAGACAAAATCACCTCTTGTTCTTGGTTGTTGTCCAGTGACGAGTGAACCAACTCTTCTAGCCGTTCTACCACTTCCGGTTGCCGAAAGTGCGCCTGAAACCAGATGCCGAAACTCTTGATCACATCGGCGGAAGTCGAGAAGACCCAGAAACGAATTTGACAGAAATCTAATCCCTCTTCAATTTGAATAAATTTGATTTCCACCTCAGTTGGGAATTGGCCGATATCGGCTATGGCACTGTCGAGTAAAAACTGATCATTGAGGTAGGTGATTTCGGGTAGAATATCGAAATGAATCTGATAAAAATGCGCCTGAATCTGTTGGGAATTACTGTTTTTCAAGATACCTATTTAAGTGGGCTAAGGCCTGGCCATTATCTACTACAACTCTGGCTTGCTCGATTGCGTGATACGGATCTGAATCTAAGCCGAGCAGGTAGTCAGTCACAGCGGTATTGAGGATCAGTCGATCGTAGATCGGACCTTTTTGACCCGATAGAGCTGATAGGCCGGCTTGGGCGAAGGATTCAGCCGTAACGGCCGTTGGACGCGGGTTGGTCTGATAATCGAAACCGTAGGTCTTTGGATCAATATCCATAGCGAACTTTACCTGTTGTTTGCGTACTAGACGAAAGCCTTGCGCAAAGTTGATGGCCTTTCGATCAGCACTAGTTGGCTTAGCTAGGCGTAACGCGTAGTGGCTGGAGCCCTCTTCTCCTTTGACGGCGACGGCTGCATCAATCCCCCGATCGGCAGCTAACCGCAAAAGTTTCGCCTCATAGCCACTATGATAGTAGCCAATTACCATGTAGTTGGCTTGCTGTGCTGAGAATAGCTGTTGCACCTTTTCGGTTGCAGCCCAAGGGGGGCGTTTCTGGATTTCCACTCTTAGTTGTCGTAAGTTGTAGGCTTGAGGGGCGTATTCTCTCTGGCTGACGTAGGCGAACCCAATCGTTGGATCTTCAAGCAACTCTCTGGTCTGGGCCAATGTATAATCGATTTTGGCCCCCAATACTTTCAAGATCTGTTCCTCGGTGACGCCGTTTTTAGGAGGCATAAGGTCCACACCATGTAAAAGGGTGGGCCGATCTAAAGCGGCTCGAATGGCTGCCACGAATAGGGTCGGCCGAAAATATCGGGTAGCGCCGTCGAATGGCTGCCCAAAGTGGGTCAGCGTTTCTACTGCTATGGGTACCACCTGATCAGGAAGGTAAACCGAGTCCAGGTAGGCCTGCATCTCATCGAAGGATTCCAAATTCATCCGCTGACCAATAATAGTGGCTGCTTTTAAGGCCGGATGAACTTGATCTGATAACACCTCTTGGCAGGTTTTTAGAGCTTGAGCGTATGGAAGATGTTCGCCTCTAAGAATCTTTGTTAAGCCTGTTAATACAAGCTTTTCTGATGAATTGGCACCGGTTAGACCGTTAGAGGGATTCTGCAGAAAGCGAAGTTCAGGCGGTGAGTGTTGACCTAATTCTAAACTAAATAGATCCATCGCTTTGGCTTCGGCCGGAGACCACCGAGTTTCTAGTGGGAATTGCTGACGGATCGTCATGGCAGCCAAAAAAGCCCCTATCTGTGCCATCGATGCCCGTTCTGCTACCGGTAATTGACCGGTCAACGATTGCAAAATGATCTCTAATACCGGTTCCGGTTGAAGTAGATCGTCCGCTTTCAATCCCAGAGGGCGCGTTTGGTATGGCCCCGTGCAAATCCGGGCTTGTGCTTCCAGTAGTGTCCGGTTCAATTATTTTCTCTATCTTGAATTGAGATGGGAAGAAATCTTGTCTTTATACTATCACGAACCATAACCATATTCAATATCGATAGGTTTCTCGACTTGACTTTATCAAAGACATCGGCTATGATGTTCTCTATGAGGTGGGTACTGACGGCAATCCTCGTACTGGTTGGAATGGGGGTGACTGCTGCCCCCCGTGTTCTTTTTCAATTTGATGACTGGGTTAGCCACAGCATTGAGAAGCTACAGACTGACGGTCTACTCACATCGACCTATTGGCATACGCGACCTAAAAGCCGGATTGAAGTTGCCGAACTGATCGGTGCAACTGAAATCGATCGAAAAGCAACCGCAATACTAAATGCACAACTTTATCAAAAGTTGCAAAGCGAATTTGAACCGGTTTTTCGGATCTTGTCTCAATCTGATCAGGGAAGATTTCAAGTCCGCGGCTCTGTCCAATTACGAAGCTACAGACAAACGGCCAAAGTTGCACCTGCTCTTGAGATGGCTTCTTGCTATCAACATGGTAGTGGATTAACTCTCTACCAGGAATTTGAGGTCGCGAGTTTTGAAGACAAGTATCCGCAAGAAGGAGCGACGGCGGGCCAACGAGTTAACCCGTGGTATGGAGGCTACATTGGCGATTTTACCCGTGTTTTTGTACAAATTCCCATCGGTGCTGACTTTGATCTCAAGGTGGGGCGAGATGCTGTTTTTTGGGGTTCCAGTCTCCAGAGTGCAATTGGTATTTCAGACAATTCACCAACCTTCGATCTGATTTCATTACAAGGCCAGGTTGGCTCTGTCAAAGGAACTGCCTTTACCGCCAAGTTAGATCCAATGTGGGCAACCAGACCTAAGCGCTATTTAGCCAATCGCTACCTGGCGGGGCATCGGCTTGACTGGCAGGTCAATTGTCAACTTCAGCTATCAGTCTCAGAACTGGTCCTCTACAGTGGTGAACAGAGAGGCTTGGAGTGGTACTATCTAAATCCGATCTTGCCCTACTATGCCAGTCAGTATAATGCGGAAGTTTTCAACCAGAACAACGACAATGTAATATTTTTATTCGATGGTTCGTTTCGACCATTTAATGGTTGGCGGATATTTAGCGAATTTCTAGTAGATGATTTTTCTTATACCAGTCGCGATGACCCTAATGATTTAGCTTTCTTGGTCGGTCTGCTATGGAATAATCTGTTGCCAACCAAGCGCCTGACCATCGGTGCAACTTATACCCGGATCAATCGCTGGACTTACACCCATCTGGTCGAAACCAATCCATTTACGCATTTCGGCTCGGTGATTGGGCATCAGATTGGAAACGATGCTGACCTGTCGGTACTATATGCGCAGTACTGGTTAAATTCAGATCTATTACTGGATTTTTATTATCATCTGGAACGACAGGGAGAAGCCGAGATCAAAGACCGATTTCAAGGCAGTAATGAGCATCACGGTCTCGATTTTCCTTCTGGAATAGTGGAAAAAAGTCATCGATTAGGATTTAAAGGTTACTATGAACCTACCTTTTCAAAAGGCTCTATTTTTTTAAATAAAATGATGCGACAGACTTGGCAAGTTGCCTGGTCTTATCAATATACAATGATAGAAAACATCCATTCACAACAACCGGAACGCAAGCGGACACTTCTGCCAGAACGCAGATTTTATCATCGTCACCAACTGACGTTTCAATTCCGCTGGAACTTTGAATTGGTACGAGTTTCGTCAACTTCGACAGGAGATGGTCAATGAATGATTTTGATCGATTGGCCTCGATTTACGATTTAGATATGGGAACCAAAGAGGACGATATCCCGATGTACCTCCGCCAAGCGGAAGAACTCGGCGCACCGACCCTGGAGCTTGGTAGCGGTACTGGACGAGTTTTACTCCGATTGGCCAGCCAGGGGTTTGACGTTTGGGGGCTGGATAACTCTGCCGGTATGATGACCATTGCCCGGCAACGTGTTGCGCAATTGCAAGATCAGCTCTCTGGTGATGTCAGATTAATCGAAGGGGATATGCGAACCGAAGTCCTCGATGGACCTGATTTCAACCTGATTTTCATTGCCTACAACACCTTTCTGCATCTGACTACGCGTGACGATCAGCTAAATACCCTGCGTAATATACACCAGATGTTGTCGGATAAAGGTCGAGTCATCATCGATATCTTTACTCCTCGTCACCGAGATCTATCCCAATACGACTACCATCGCCGGGAGTTGCCGATCTACCGTGGGGTATACCACGATGACATGTCTGGTTACACCTACGTTCGAAACGATCGGATCCAACTCGACTTGGTCAATCAGCTTCAGGTGGTGGAATTCATTTACGATAAAATTGGTCAGGATGGCGAAATCAAACGAGAATCTCACCTCGTTCAGTCACGTTATATATTTCGCCCTGAGATGGAGTTGCTACTTGAATTGGCTGGCTTTGAGACTGTAGAATTATGCGGTGGCTATGAAGCCGATACAGAGTATGATTATCACAACAGCGAAGTTATGGTGTTTGTCGCACAAAAAAAGTAGGATGGTAAATTAGATGAAATTTCAGATAAAGCGAATCCGGTTAATGATTCTGGCAACCTTGATTTTGAGCACCGGTCCGGTCCGGGCCTGGTGGAGTGGCGGACATGGCATCCTGACCCAGGCCGCAATGCAGGCACTACCCAAGGACGAGGTGCCCGCTTTCTTTCACCAGGCAGATAAAGCGGTAGCACACTACGTTTTTGATCCCGATATAGCCAAAAACAGGGGCACGCAATATCTTCGTAATGCTGAACATTCAGAACACTACATGGATATTGAGCTGTTAAAAGGGGAAGAAATCCCAAAGGGGCGGTACGATCTTATTCGGCTGTGCGCTAAGTTAGATGTTAAACCTGAATCTGTCGGCTTTGTCCCGTACGCTATTGCCGAATGGACCCAACGGTTGGCAGTTGCTTTGGCCGAACATCGGAAGTGGCCGGATAATTCCTATATCCAGCAAAAATGTTTGGTTTATGCCGGCTTTATTGCCCATTACGCACAGGATCAGTGCCAGCCTTTACACACTACCATCCACTTCAACGGTCGAGCTAAATCAGATGGATCATCCTCGCACAGCGGTATCCATGAAAAAGTCGACGCCTTAATCGAGTACTTAGATCTGAAAGCCAGCGACTTAGCGAAAGATCAAAAAATAGAGCCGATTAAAGGCGACTTAATGGAAGCCATCCTTAGTCAGTTGCAAGCCTCCCATGCCTTAGTCGATAAAGTCTACGAATTAGAGGCGGATCTACCCAATCCACGTAGTGAGAACGCCGGCCAGAGGTTGAAGGCTGAATCTCAAGCAGTAATCGATTTTGTGGATGAGCGAACCCGGGAGTCGGTTCGATTCACGGCATCCTTATATTTAACAGCATGGCAGCAATCTTCGTCGATACGGTTTGAAAGCTGGCTCGATCGTGCAGCTTTAGACTAAAAACAGCCAATCTAAATAATAGAGGTGTTAAGTTTAAATTAAAGATGAGTCAATCGAAACAAAAAATATTGATTCTTTGTCTGCACACTCCTGATCTGAACAGCGCAGTCGGTGCTTGGGCAATTTACGACGGAACGGGGCGAGAAAGTCATACTACTGCGGATAGTGAAGAGCCACCTTATCAGAGTGTGGTGGATGCGATGAAGGATGGATGGCGTGTGGTGCAGTTCCCACAACAATTCCCTGCTTATCCAGGTATGGAGTACAATACGTCCTACCTGAAATTTGAATACATTTTGGAAAAAATGGAGGAAGCCGATGATTGATAGACAGTACCTGCTGGATTCCAAGCAGATGGCAAATTTTGTGGCCGATGGGTATCTCAGATTCGACGAGCTGGTTCCAAACAAATGGAATCAAGCCGCGCATCGAGAATTTGAAAATCGAACCGTGGAAGGCGGACAAGCAGGAAAGCCGTTAAGCCAAGCTTGGTCTGAGAAATCCACCATCCGAAAGATTTTTGATCTACCTGAAATTCAAGGGATCATCCATAGCCTAGTTGGCCCGGACCCACTCTATGACCATCAGGCAACCCATATTGTGAACCCCGAAAATAAGACCGGACAGATTTGGCATGCGGATGCTATTATCGACACCCGGATGCATTTCGACATCCAATTTATGTATTTTAGTCACGACACCCCACGTGAAATGGGAGGAACGGCAATTTTACCGGGTAGTCACTTTCGGCTGGTAAGTGAAACCGATGTAGCACGGTACCAAAACTTTGTCGGCCAGGTTAAAACAGTTTGTAAAGCAGGGACCGTGCTGGTTCTTCATCACGGTATGTGGCACTGTGCACAGCCTAACCATACCGACCAAACTCGATATATGTTCAAGCTACGTCTGAACCCAACTGTCCGTCAGCTTCGGCTCTGGAATACAGATGATCTCGACGATCCTGCCATCCACGGTATTATTGGCCGCAATCACCGCTGGTATGGCAACGAAGTTCGGTTGGAACAAGTCAATCGAATTAAGTTCTGGCGTTTTCTGGTTGGAGATGACAAATTTGACCACGCCTACTGGCTGTCACGCTTGGAAAATATGCCGGAAAACATTCTCAATGTCGCTTGAGCCGCAACTCCTGCTATATACCAAACCCAACTGTTCACTTTGCGTCAAAGCCAAAGCCGACTTAAAGCGTGTCGCCCGCAAAATTCCGTTTCAGATCCAGGAGATCGACATTACTCAAGATGAAGCTCTGTTCGCTAAATATCGGCATCTAATTCCTGTCGGTGAACTGGCTAGTTCAACCAGCCAAAAAAGGGAGATGCTGTTTATCTACCGTGTAGATCCCAGGAAACTGCAAGCCCAACTCAGAAAAGAACTCATCTAGTAGCGCTGCGGCATTGTTATATTCGCCCAGTAGAAAAAGGAGGAGCTGTGGATGGGAGGGAAGACTACGTGGGAAACGTTCTTTGACGAACATGCCTCGATCTACGAAGAAAACGAGTTCACAAAGAACACCCTTCAGGAGGTGGATTTTCTGCTTGATGAGTTATCCTTTCCACCAGGGGCTGCCGTTCTCGATGTCGGGTGTGGTACAGGGCGTCACTCGATCGAACTAGCGAGACGCGGCTATGCTGTAACCGGTTTAGACCTATCCCGAGGAATGCTGGCCAAGGCGAAAGAAGCGGCCTCGGCTGCAGGTGTACGTGTGGAATGGGTTCTTTCGGATGCCACTCAGTTTTCACTCCCCGGAGTGTACGATGCCGTTATCTGTCTCTGTGAAGGTGCTTTGGGGCTCCTCGGCCAGGCAGATGACCCAATTGGCCAACCCCTGACCATACTACGTAATATTTCTCGTAGCCTGAAACCACAGGCAAAGGTTGTATTTACTGTTCTTAACGCAACAGCCATGATTCGCAAGTACCGAAACGAAGACGTAGCCACGGGGCGTTTTGATCCCATGGCAATGGTTGAGTCGTCAAAATACTCTCCAAACCAAGGATTGTGTCCAATTACCGTTCGTGAGCGCGCTTTCATCCCAACAGAATTGGTCCTGCTCTTCGGCCTGGCGGTCATGACTGTACTCAATATGTGGGGAGGGACTGCTGGGAACTGGCAGAGAAAGCGTCTCGACCTAGACGAGATTGAGATTATGATTGTGGCATGTAAGACATCTGAACCGGTGGCTGTTGGTGACGCTCTTCAGTATGCTCAAGCGTGTTGACCATCCGCTGCTCCACTTAAATTTTGATGAGTGCCTCTACTACTAATAAATCCGGACCATTGTCAGGGCTTCGGGTTTTAGACCTAACTCGTGTTTTGGCAGGTCCTTATACCACAATGATCTTAGGTGATTTGGGCGCTGAGGTGATTAAGGTGGAGCAACCTAATACAGGCGACGAGGCGCGGGGGTTTGGACCTTTCCAGAACGATTTCAGCCTCTACTTTTTCAGTGTCAACCGAGGCAAAAAAAGTCTGACCTTAAATCTGAAAGCACCAGCAGGAAAACAGATTTTCCACCGGTTGGTTTCCTGTTCCGATATTCTGGTGGAGAATTTTCGGGCTGGCACAATGAAGAGGTTAGGACTTGATTACGAGCAACTGAAAGAAACCTATCCCTCCCTGATCTACGCTGCCTGTTCCGGTTTTGGACAAACAGGTCCTTATGCCACACGTGGGGCCTACGATATGATTATCCAGGCAATGGGCGGCATTTTGAGCATTACCGGAGAGGCCGACCAACCACCGGTCCGGGTTGGAACCTCGATTGGTGACATCACTGCTGCACTGTTTACGACTATCGGTATTTTGTCGGCAGTCCATCATCGACAAAATACTGGTCAGGGACAGCTAGTCGATGTCGGAATGCTCGATTGCCAGGTGGCGATCTTGGAAAATGCCTTGGTTCGCTACTTTTCCACTGGCCAGATTCCCCAACCGCTTGGACGGCGACATCCAGCCATCACACCATTTGAGGTGTTTTCATCCCAAGATAGTTATGTAGTCATTGCCATCGGTAACGACCAACTCTGGGCGAAGTTCTGTCAGCATGTCGAACGTACGGATTTAATCGATGATCAGCGATTTTGCACCAATGTCTTGCGAACTGAGAATCACGACCAGTTACAACCGATAATGAGCCACATCTTAAGTCGGAAACCAACCGCAGAATGGGTCGAATCATTGACCGGGATCGGTGTTCCGTGCGGGCCAATGAATACGATTGACAAGGTAGCGTCAGACCCACAGGTGCAAGCTAGAGAAATGATCGTTAATCTGGAGAGTGAAATTGCTGGGAATGCTAGTGTACCGGGACTTCCGATTAAGCTGTCGGAGACACCGGGACAGGTCGATGTGCCGGCTCCAGCACTGGGTGAGCATACGAAAGAGATTTTAACAACCCTGCTTGGAATATCTGAGGCTGAAATTGGCCAACTCCAACAAAGCAGTGTTATCTGAGACTGAAGGGTAAGATCAACCAAGTCCAGTCCCTAGAGACTTGTGATTCTATCATTACCATTGCTCCGTCCCAAACCACAGTAGAGCCGTATTGGACAAGCTCGAAGAATCCAACTCTATTCCAGAGTCCAAGAAAATGCCCAATAACAAAATGAGACTTAATAAATGGTAACCCGCAATAAATTGAATAAGCCTGAGTGCGTATTACTCAAGCCTTTTAGTATGGAATCTCAATTAGCAAAAGGTTGGACTGACAAAATGTATGATAGATATCCATTGAGAATAGTTGTTATTTTTTTCTTGATCTTTGCACTTGCTCTCTCAGGGGTTGCTCAACAAGAACCCGAAGCTCTTGAAGGAAAAGAACAGAAAAAATTAGCACCAGTGAAAGAGAATGACCAGCCAGCAGATAAAGAGGGAGATAATCCGGATAAATCGGCAAAAGGGAAAGGTGAGTTAGAGTCGCGTCAGGTTGCAAAAGGAGACGGCCCAGATGGGAAACGACTGGAGGGGGCAGAGGATAAGCGACCCGTTGAGAATGG
>JASMLX010000012.1 GCA_030748495.1 Candidatus Poribacteria bacterium | reverse complement strand
TAGTAGGTTTAAAGGTATTGGGCCAACTGACAGATATTTCACCTGTTACAGGGGGCATTGGTACTCGTGTTAAGCTTCAAGGAAAAGGGTTTGATAAAAATGACCAGATACAGGTAACCCTGACGTCACCTAATGGTGTTGAGTACACTATCCCCACAGCTGACATTTCAGGATCTACTACAAATTCACAGGGATACTTTAATCTATACTTTAATGTCACAGAACCTACAGGAAGTTCCTTTGGTTCTGGTGATCTAGCGGTAACAGCACAGACCTCCAATACTTCCGCCCAAGAAAATTTCATTTATTCGGTTGCTAATTCCACCAGCGGTGGCCGCTTGATTTTAACCGACAAATCGAGCGCGCAAGTTGGTGAGAATGTCAAGGTCCGGGGGCAAGACTATCCGGTAGAAACAAATATTGGCAAACTTAAAATCCGTAATACGACAAGTGATAACGACGCCGGGCGAGAACTCACTGTAAATGATATCGGTGCAGGCAGAACTATCGGGAGCAAACAGATCGTCACCGACGCATACGGCGTTTTTGAAGTTAGTTTTTCCATTCCATCAGGAACGATTTACGCCACAGCAGGCTCTAAGACCCTGCTAACGACCAATCCTTTAACAGAAGACTTGGGCGAAGACCTGAATGATAATGGGGTTTTAGATCCAGGTGAAGATCTGAATAATAATGGTATTGTAGATCCTGCTGGCACAGATACTAATGGGAATGGGGCCATTGATACTTACGGGAGAGCACCATTAGTTGGTGGCTTGGAAGTAATTCCAAAGTTGGCCTTCAGCATTTCCTCGAACCGACTAACGGTGAAAGGGACAGGTTTTGCCCCGGAACAACCCGATAGCCAAGTATATGTCGGTAGTGTTGCAATCGGAGATAATATCAAGGCGAAGGAGTACGGAACCTTTGACGAAACGATAGAGCTACCCATCTCTGTTGCCAACCCGGTCTTCTCCGCAGGTGAACACGAGGTGACGATTGATGATGGGTTTGGCACCACAATCTCTGCCGGACAACTAAAATTATCTGGAACGGCTAAAGTAACCAATATATCTCCCGCTAGTGGCCCTGTTGGAGAAAGTATAACGGTTAACGCTGCTGGGTTTGTGCCAAATGAGCAGATCCAACCCAGATTTGGCAGTACCCAGTTAGATCCGGTCCAAGCCAATGCTAGTGGTGAAATTAACTTTACCTTTAAGGCTGACGAGCAAAGTGGAGGGGATACCGTAATTTCTTTGTCTGGCCTCACCACAAACTTAGCGCAAACAACCTCCAGTACCTTCAAGATCACCGGACAGTTGACCTCTGTCTATCCGATGTCTGGTGAAAGAAACGACCCAATTGTCATTTCAGGTAATGGTTACCCACGTGGGACTCGAGTCTTTCTGGACTTTGGGACAATCACTTCGTTGAGCAGTGCATCAGTTGCCAGTAACGGTACCTTCGACTTGACCTTTAAGGCCCCCAGTCACCCGAGAGGCCTAGCTGAAATCAAGGTCAGAAGCTCAAATTCCGAAGTGGCTGATCAAACAGCGCCTTTTGATGTGGAAGGTTCAATCTCAGTTTCACCGCAAAGTCCAACTGTTGGAAGTACGTTGACTATATACGGTTATGGACTGCTGGCGGATGAGGAGGTTTCAATTCATGTCCGAACCAAGAAATTAACTGGTATCGCTGATAGTTCTGGACGTGTGCAAGTGAGCTATACGGTACCTGAATTACCAAATGGTGACATCTCAATTGACGTCTCTAGTGACAATCTCCTGATGCCATTGACAAAAACGATTATCATTTCACCCAAAGTTATTTTTAGCACCACCTCTGCCCCCATCGGTGAGGAGATTAATATTCGAGGTGTCGGGTTTGATCCAACTAAAAAGGTTAGAGTTCAAGTTGAAAAAGCAATACCTGCTAATCTCGCCGAAATCTCAGTGGATGATTTCGGCAGTTTTGGTACGGATGGAGATTTGAGCTTTGCCATCCCCCAGACAACCGGGCAAATTATTCCTGTTCGTGTAGAAAATGTTGATGGCACTGACTTGAAAGGTGAAAACACTAAATACGGTGGTATTGAACAGACCATTTACATTAAAGGGGGAGCCCCAACCACACCTACTCAACCAGAAACAACCACACCTACTCAACCAGAAACAACCACACCTACTCAACCAGAAACAACCACACCTACTCAACCAGAAACACCTGCGGAACCAGAGACGCCGAAGCAGACTCTAACCGTCACTGACAATTCGGATGGGAATACCAATGCCAATGATGCTGAAAGTAAGGATCGGCGGGCTCGGGTTGGTGATCTCGTAACAATTACTGGCACTCAATTTGGTTCAAGTGAACCAGTTTCCGTCACCCTCGGAACACAACCTTTTCAAGCTACGACGTCAACCGATGGGGGGTTTATCGCCCAATTTGTTATTGCGGAGCAAACAGAAGGTGATAAGCAACTCAAAGCAACTGGACAAGTCAGTGACTCGTCGGTGACGTTGTCTTTTACCATCTTGCCGCCAGTTGGTGAACCAACTATCATTATCAGCGATAACTCAGATGGAAATACCGATGCAACGGATGACGGTAGCATTGACAAGAAAGCCCGTTTAGGTAGTGTGGTCACCATTACGGGAACAAATTTTGGGGCCTTCGAACCGATTGAAATCAAGTTTGGACAGCAACAAATGTCTGTTAATTCTTTGGCTGATGGTAGCTTTAATTCAACTTTTGTGATTGCTGAACAGCCGGATGGTGATGTCGAGGTGACAGTCACTGGTAAGATTTCAGCTAGCACCAAAACCGACGCTTTCACTATTGAGCCGGCGGAAGGCCAGCCGGCACTGGAAATTTCCGACAACTCGGACGGAAATACCGATGCTACGGATGAAGGTAGTATTGACAAGAAAGCCAGTAATGGGGACACGCTGACTTTACGTGGCAGCAATTTTGGGGCAGAAGAAGAGATTACCGTAACCTTCGGCACCCATACCGTTTACCCGCTCAGCAATGCAGATGGTGAATTTGTAGCCGCGATCATGATTGATAAACAGGTCGGAGGAACGCAAAACATCAAAGCAGTAGGAAGAACTTCAAGTAAAACAAAGATTGCCGCCTTTAAAATTACGCCAAAGATTACGACTTTTAGCCCAAGTGTGGCGGATATTGGCCAGCCAGTAGCGTTGCAAGGAAACGGGTTTACAGCCAACTCCAATTTGCGTGTTTTGTTTGGTGATAGCGAAAATAGCTTGGCGGTCCTAAAAGGCGTGGTTGCTACTACTAGTCTTAACGGCACCTTTTCAACTAGTGTAGCGATTCCGATCGGCCCTTATAGCAGTCAGCCCGACGCTGATAAGCGGATTGCAACCTTCATTCGGATTAGTGATGCAACGGGCTTATCGACCGGGACAGAACTATTTGTTCGGGTGAATATGCAACAGGCTAGCTTGCAACTTCAGCCGGATAAAGTAACGGCAAGCACTAAATTGACCTTAGTTGGTTTAGCCGTTAGCGAGAACGGTGCGCCGCTAGCCAGTACCAATCTCGGGTTTTTAACCTTGACCCAACCCAATGGTACAGAGACTACGATTACAAGTCTGGCGAACGGTTTGATTATTTCAGACCAAGTTGGAACGTTGCAACCTGACAATAGCCTTTTATCGGACTCGTACGGTAAGGTAAAAGTAAGTTTTATAGTGCCATCGGTAGATGGTGGAGAGGCCAAGGTTAAGTTCACCGCTGTTGAGAATCTGATTGCCACATTTGAGATTTTGCCCGAATTGAAACTATCAGTAGATGGAGCTAAACCAGGAGATAGTGTTAGCTTCAGTGGATTTAGCTATCGATCGGAGAATACGATCCAAATTGCGTTGGATGGGGCAACACTGACAACAACACCGGAGGTAATCCAAACAGATAAGCAAGGTGGATTTAGTGCATCGTTCATGGTACCGGTGGAATTGCCAGGAGGAACAGTTACTATTACCGCAACAGATAGTGTCAGCAAAGACGCAACCACGGTTCCAACGATCGCCGGTAACCTGACTATCCTGGGCATCCTGGACACACCTGTCGATGGGGCGAAATTTAAACCTGGAGATGAATTAAACATCACCGGCAAAGGGCTTAGCGCTAACGAAACAGCCACTATCACCATCGGTGGTGTGGTGGTGACTGAAGCAGAAGAATTTACCACCGCAGCTAATGGGAGCTACGATTTCACAGTTGCCGTTCCCCCACTAGCTGCGGGTTCCCAGAAAGTAAGAGTATCCGCTGGCACAAATGTAGCTGAAGGCACAATTTCGATTACACCCACACTGGTTACAATCTCACCAACGGAAGGTAGTGTTGGGACGAGAATTGACATCAGCGGTAGTGGATATACCGCCGGTATTCCAATTTCGGTTAGCATTGGACTGGTAGAAGATGTCGCCTTCGGCAATGTATCTACTAATGGCGAAATTCAGATGGAGTACATCATTTCTCGCCCCCAACCACCAGGAGAAAAAAGGCTAACCATCAACGTTGGAGACGAAGTCAGATACAAAGAATTTACCTATAAACTCGATGCAGAAGGTCCGGCAATTATCAAAACCACTCATGATGGCGGTGAAAGCGTTATCAGCAAGATCGGTCAAATCGTTACCATTAAGGTGATCCAACGGGATGATTTTGATATTGCAAAGCGGGGGACCTACCGAATCGGTGACCCGATAGATAGTCCAATTAATACTGGTGACCTATATAACGACGGTCTACATAGTGACGAAGATGCTAACGATAAGGTTTGGGCAATTCCTTACCAAATTCCTTCGGGGATATCTACCAAAGTGGATGGACTTCCAAGTGCCGTGCCTATCAAGGTCACCTTGTTCGATGCTTTGGGCAATGCAACAAGCCAGGAGACAGAACTGCCAATCTATATCGACACCATTGCCGAGATTAAGAAACTGAGCGTAAGTGGCACTGGCAAATACAAAGTAGGCGACAAAATGTCGATTACTTTGGTAGGAGAAGAAAACGCCTCTGGTACATTCCAAATTGCTGGTGTCACAGGCAAGGAGCCGCTGGCACAAGGTATGTTCGCCAACCAGTATCGCGCTAGTTACACTTTCCTAAGTGGTGATCGAGCACTGAATACTAAACTGACAGTCGAACTGACCGATGCTTACGGTAACGTCAGCACTCAAGTGTCTGACAAAACGATAAGCGTCGAGGAGGTACTACAACTGAACCGAGTGAGTTTGCCTACTCGCTTGCACAGCGGTGATCGATTCAGCGTAGAATTTTCTTCCAGTTCTGCTGTTGAACCAGCCCTGTCAATCTCTGGCGAAAGAATTGAGAATGCCGAAGATCCAGAGGTCATCGAACATAATTGGATACCGATAGAGGTTCTTGAATATCGCCAATTAGAGTCGGATGAGAATATAGCTTCAGTAGGTGGTTTGACCGCTGTTAACACCGATGATGAAGAGAGTAATCCATCTGATCAGATCAATGACGAAGAACCAGAAATTATAACCACAGATTATATTGTTTTTGCTCGTATTCCACCAGAAGTAATGTTGAGCAGCCAAATGCGTCTGGTTCGCTTAGTAGTTTCTGACCAATCAGGTAAAGTCCAGACAGCGGAAATCCCAGTTGATTTTTATGGCTTATCACCTTTCAAACTGAAGGTTCCACCGGGCATTGGGATGATCCACATTCCGCTCTCTGTGACATCCGTCAACGGTAAAGAAGCCACACTTAAAACCGTTGGCGATCTGTACCAGATTTTAGGGGGCCAAGACGCAGTTAACCTGCTGATTACTTATGATAACCAGCAAGGCGTCTGGCACAGTTACCTGAATGAATCTAGCCGCGATAGTAAGGCTGACCGGGTGATCCAAGATGATACCGGAATCATTACTGTCATGCAAGAACCGGTTGTACTCGAGTTACGCGGTAGATCCTTGGGCAATCACGGGATTGCCTCAATCCAACTCAGCAAAGGATTGAACCATGTCGGGATTCCATTAAAGACTGAGCGGGTCAACCGCGTCAGCGATCTATTCGCGTTAGATGGAATTAAGAACAATGCAACGGCGATCATTGTACCTGATCAAGGACGCTTTAAGGTGGTTGCGGCTGCTGGTGATGACGGTGATATTCTGATTACGGGGGGGCAATCATTTATCATCACGGCCAAAGGTGAAAGCCAAGTTCGAATCGGTGGTATGAGTTGGTCGGATGCGCTGAGAGCAGAATTGGGCACAGCCCCTGCGATTTTGCCTCAAACCAGCACACCATTGTTGGCAATTCAAGGTCGAATGATTGATGAGTATCAACAACCGATTATCCTGCCTTTTGAGGTGACTATTCGCAACGGAATTTCTTCAAGTGATGGTGAGGTCGACCGTACACAGTCGGTAAGTCCTGTTTATAAGATTCAAGGTGAAACTGACCAGACTGGTGCTTTTACGGCAACCAAACTTTTTTTCCAACCGGAGCAGACGATAGCGGTTAACGACGTATTGCACCTTGAAGCCCAGGTTGGTCAGACCGAACTACGTGTACCACCAATTGAATATCAAGTAACCGGTGAGGACATCCAAGATGGATTGATTAAATTGCCAAATTTGGTTGCTTATCGTGTTCCACAACAGAGCGCCTTGTGGCAAAATTATCCCAATCCATTCAACCCGGAAACTTGGATTCCTTACCAATTGGCAACCGATAGCCAGGTTATGCTTAAGATCTACAATAGCCGAGGAGCATGTATCAGAACTATAGACCTGGGTCATCAGTATGCAGGCCACTACAGGAGCCGTGAACGCGCCATCTACTGGAATGGGAACAATGAGTACGGAGAGTCAGTCGTTAGTGGGGTCTACTTTTATACTCTTGATCTGAAGAGTCCAATTGAAACTCAAACCTTAACACAAAAGATGATTATTCTAAAGTAGGTAGGTTGATGCTGTTATCAGATCAGGATATTCTGGCTTACCTAGAAGATGGAAAAATCAAAATCTCACCTGCACCTGATTTAGAGACGCAACTAGGATCTTGTTCCATCGATTTTCGGTTAGGCAACATTTTTCGGATTTTTGAACACAGTAAATACTCACATATCGACCTCAGATCTAGCTTTGACATCAATGAATTGATGAGAAAGGTCGAAATTCCAGACAGTGAGGCCTTCACTATTCAACCAGGTGATTTTGTCCTAGCCGCCACTCGTGAAACGTTGGAACTAGACGATGATATCATGGGGAGATTAGAGGGGCGTAGTAGCCTAGCTCGAATTGGAATTATCGTTCACAGTACGGCTGGGTTATTCGATCCAGGTTGGATTGGAACCGCCACGCTAGAACTTGGGAATCTGGGTCGAATGCCGGTCAAACTCTATCCAGGTGATCGTATTTGTGCTTTTACATTCCAAAAGCTGTCTTCTTCAGCCCAGACACCTTATCGGAACAAAGTCGGGAACAAATACGCTGGCCAGATCGAGCCTGAAGCTAGCCGGTTCACACGGGACCTTCCTACCCTTGCCTAATTCTTGGGCCCTTTTTTGCTTAATAATGTAGCTGTTCACTATCATTTTTTGTTAATTCGTGCTATAATTAGCACTTAGTTGTACCTTTAGATTGGCATGCCGATTGCTTGTAAAGATGAGAATTATTCCGTATGTCTAATCCGTTGGAGTTACTTTATAATTTCGTGAGGAGAGCTAAACCAGCACATGAGCACAAAATCAAAATTAGAATACATTTGGTTAGATGGATATGAACCAACCCAAAGTCTTCGGAGCAAGACACTTATTAAGACAGATTTCTCTGGTAAATTAGAGGATTGTCCGGGTTGGGCATTCGACGGTAGTTCAACTGAGCAAGCCTCTGGGGACGAATCTGATTGTTTACTGAAACCTGTTGCTATATTTCCTGATCCTGATCGAGTTAACGGCTACCTCGTAATGTCTGAGGTGTTGAATGCGGATGGAACACCACACGAATCTAATGGCCGAGCAACGATTGAAGACGATGATGACGACTTTTGGTTTGGCTTCGAGCAAGAATACTTTTTATGGAATCCTGCTACTGATCTACCCTTGGGTTTCCCTGCAGGAGCGTTCCCTGGCCCACAAGGTCCATACTATTGTAGTGTCGGTGCAAAAAATAATTTTGGACGAGATATTGTTGAGTCACATCTTGATCAATGCTTAGATGCGGGGCTCAATGTTGAAGGTATTAATGCCGAGGTAGCTACAGGACAATGGGAGTTTCAAATCTTTGCTAAAGGTGCAAAACAAGCAGGTGATCAAATTTGGATTGCTCGTTATTTAGCAGAAAGAAATGCTGAGAAACACGGCGTCGCTATTAATTGGCATCCAAAACCGGTCAAAGGTGACTGGAATGGTTCTGGGATGCACGCCAACTTCTCTGATGGGACGATGAGGAGTTGTGGGGATAAAGCGGTTTTTACTAACATTTGTGAGGTGTTTAGTGAAAACATCCAGAAGCATATTGCTGTGTATGGTGCAGATAACGACCAGAGATTAACCGGTTTGCATGAGACCGAGTCAATTGATACTTTCTCTTATGGCGAGTTCGACAGAGGTGCTTCCATACGAATACCAGTTGGAACCATCGAAGATGGTTGGAAAGGCCGTCTTGAGGATAGGAGGCCCGCTTCAAATGGGGATCCCTACAAAATAGCAGCTGTAATTATTACGACGACAAAGTTCGCATATTAGAATAATAATAGTTCTGATTTGATTTTCAAACTAAATTGCAGGAGGGTCTGTGAAAAAGCTAGAGTGCATTATTCGCCCCTTCAAACTTGAAGAAGTTAAAGAGGCTCTAACTAACGTTGGCATTCGAGGGATGACAGTCTCTGAAGTTCGAGGCTTTGGCCGCAGTCGTGGCCATACGGAACTCTATCGAGGTAGTGAGTACACGATCGAGTTTATACCTAAGCTAAAATTAGAAATTGTGGTCGCCGAAGAGGATCTGGATCGAGCGATCGAAGCAGTTCAGCAATCTGCTTCAACCGGGAAGATTGGCGATGGTAAGATTTTCGTCCTTCCAATAGATGAAACCGTCCGTATCCGTACGGGTGAAAAGGGGCCAGCCGCAATTTAACCGCAATTAACTGTAAGAATAAAAGGGCTTGCTAACTACGGCAAGCCCTTTTTTATGTCCTATCACCGATCAGACTTTAGGTCGCTTCTAATTTAATTCCCCGGTTCAAAAAACCAAAATTAGTTGGTTAGGGGTGTAAGGCCTGATCATTGCTGGTCTGAACTGGTAATGTCATATAGATCAAAAACCTCCGCTCCACCTAGACCGTCTGAGAGGACCTGAAATCCCCCATAGTGAAATATCGTTTGGCTACTACCGTCTTGAGATCAGGAACACAAACGTCAATGTGGAGGTAGTCCAACATGCCACTGACGTGTTTAGGTCAGGCCGGTCCGTTATGTTGAAAGGCAAGGAAATTGTAATACTCATCAGTGATATCAAAGCAGTTGTTTGCTTGCTGGCTGATTTCTCGTCCTAGCGCATCCCGCTAAAACTTAGTACTTTGTTGTAAATCCGTACAACGGACTCCGATATTAACCAACTTCGTACTCGACATTTCGTTCTCGCCTTGTCACCTAAGATGATCGAACTTTAGCACAAGTCAAGTTGAAATCACAAAAAACTAAAATCGCAATTTAGATAAGGCCTTTACAATTTAAGTTAGATATATTATGATGTTTATATTTATCGTTTCAATTACTAAATCTCCGGAATAAAATCGAAAGGTGTTACTATGGAACACTGGACATCATGTAAGAATAAGTTCGATTTGTCACCTGATAAGTTTGGGGAACTGAGATCATCAAATGATCTGTTAACCAACCCAGACGCTTTGAGGCAACGTGTAGCCGAGGACGGATACTTACTTCTACGTGGGTTCCTCGACAAAAACAAGGTTCGTGCTGCACGGAATGAACTGTTGGTTAAGATGGAACGTAATGGTTCAGTTGATGACGACTACCTGGAGCGTGAAGGTGTGGATCTAAGCCTGAAATCAGAGGTAAATACAAAAAGTTTTCGAGAAGGGGATGCGGTTCGCGCCTTAACACAAGGTGGTGAAATGATGGCTTTCTACGATCAATTTTTTGCAGAGCCTGCACGAGTCCTCGATTTCATTTGGGTTAGAGTGGTCAGCATTGGTGCTGCTACAGGTTGTCATTTCGATTGGGTCTACATGGGACGTGGATCTAAGAAATTGCATACCAGCTGGACTCCACTGATAGATGTACCCAAATCTGGAGGAGCTTTAGCTGTTTTAAAAGGATCTCACCAGTTCAGCGAATTAATCTCAACCTATGGATCGATTGACGTTGACGATGAGCGAAGCAATAAAAAGTTTGGTGGTTGGTATACACAAGATCCACTCGAAGTCCAAAATCAATTTGGCGGCCAATGGCAAACCACTGACTTTGAGGTTGGAGACTTGCTCATATTCAGTATGCATACCATGCATTGCTCCTTGGATAATAGATCGTCAGACAGTCGCATCCGCTTGACGCTGGATACACGTTACCAGCCAGCATCCGAACCGGCAGATGAGAGGTGGATTGGTGATAATCCTATTGCTCACAGCCCCGCCGCCAAGAGGAGATGAAAAGATTATTCAAGTAGGATCTGGTGCATCAGTGATCAGAGAGGTAGATTGAGTCAAAAATGACAAGTTTTCCGCCCTCAGAGTGTCAGCCAGTGGGCGATAAACGGTTTTGACTCTCATCTGGTGCGAGTGATACAATCCTTCAGCAGATCAGTGGAAAAACACAAATTCCAACTAACTTAACTGGTACGAGAGGTAGAAGATGGACGTAACAATTCAGCCGATATTGGAAAAAGCACTTGCTGGTCAACGTCTTGACTTTGATGATGGCCTAACTTTGTATAAAAGCCACGACCTGCTTTCGATAGGAAATGCCGCAGACCTGATACGGCAACGTCTGCACCCTGAAGGTTATGTTACCTATATCGTGGACCGAAACATCAACTACACCAACTGGTGTTATATTGATTGTGATTTTTGTGCTTTTTATCGGCACAAAACCGATCCCGATGCCTACGTTATATCTCGACCAGAACTAAGGCAAAAGATCGAGGAAACACTAGATTTGGGAGGCGTCCAGATTCTATTGCAAGGTGGACTTCACCCAACGCTGAAGCTAGATTGGTACGAAGATCTATTGCGTTGGATAAAATCGAATTACGATATCCATATTCACGGCTTCTCACCGCCGGAGTTGGATTGGTTCGCCAAAATCAACAAGATCTCCTTGCAAGAGACACTGATTCGCTTGCGTGACGCTGGCCTCGGGTCAATCCCCGGTGGTGGGGCAGAAATACTGACTAACCACGCACGAGATGAAATTAGCCCCAAAAAATGTACGGCTGACGAGTGGTTGGAGGTGATGCGGCAAGGGCACGTGGTTGGATTGCGCTCCAGTGCTACCATGATGTATGGTCATATCGAAAGCTATGGAGAACGGGTGGAACACTTGATTCGATTGCGACAACTACAAGACGAAACAGGTGGATTTACGGCTTTTATCTGCTGGTCATTACAACCTGACCACACCAAGCTTGCACATCTACCGCCAACCGGTAGTTTTGATTATCTGAAGACACTCGCCATTTCCCGCTTGATACTAGATAATTTTGACAACTTTCAATCCTCCTGGGTTACACAAGGACCAAAGATCGGGCAACTATCGCTCAAGTTTGGTGCTAACGACATGGGGGGTACAATGATCGAGGAAAACGTAGTCAGCCAAGCCGGAACTATCTACTGTATGCCAATAGAAGAGATCGATCGAGTGGTCGGAGAACTCGGTTTTGTTCCTAAGCAACGCAACTTTTTCTACCAGATCATTAACTAGTTCATGGATTTTGTTTTAACTCTATCATCACATCCAGTTGCTCAATATGCGATTCTGGCCTTTACCGGTATTTTCGCCGGCTTCCTCAATTCGGTGGCGGGAGGAGGTTCCCTCCTGACTCTACCCGTTTTGATTTTTCTCGGCTTGCCCGGGGCGACCGATGCTAACGGGACTAACCGTTTGGCGATTATGATCCAGAACATTGTCGGTGTCGCCGGATTCCGACGAAAAGGCGTTTCCGATTTTGGGTATGGGATCTCAATTACCATTCCGGCTATGTTGGGTGCAGCGGTTGGCGCCTTACTGGTTATCAAATTGGGTAAAATCGATAAAAGCGGCGTCATCTTCAACCGAGCGCTAGCAGGAATTATGATCGCTGTTTTGGCTATTACCCTGTTTAATCCATTGAAGCGGTTTCAGAGTGAGATTGAGAATTTGAGTCGGCATCGGAAAGTCATGGCTAGACTGATTTTTTTCATCTTAGGCATCTATATGGGTTTCATTCAGGCGGGTGTTGGCTTTATGATTATCGCTACGCTAACTACCGTCAATGGTTTCGATCTGGTAAGAACCAACGCTTTGAAGATGCTTGTAGTACTGTTTTGCACATTGGTTGCTTTGGCTATCTTTATCCGTCAGGGGTACGTTATTTGGGGGCTTGGAGTTGCACTTGGGCTAAGCAATGCCGCTGGCGCATGGATTGGAAGTCACTGGGCGGTTGAGAAGGGAGATCAACGAATCCGTATCGTTTTGGTCTGTGCGGTTCTAGTCTTTTCAGCTCACCTAATGTGGAAGAGTTTTTTCCCCACTTAGATATCTTAAACAGGCCTTTCCCCCCAGTTACTAATCCTAAAGACTATAAATCATCGCTCCCTTCCCTGTATTGCCGTCCCAAAACATCTGAAAGTTGTTTTGTTGTATTATCTCCGTAGTTACACCCCACCACTTACCCTTTAACTATTATTATATTAACCTGTCTGTTAGCCAAGTCGCCGTATCTAAATTTAGTATCATGTGCTGTCACAATTACTCACTATGAGATAGGTTGAAATTCATGTGAACGTAAAACTTTGTTGCTGATTGCCAAGAATATTTTTCATCCCCATACCCAATCAGTTTAGACGAATTGAAGATTAGTCCTGTATTAGCCTTGAACATTTTTTCAGTCGTTTGATAAGATTCCTCCGGTTAAAGAAGATACAGCATAATTATAGAAGGTAGAAAATAAAAATGGGTGTGTTGAAAATTGGGATTCCAAAAGGATCTATGGAGGAATCAACGATCAGTCTGTTCAAAAAAGCCGGCTATACAATTACGAGCAGCAGTCGTTCCTATTATCCGCAAGTGGATGATGAAGAGATTGAAGCCATATTGCTGCGTCCACAGGAGATGGCACTCTATGCCGAACGAGGTGTTATCGATATTGGGTTGGCAGGCCGCGACTGGGTGCGAGAGTGTAAAGTCGATGTGGTCGAAGTAGCCGAGTTTATCTATAGCCGACAAACCAATCGTCCCGCCCGATGGGTATTAGCGGTGGCCGAGGATTCAGAGATTCAGTCGGTACACGATCTGGAAGGTAAGGTGATCTTTACCGAGTTAGTGGAATCGACTAAAGCATATTTAGCTGAAAATGGGGTCAAAGCAACGGTTAAGTTCTCCCATGGAGCGACCGAAGTCAAGATACCGCATCTCTGTGAAGCCATCGTCGATATTACAGAGACAGGCAATTCACTTCGTGCTAATCGACTACGGATTGTAGAGACCGTAATGGAATCGGTCACCACTATGATTGCCCATCGCCAAAGCTGGCAGGATGAATGGAAGCGAAACAAAATCGAGAATTTGAAGATGCTATTGGCAGGAGCATTGAAAGCGGAAGGAAAAGTTGGACTCAAGATGAATATTGCAGCAGATAATCTGGAAGATCTAATTCAGATTTTACCTTCAATGCGAAATCCGACTATCTCCTCACTAAGTCAGGAAGGTTGGTACGCCATCGAGACGATGATTGATCAGCACATCTGTCGCGATCTAATTCCAGAGTTGAGGCGTATCGGTGCCGAAGGCATCATCGAATATACGCTGAACAAAGTTATTCCCTAAAGGGCGCCCCACTAACCGAAAAAAGAGACGAATGTACAACCCTTTGATCTAACGGCAGAAGAAAATGACCACAAATGCACTTCGTCTGTTTCACTGCCACTTTACCCATATGATCCGGTACGATGGAGATATCTAGACTTTTTATTGCGATGATAGAGACTCCAAGTTTCTATCTGGTTTTCGCTGCCCACACAACGACTATCAAACGAAAATAATTAGATCTATTGTAGTCATTTGTCTACCTGAATAGCACTGGCCAAGATTCCGGCAGGCACCGGATTTTGCCTAGTACCAAGGAGGCATAAATCAACCGTTCATTTGGACAAAAAATTACCGGTCAAACACGATCCACTCACCTCCTTACTATCCCGATGAAGGCCAGCGATGTGATTAACTTTTCGACGGAATATCCTCGCCTCAATATCTTTCAACGTCAGCAACTGAGTGTCTACTTCAACGAAACAGGCAAAGGTCGTTAATCTCTTCGACGAACATCGAGGCCGACTCTCTGAAGCGGCTTATGGATTGAAGTTACTCACCTGAGAGGAAAAAGTATGTCTCAATCCCAACAATTAACGATTGAACAAGCCATCTCACAGGCAGAAAAGATGGCCAAACAGGGTAATGTTGCTGTCGCAAGGCAACTTTACAGGGCTGTTTTGCAGCACCAGCCCAATCACCTGATTGCAACAAACGCTCTGCGCCCGCTGGAAAAAGAGTTACTACGTCATCAGTCGGTACAAGCACAGACGGCAAACCCATCACAGGATCAGATTAATGCTCTGATCGATCTATATCACTCAGGGCAGATGACAAAGGTCGAGCAGGTCTGTAGAGAATTACTGCACACCTACCCACAATCATTAACTGTTCTTAATGTTTTAGGAGCAGTACTTGCCGGACAAAGCCGGTTACAGGAAGCCGTGCAAGTATTTGACAAAGCCATCCAGCTAAAGCCGGATTATACCAAGGCTTACTATAACCGTGGCAATGCATTAACAAACCTCGGACAACTAGAGTAGAGGCGGCGGTGGATAGCTATAACCAGGCTATAGAGCTCCAGCCGGATTGTGCCGAAGCATACAGTAACCGCGGCAATGTACTGAAAGAGTTAGGACAACTGGAGGCGGCGGCGGATAGCTATAACCAGGCCATAGAGCTCCAGCCGGATTGTGCCAAAGCATATACAGTAACCGCGGCAATGCACTAAAAGAGTTAGGGCAACTGGAGGCGACGGTGGATAGCTATAACCAGGCCATAGAGCTCCAGCCTGACTTTGCCGAGGCGTATTGGAATTATCCCTCGCATTATTATTGCTGGGTAACTTCGAAGATGGTTGGAGGGAGTATGAGTGGAGGTGGGAAACAGGAAACTTTGAGAAGCCAAGTCACGATTTCCATGAGATGTTATGGGATGGTACCCCCTTAGATGGAAAAACTATATTATTGTTTGCTGAGCAAGGATTTGGAGACACAATACAATTTATTCGCTATGTTGAGGAAGTTGCAAAATATAGCGGGAATATTATTGTTGAGTGTCAAAAGCCACTCTTTCGATTACTATTGAATGTCCCTAAAATTGACCGTTTAATTATTAAGGGGGATCATGTTCCTAATTTTAATGTTTGTGCGCCACTTCTAAGTATTCCATATATTCTAGGAACAACCTCGGCATCGATACCCGCAAATACTCCATATTTATTCGCAAATGACAATAGCGTCCATCTAAAGAACCTGCAGGAGAAAAATAAAAATGTTGGCATTGTCTGGGCTGGATCCCCTAAACACAAAAATGATAGGAATCGATCGACACAGCTGTCTAATTTTTTACCGCTAGCATCGCTACCTGGGGTGCAGCTATTCAACCTTCAAGCGGGTAGCCGAAGGGCTGATCTAAAACGTATCATTAATGAAACTACCATCATAGACGCAACCAGCGAAATAAATGATTATGCGGATACAGTCGCGATTATAGAGCAACTGGACCTTGTAATTTCAGTAGATACTTCTGTTGCACACTTAGCAAGTGCTATGGGAAAGCCAGTGTGGGTTTTATTGCCGTTCGCTCCTGATTATAGATGGTTGTTGGATCGTGGTGATTCTCCCTGGTATCCAACAATGAAGCTATATAGACAGCGGAACCCAGGGAATTGGTCTGATATTTTTGATGAAATAGAAAGATTACTCAGGACAGAGTAAGCTAACGAAAAATAACGGGCACCTATTAGAAAATGTCCCTTTTTGTGTCGTTGTGGGTCGTTAGCCACGGATGGGGACATCACCGGTGAGTGCAGGGGGGGCGCCGGGACAAGCTTCGAAGGTGACCAACCCGCCTTCGGCAGCACACTATCCTGAAGGTCCAGAACGAATGTCTCGTGGGTCGAGTATTTGCCCTTCCACAAGTGTACGCTGATCGTCTACCTGCACAATTCCAAGGAAAGAGCTTGGATGGCCTCCCCAGCAGTTCCAGCGTGACCAAGTCGGGCTGGAACTGCTGGGGAACTGTTCGAAGAGCTCGGTGTATTCTTCTCGCCAGTTGGCAACTGGTACGATTGGGCTCAGCCGGGTTCGTTACGCCAGTGGTAGAACCAGGAGTACCGTTCTTCATCGAACGTTGTGGAAACCAGCACCGCATCGTTGCCGAAGTCATTTTTACCGTGACGCCGTATGCCTATCCCGAAGACGCTCCGTATGGCCTCTGGGGTAAGGTCTCGGATGTCCCAGCAACGGACGTACGGCAAGACACGATCGAGACGCCGTTTGCAGTTTGGGCGAGACCTGACCTCAGGGTCGATATACACGGTCTTTGCGGGTATCGTCAGCATTTGTTTCCCTTGATCCAACTATTAGTTGATAGGGATTTTGACCTGATAACTTGATCTTATTCTAAATTTCAGGAGAGAGTTATGTCAAGTGAAGAAAAAAAGGTTACTCAATGATGTCCGGGATGTGGTGAGGTACAAGCACTATTCTATTTACACGAAACGGGCATATCGCGATTGGATTAAGCGATATGTTCAATACCATAGAGCCAGGACGATTTAAAAGGGGAAGGGAGGAAAAAACGAATATTTTCTGCCCCATCTCGCTACTGACAGACAGGTGGCACCGTCCATCCAGAGCCAGGTGATGAGCGCCCTACGGTGCAAAAAGAAAGAAAACGCACCTGAGGTTATGTCCCCCGTGAAGAAGTCAAACAAATGATCAATTTCATAGGAGATGCCTCTCAACTCATCGTCAAGTTATTATACGAAAGCGGCCTGCAACTAAAGGAAACCGTCAGGCTTTGGGGCCAAGATATCGATTATGAATTAATAAAAGTGGCATAGGGAAAACTTCAGCTACTAAAAATAGCTTAGAACCTGGCGTTGGAATTATCCGCCGCTTCGATTTCAGAATCTAATGACAAAAAGGAAGATGTTGCCTGCTTCGATGTCACTATAGATCTCGGCTAGCCAAGCAACAGTGGGTGGAATATCCTGCTAATCAGCTCCGGGTTCAGGATCACAGGCTTTCAGCTAGTCGAAGAGATGTCGGGAATGAAATCGAGATCGCGACGAGAGTAGGAGATGAAAGACGTCTAACTCACTCAGCTAATTTGTCATTTTGTTTTAGATCTAAACCGCCTTAACCGGCACCAGAATGATATTGTCATCTTGCCCCTTCTCATCTACCATGTAGTCGATTATTATTATTACATCTTGGATGATAGTCTCAACCACCTCATCATCTGTAGTTCATTGGAAAAGGCCAGAAACAACTTGGTGAGATCAACCTGATTCTTCGTATATAAGACCTCCGGCACTCCGAGGTTCGGTAATACCATCAGTCCATAAATAGCCCTATATTACCAGGACGGATAGAAAGTGCAACCAGGGACCTAGTGTAACGGTCCCTGATGACCGTTCTCAATGGCCTGGCAGAGGTCCATGGTATAGACGAGATCTTCCAGAGAACTCCACGGCATTGTGTCGTTGAGGATACAGTCGGTAAAATGCCGTGTCTCATTGAAGTCAGCACCACCGACAGCATCCAGATCCAGAGGGGTTTCACATCTCTTACCTTCCAGATAAAGCGTGATCTCCGGTTGACCGGTTAAATCCAGATAAGCCGACATATCTTCAGTGTGGACCTCTGCTGTTTGCACACGGTATCCTACACCGTAATGGCTCATAATGGTGCCGCGGCAACCGTTATCGAAAGTGATAATAGCATTATAGCGCGGTGTTCCTTCTCTGTCTCCTTGCCAGGAATGGGCGTAGAGTTCGATTGCCCGAGCTGCTTCAGTTGGCGCTTGGCCTGCCATCCAGCGAAGAAGATCAACATGATGAATAGCGTCACAGATAATCTCCGGAGGGGCCACTGCCCAACGCCCCGGATGTCTCAATCCCGACGGTGGTTTGTGGTAGTTTGCCGCTACTTGCACCGCACCACCGCGTTTTTGAAGCAACCTGCGAACAGCTAAAACCTCCGGCTTGTAGCGTCGGTTAACAGAGACAATGGCCTTACCTTTGCTCTGTCGGGCCGCCGTCATCATCTGCCGTGTCTCTTCGGGGACCATTCCCGGTGACTTCTCAATCGAGGTGTGTAGATTCCGCCCCAAACATTCCAGTACAATCGGCAACAGGTGTCCAGGCATGGTAACCACATAAACCAAGTCCAGGTCAATCTGGTCCAGCATCTGCCGGAAGTCTGTAAAGGCAAATTGAGGACGATGATTAGTTTGAGCTTTTTGTAACCGATCATCGTCTGTCTCAGCTATCGCTACCAGTGTCATCCGTGGTTCATTTTTAATCATGGTGAAGTGGCTCTGGGCATGCCCACCACAACCGATCACACCAACTTTTAAGTCTGCCATTTTCTATTCTCCATCTCAGCACATGTATCTGCGCTAATCCTCGATCGTGTTGAAATTGCCAATCAGAGGTTGTCAACCAAAGGTTGAACTTTGTTCCGTCTGCATCTCGTTTAACCCTCCGACTATCTCAGTACCAGTTGCAGCCGCTGGGCCAATGCAGCCTTTGAAACCTGTTGGTCCAGATTCATGGTGTAAACCCGCATATATCCCTGCCGGTCAGAGGTAAAGACCAGCTGATTTCCATTGGGTGAGAAACGAGGCTCCAGGTTAACACCAATGCTGTTAGTTAATTGTCTTCGGTTTTGGCCGTCGCTATCCATCATGAACAACTCGTAATCGTTGTTCTGGTTGGAGACGAAGGCAATCTGTTTACCGTCGGGCGAGAAACGGGGTTGGTAGTCGCCATCCGGAGTATAGGTTAATCGGCGCAGGTTGCCTCCATCACGATCCATAACACAGATCTCGTAGTTTCCATCCAGGTGCGACAAAAAGGTGATCTGTTCTCCATCCGGCGAAAAGGAGGGAGCACCATCGTCAAACTGATTGTCGGTCAGTTGCTGTCTGTTTTGACCATCGACAGAGATGGTATAGATCTCCAAATCGGGTTCTTCGTTGTTAGTTCGACTGCTCTGTTCTACCGATTCAAAGACGATGGTCTGTCCATCAAGTGAGAAAGCGGGCGATCGTTCCACAGCCTTGACCTGCGTCAGCCGTCGACGGTTTTGTCCGTCTAGTTCCATGATCGAAATAGTAGCACTGCTCGGCGTCGAACCGCTCAACTGAACCGTGATCCGGGCTTCGCTGGAAACCTTTCGTTCGGTAACGAAAGCAATCTGCTCGCCATCGGGTGAGAAAACCGGCATGTACTCGTTGATTTCCGGAGTTTGGGTTAGTTGGGTGAGTTGTCCAGAATCGATCTCCAGCAGAAATAGCTCAGCATTCTGAAGTCGATAAGAGGCAAAAACAACCTGTCTGCCGTTCGGCGAAAAAGCGGGGCTGTAATCATCTGCATTTTCAGACCCCACCCTGGGCGCATTGGCTAACAAGGATCCGTCGGCTGTAAAGACCTGGTTGAGTTCGGCCATATTGGCCGTAGGCGCATGCTCTGTTGATAAACGTACTACTTGGAATGCGTCTCCAGTGAAACCGGCTATGGCTCCGAGTTGTTGTTTTGTACAGTCACTTAGGATAGGAAGGAGGTATCGGACTGCTGCCCGTTGGTCGCCCTGATACCAGTAGAGTTGGCCTAGAGTTAGCCTAACTTTGAGGTCAACCGGATCCTTGTCGACTAGATCTAGAGCCATTTCTAGATATCGAATTGCGTTTGGATAACGACCCAGCGCACCATAAGATTGCCCTAGCCAGTAGTGAACATCAAAAAGGAGTGTTGGATTTATACCTCTTTTTTCAGATCGGTTTCGCAAAACCTCCGAGAAATGGGGGATAGCCTCGTTATGTTGGCCTATCTCTGCTAGTCGAATGCCAGTTTGCAGAGCGGAAAGGCCAGCCGGATCAGGTTGGCTCCGACAACCACTAAACAGGAAGAGAAACAACAGAAGTCCAGCCCAAATCACTGGCCACTCTGTCTGATTCATTCGCTTTCCGTGGAGGATATGCCTTCGGTGATGACCACTTTTTGATTAACTGGAATGTTTTGATGCCGACTTACACGACCACCAGGCCAGACTACCTCTACCCAATTGATGCCGGTGTCGTCGCCAAGGCCGAACTCAGCCGTTAAGCTGTTGAAAGAGAGGTAGCTGCTACCGGCGTTAATCTCGCGCAGTTGGGTTTGGCCGCTAGCCTTCGACTTAAGGCGAACCTTTGCCCCGATTGCGTCACGGTTGCTTTCAGTACCGACTAGCTTGACCTGCAACCAATTGTTGCGATTGCCAACTTCGTTACGGAGTAAAAAAGGGCGACCGTTGTTATTACAGACGACCAGGTCAACATCGCCGTCGTTATCGTAGTCGCCGAAGGCCACCCCTCTTCCGACCCGTAAGGGAAGCGTCGTCAGGCCAGAGGATTCAGTAATCTCTGCAAACATGCGATCACCTTCGTTCTGGAACAGTTGATCCTGTTGAGCAATCAGAAACTGAGGATGGTTAAGTTCTTGAAAGGTACTACCATTAGCCACAAAAATATCAAGGTCACCGTCGTTGTCAAAGTCAAACAGATCTGTTCCCCAACCGATGTACTTGACACTCTCCTCAGCCAAGGCCGCACCGTAGGATTCGTCCACTAGCCGGATTAGCATTGGGTCGGCCTGCTGATTAGAATCGGTTCGATCGGGTTGAATCAGCATCCCTTCGTCTTTCCAAAGGTTGTTGTACAGGGCGTTTTCTTCATCGATCCAGTGGCTAATAAACAGATCCAGATCCCCGTCGTTGTCGTAATCGCCGCTGGCCAATCCCATCGAGCCGCGAAAGTCAGCCGCCCAAGAGGCCTGACTGACGTCGGTGAAAGTACCGTCGCCGTTGTTTTGGTATAAAAAATTAGCTGACGTATCGTTGGCTATATAGAGGTCTAAATCGTTATCCAGATCGAAATCTGTAAAGAGAGCCTGCAAACTCCGTCCACCCTCGGCCGCAACACCGAGTTGGGCAGTGACATCGGTGAAAGTGCCGTCGCCATTATTGTGGTAGAGTATGTTGTCTTGCGGCTCAAAGACGTGTGGGTTCAAAGCACTGGGGATCGCTTGCCCCGCTCGCTTTGAATCTTTCTGCATCTTTTCTAGCGAGTCGAGATCGTAAACTACGTAGTTGGGAACATACAGATCCAAAAAACCGTCTTGATCGTAATCGCCGAAGGCGGCACCACAACTCCAGCCAGTCGAAGATTGACGTTCATCCGCAACCCCGGCTCGGACGGTAACATCGGTGAAGGTACTATCGCTGTTGTTGCGGTACAAAGCATTAGGCCCATAGTTAGTCACGTACAGATCGGAATCGCCATCGTTATCGTAATCGCCGAAAACGCAGCCAATTCCAAATCCTTGATGACCAACACCCGCTTGAGCCGTAACATCGGTGAAGGTACCGTTACCGTTGTTGCGGTACAGCATATTGGTTGGCGAATCAACTGTAACTTTGGCTTTTAAAGGCCCTGGCGAATTCACCAGATAAAGGTCTAGGTCACCGTCATTGTCGTAGTCGACGAAAGCGGCTCCAGGGCCCATATCCTCGACTAGAAGAGAGGAGCGGCCTCCCTGGGAATAGGTGAAGTCGATACCAGCCTGAGCAGCGACATCCCGAAAGAAAACGGCTTGTGCTCCGACTTCAGAGACCATGCTGACCGCTAAAAATACCGTTAACGACCAGTAAATCCATTGAATCCTCTCTTGAAGGTGACTAGCGTACAATACGTTCCTTCTCCTTAAGAAAAGACTCTGTCCTCTAACTACCACCTACTGTGGATTTTTATAGGCGGGATCTTGCAATTTTTTGATCTGCTTCCCAAAACGGCCGTTGGTAAAATCGATGGCACGAATTTGCCATTTGTCTTTCTTCTTCTGGAAAGCGGCCAGCAATTCGCCTTGTTGTCCTCCCCATTTGTATTTCCCATGCAGGACAGAATTTTTAGCACGAGAGTCAATTTCCAGGCTTAAGACTTCGACGGTCATCTCGCCTGCACGAAGTTTAAAGATTCCAACCCAACCATTTTTGACAGCTTTCCAGCCCTCGTTCTTTTCGAAGGTACCGGCCCAGAAAGTCCAAGCGGTAAAAATATCTTTACTCTCGCTTTTGACCCAGTACACCATAATATCGTCCAATTCTTTGCCACTGATAGCAGCGTTCTGATCCTTCAAGGTTTGGTTGATTGCCTTATCTTCAGCCACAAAGTCGATTTCGACGGCAGCGACCACATCCTCCGTTTTCTCACCAGTTGTGGCTTTGGATTTGGTGACCGTATTCACTTCATCGCCACCACAGGCAATGATGAAGCTACAGATCAATAGTAGCCGCCCAATCACGTGTTTTCGCACTGTGTACTCTCCTTTCTGAAATATTGATGTGTATATTATGCGTGAAAACAGGTCAATCTACAAGAAAAATTGTGAATTGGATCGGAAAAATGCTGCAAAATGCCGTTTATTTCAACAAATTATTTCAACAAGCGTTATTTTTTTGCAAAATTCTCAAACTGTGGAGCCTCTTGCATACAAATGGGTTGCCGGAGATTTGACCATTACTCTGGTGAAGCGAGAGGTCTTTGATTTTTTCCTTCACCTCCTTATCAAATGAGAAATACAGAACCAGGGATTCTTCTTGGGCCTAGCCAGGAGATGGTCATAAGGCTAAAAAGGCCCGTCAAGCCAACAATTGGTAAAACGGGTAAAATTCTCAATCTATTTCTCCTTTCGTCATCGTTTTAATTTTTTAGCTGTTTAAGGATGAAATAAACCACACCTCTTGCATAAAGTTAAGAAGTTAGCGCAAAGCAGAGTTTGCGGTTGTAGATTGCAGCCATCAAACCAAAATGTAAGGCTAAACGCTTACGACGGTCACGGTAACGCGCCGAAAGAATACGGGACACCTTCAACTGGCCGATTCTATATGCGCAAAAAGTCCGACAGTGAGAGCGCACTGTGCTGGCGGTTTTTCGCTTTTATTCTAGCAGGTATAGGTCAATTTTTCGATCTTTAAATCTGATGACAGCTGGAAATGACGCCACCAACCTGGCTCGCTGTTGCAGTCTTTGCCGAAAGTCATATGTCGGGTCAAAGACGTTGAAGCGATCATTGTCGACCACAAACCAAGTTCGACCTGCCGGAAGCGAATCCGGCATTTTGATCGGCTCAATTTTCAACGATTTAGCTGAAGGTAGATAAAAATCGCTCATCTCGGTTAGTGAACTAACTAAACGATCCTCAGCTTGAAATTGAGTCTGAATTGTCTCAAATGCTGCTTTCCATCGAGGTCTTCCTCCGTGTTCAAGTTGAAAATAGAGGTAAACCTGCGAAACTAGGGTCAGCACAATTACTGATGGTAATGCAAGGCGAAAAAGCAGTTTCGATTGTGTAATCCAAATTTGATCGCAAATCCAAGCCGCCAGCACCACATATCCAGGTAGTGTAAAAAATAGATAATAGCCTGCCACATTGAGGAAAAAAGAGGAGATGCTAAAGAAAACCAACGGTACCCCACAGTAACAGAGCAAGAAGACCTTATCACGGGAAATCGGTCGAGCCAAGACCGCTAACAAGGCTGTTACCGCTACCGGCAGGCTAAGTCCGTAAACCAGTGTCATCATAATGTAGATCAAACTACGGTTCCACTCGTTATGTCCCCAGCCTGAGAACAGATATTGTCGAAAGTAGGGCCAAATTAGTAGTGTGGTCGATAAGGCAAAGGGTGAAAAGAAGATAGTGTAAACCTTCCATCGATCCAACGTAAGTTGCTTCCGCTCGGTAAAAAACAGGTAAACAACATAGGCGACTAAACTGCCCATCATCACGCCCGCCAGAATGTGTGACATGATCAGCAAACTGACTGAAACCAGTGATAAGATCGCCCACCGAACCTGTTTTTTTTCGATGGCCTGAAAAAAGCAGATAGCTGTCAAAGCGGCAAAGAAACAGGTGAAAATATAGGATCTCGCATTCTGTGACCAGAACAGATGCCAGTGGCAGACCGATAAAAAACCAGCACTCCACATACCTACTCTCTGATTGTAGATCACCTTACCCAATAAGTAGGTCAAAGGAATGGTCAAAATCCCAACCAGCGCAGGAATCAGGCGCGCACCAAACTCGTTCGGACCACTGATGGCCATGGAAACCTTGACTGCCAAATAAGGAATTGGATTGATTTGGAAATGTGCCAGCGAGAATTGCCGGGCATCAAAAAAGGTCAGTACTTCGTCCTGCCAGAAACTCCAACTGCCCAATTGCCATAATCGGAGGGCCCCACCAATCAATGTAATTAACAGTAGTCTCAATGGAGCAGAGGTCCACATAGATCCGATTGTTTCTTAAGCATAAAGTTGATGAAAAAAAGGGCAGCCAAAAGCAACTATCCCCATGATTGCTTGCCCTGAAGATATATGGACGATGGCATACTTGTTGCTCCTTGCTGCTCAGGGCGTGGTCAACGCTATTCTATCAACTAAAGACATGGACTGCAAGATTTGTGCGTAACAAGATTGCCGCTCATTCTTAGAATGGCTCTAACAACTAGCCTAATTCTAGATCGAAATTACTAAAAACCTACGTACATCACGTTAATGGAGGGTATTAAGGCAATGAAACCAGTCAGACGGTTTGGATGGTTTAGTTTAACAGCAGTTGCTGTTTTATATTTAACTCTCGGTTTTATGGTTAATACGGCAGCAGCCGAGGAAACAGATTCTCTGGCAACACTTCGGGATGAGGCCAACATTCTCTGGACCTGCCTGGCAGCTTTTTTGGTTTTCTTTATGCAAGCAGGTTTTGCCATGGTTGAGGCCGGTTTTACCCGGGCTAAAAATGTTTGTAACATTATCATGAAAAACCTGATGGACATCTCCCTTGGTTCTATCATTTTTTGGATGTTTGGTTTCGGTTTGATGTTTGGTATTTCCAGTGGTTGGATTGGCTCCGGTTTTTTCTTCTTTGATGCTAGTTCCGATGCCGCTAAAGCCACCGGTAATTCGGAAGGTTTCAACTGGGCCTTTCTGATTTTTCAAACCGTTTTCTGTGCGACTGCGGCTACCATTGTTAGTGGGGCTGTGGCCGAACGAACCAAGTTCTCTGCCTACCTAGTGTATTCCATTATTATCTGTGGATTTATCTATCCTATTTTCGGTTCATGGGCCTGGGGCGGACTCTTCGCTGGAGGCGGTTGGTTAGAAAATCTATCCACGCCATTCCTCGATTTCGCCGGTTCTACCGTAGTCCACTCTGTTGGTGGTTGGGCGGCCCTAGCCGGAGCTATTGTTGTTGGCGCCCGTAAGGGTAAATACGGAGAAGATGGAAAGGTGAATCCGATTCCAAGTCACAATATTCCTATGGGGGCACTGGGCGTCTTTATCCTGTGGTTAGGCTGGTTCGGATTTAACCCCGGTAGCACGACTGCTGTAGGGGGAGACATGGCCTACATCGCTGTTACCACTAACTTGGCAGCCGCCGCAGGTGCAATTGGGGCTGGAATATTGAGCTGGATTCTATTCAAAAAACCAGACCCGTCTTTAGCTTTGAATGGGGCTTTAGCTGGCCTAGTGTCGATCACCGCTGGTTGCGATGTGATGACCCCTGCCATGGCGGCTTTGACAGGCTTGGTTGGTGGCTATCTAGTGGTTGGATCGGTAATCTTCTTTGATAATCTGAAGATAGACGACCCTGTCGGTGCTATCTCAGTGCATGGTGTTTGCGGCGCTTGGGGGACCTTAGCAATTGGGCTCTTAAGTAAAGAAGCTGGTCTCGCCCAATTGGTCAGCCAACTGATTGGTGTATTTGCTGGTTTTGTCTGGGCTTTTGGTGTCAGCTATGTGATGTTCTCACTTATTAAAGCCACCATCGGTATGAGAGTTGAAGAAGAGGAAGAAATCGAAGGTCTTGACCGGAGTGAACACGGTATTGTTGGTTACGTCGGAAGTACAGCCTTCGAATAGAAGGTGACCGTATTGGTGACTCTAAGGGGATTGTACGACCTGGGTAAATAGGGCGGCCTCGTTGCTAAATTACCATTTCTTTCGGTTTAACCCATTGAACCAAGCCTGATTTCTCTAACTGAAACCCAATTCGCATAGATACGTTGACTATACGGTGTCGGTTAATGCGTTATAGACGTTTTTGTTTAGTTGCGTTAACGAGGCTTCAAATCACATCAATTTCAAACGGAGATAGAGAGCTATCTTATGGATTGCCAGGCGACTTAATGTTGATGGCAACAATTTCTAATTTTTGAATATAAAACCTAGACTTTAGGAGGTCTAACTTGAGTTTTACAATTCCGAAACATCTACAAAGAGGCTTAACGCTCGGTTTAGCCTTATGTATTTCTGTATTTTTTGCCCCTACATCTGCTGATGCAATAGAAATTAGCGATAACTTCTCAATTGACGGTTTCTTGGATATGTCAGCCGGTGCAACGCTGGGTGGTGATGACATAGCAGCTTTTGCCGGTTATGACCAGTTGGAAGTCGATCTTAAATTTAGCTTTGACAAATTGTCTGCTCAAGCTGACATCAACGGTAATGATGCTATCACCTTAGAACAAGCATTTGTTTCTTACGCCCTGTCTGATCAAATCAGCATCACCACCGGTCGCTTTTTAAGCTGCATCGGTTTTGAAGCCGCTGAACCCGTCGATATGTATCAATACTCTTGGTCAACTGGTATTCCATACCCCGGTTATCAAAACGGCGTTGCACTTAACATCAGCCCCTCAGACATAATAGGTGTCTATGCCTCCGTGGTATCCGGTGTTTGGGATAGCGGTGACACCGATCTCAACAACCCCGGTTTTGAAGCTCAGTTAGCATTAACGCCAATTGAAGGTTTAACTGCTAAAGTTGGTTTTGCCGGTGACATCACTAAACCGGCAGCCGCACCAAAAGCCGCTGTACCTGCTGTGGTTCCTGTACCTGCTGCACCCACAGCGGAAGCCGCCGAATCCTATCTGAAAAGTGAACTGAATGCTTGGGTTATGTATTCTGCAGGACCAATCACCGTTGCCGGTGAAGTTGATCTACTTGGTAACTGGGGTGCGGAGGGGGTCGGTGGTATGCACTTCCTCGGTATGTGTAACTACGGTGTCACAGATTCTGCTGCCGTTACCGTCCGTTTTAGTGGTATTAAGATGGATGAAGCAGACATGGAAACTTCGGTCACTGTAAGCCCGTCCTATTCTTTCAATGATAACTGGGGGGCCCTAATCGAAGTCAAACAGCACCTGGCAGAAGATGGTGGGACCGAAATCGCAGTCGAAACACTAATGACCTTCTAAATTACCAACAAACAAACGTGTGTTTCCAAGGGCAGTCAGCTGACTGCCCTTTTTTATTATCTCAACCCGTTCGTGGGAAAAAACTTGCTGCCGCTAACTTATTCGCTATTCTACCATGGGTTCAACGAACACGGTTTCAATCGGCCCATAGAGTTCGACCTCTTCTATGGTCGGTGCTGTTGGGTCGTAGTATTTCTGGTTGTGGATATCGCCGTACCGATTAACGATGCGTCCCATCTCCCGAAAACTGAGCCGGGAAGGAACTTGAATGCGAATTTGGTCGATTTCCACCGCAGGAAACCGGACTTCCGTCCGAAACCCTTGAATCGAAAACGGTGCCACCAAATTCCAATCTCCCTGCTTCATGGTATATAGGTTGCATCTTTTACCCTTGAACTTTGGATCACTCAACTGTTTGCTAATGATGGCGACTTTGCTGATCCGCTTCTTAGCTGGCAGGATAATCGTAATTTCTGAGGCTCCACGGTTAACGACTTTAGCTAGCCCCGATGTTTCATGGTCTCCATCGATCATGGCAGCGGATGTAGCCGCTGTACCTTCCAAGCGTGCGTAATTTTGACTCCAAGACTGAGGTTGTAACAACTGCTGGCAGGCGCTTAGTACCAGCAAACCTGCACAAAGCAGGGTCGGCTTCCAATTTTGTTTCATCGGCTGATCTCCCTTCCTCCCGGTTCGGGATGGATATTGTCAGTTTAAAATTCGTAGTAGCTGTGTGGTTGATCTACCTTCGTCGTCAATGCAGGTTAAGTTATGCTTTCCGACCGTAGGTACAATAAAAACCTTCTTGGTTGGCGTGCCGCTAGATACCAGTTGACCATCCAGGAACCAGTAAACCTGCTGGGTTTGATTGGATACCGACGCTTCCAACAGGATTTTTTGGAATTCCAACGAAATTCCAGCCCTAATTTTGTATGGGGTATCTTTGGTCGGTGAACGGATAATTGGTCCAGCACCGCTGACAACCCCGTTACAATTCGGATTGTGCTTAGGGATCGTGGCACCAGCTATACCGCGCCGGTTTAACCAGGTCGAAATTTCAGGTGGCCAAATTTCAAAGGTTTGCCGCTGATAGCTTCTCCCGACACGACAGTGCGAGCAGAGACGAAAACCGGTCTGGTCATCGATGACCACTCGCCGGTGCATTTGGCACGGATCTGAATGCGAAATGCCAACGATATAAAAATCGGTCCTAGTTTTGGGACAGGCGTCGGTTGTTATCATGCCACTCAAGGTACAAATCTTGCGCTGGTTGACCTGATAAGGGCGACGAAACCACCGCTGTTGCCCCTGAAGATTTCTGAAAAGGTCAAATAGAATTGGAGCCGCCACTTCCGACCCAACCAAGGCAGGTGCGCCATGGCCATCAAAATTACCCACCCAGACTCCAACGGTTAGATCCGGTGTGTAGCCTACACTCCAGGCATCCCGGTGCCCGTAAGAGGTCCCCGTCTTCCAGGCGACCTTGGGAAGATGAAGCGTCGATTCGTAGCTGGAAGGTAGATCAGGTCGTCGTACTTCAGACAGCATTTCAGACAGAATATAACAGGCTTCTCGACCTAAGAGCTGTTGCTCCTTTGAAACCAAAGACTGGTCTAATATCAGGTGGCAAGGAGCAAAAGATCCCAGATTAGCGAGCCCACAGTAAAGAGAAGTGAGTTCCAGCAGATTGACTTCCGCACTACCCAAAATCAGCGGCAGGCCGTAATGACTTTTAGGTTCGGTCAGTGTGGTTACACCCGCTTGCTGTAGGAAAGCGTAAAGACCATCGTCTTTTAAACTGGCGTAGAGTTGAACTGCGGGCACATTCAGCGATTCGGCTAAGGCTTGCTGCACCGTTACATAACCCCGATGCTGACCATCGTAATTGTCAGGATGATAGCCGGCATAATCAACAGGGACGTCGTTGAGTAAACTGGCTGGTGTAATTTCCCCGCTGTCTAATGCCAGAGCGTAGACAAAAGGTTTTAGAGCGGATCCCGGCGACCGTGGGGCTAAAACACCATCCACTTGACCCCGATCTCGTCGGGCGAAAAAGTTGTTGGACCCAACCCATGCTAGAACCTGTCGGGTTTGGGTATCCATCACTACAACTGCTCCAGTTGAAATATCCTGTTGCCGAAGTTGTCCTAAATGTTGATTCAGCACTCCCTCGGCTAGTGTCTGGATTTGGAGATCGATGGTTGTCCGCACAACGGTTGAGCCGGTGGACAAATCGGGTTTGGTAGTTGGGGTTGCCAGAAAGGGGTTATTATGCAAAAAACGGGTCAGATGAGGTGCACGGAAAGGCATTGGCTGACGCTGATCGGGAATCGGCTCGCTGTATGCTTCTCGAAAGGCGGTGAGATCGATTTTACCCTGACCTAACATACGCCGGAGGACCTTATTCCGTGCAGTTTGAGTTCGTTGCGGGTACAGGTCAGGTCTCAAACGCGTCGGCGAATTGGGCAGACAAGCCAGCAAAGCGGATTCACCCGGGCTGAGTCGGTCAACCGATTTACCGAAGTAGGCCTGAGAAGCCGCTGAAGCACCGACTATATTGCCACCGTACGGAGCCAGATTGAAGTAAGCGGTCAGAATTTGGCGTTTAGATAGAGTTAGTTCAATCTGTATGGCACGAAAAACCTCAACCAATTTATTGGGTATGGTACGAGATTTGGGTTCGATCAGGCGAGCCAATTGCATGGTAATAGTCGAACCTCCCCGGACGATCCGTTTGGCCCGAAAATTAGCCAGCAGGGCTTGAGCGATCGAGATTGGGTTAACGCCCGGATGCCAGTAGAACCATCGGTCTTCGTAAGCCAAAACCGCCTGTTGCAAGCTGGGTGAAAACCGGTCCAAGCTAGAGAGTGGTAGATGCCAACTATCGTCTGGGGCTAAAAAAATACGCACCACTTGACCGTGACGGTCTAAATACTGTGGTGCAGAATCACGGGAGAGCCTCTCTTTTGGTAGAGGGAAAAGAATATTCAGAAGGGTAAAACAACCGATGAGCAGTGCCAACAAGAGACAAGCAGCCACAATTTTTCGGTCGTAAGACATGACTTTTAGAGTGGGCTAGAAACCCAATCAAGGAAACAAACTTCGGGGTTGGGGAGGGGGCTCCCACCGCAAGGTGCTAGTAGCTAAACTAACTAAACGTCAGGGATGCCACTACTCTGATGAATCTGCAAAATGCCTTTGGCAGCTAAGCGGCATACCAGATCCAAGATTGACTGTTGGGCTGTAGAGGCGATCTGGGTTTCAGCAAAGCCGAGCGAATCCATTTTTGCTTCGATCTCGGTCGCCATACCTCCCTCCATAACATTCAAAAAACGATCTTGGATCTCCTGAGGTAAGTTGTGAATAGCGACCGCAATAGTATTAACATCGAGATAGTTCACCAGCGTACGAATGGTTTCATCGTCCAACATACTCAGACTACTAAAGGGCATGATTTCCCGATTTAGCCCCGTCGCTAACTCCGGGTTGGTTACACGGAGCGACTCCACCAATTGTCCCTGTTGCGAAGCATCCATTTTGGATAGCAGTTTGGCCAGGTTTTCTGTACCAGCACCAAAAACGACAGTGCTTTCGGCAAAAGCCGTAACATGGTTAACAATCTGATCCACTGTTTCTTTGATCTGCTCAGTTGGCAACATGTCAATGGCGGCGATTTCTTGGGCTATATCGGTTTGCTGATCCACGGGGAGATTAGCTAAAATCTGAGCTGCGCGATCGACCAATAGCAGATCGCTGCCTGTTTCCTCAGTTTCCGACAGTGTCGGGATGCTGGTCTCGATTCGGGTTAGCACCAGCAAAAAAATAGCCAGGTCTGCAATTTTCTGTTCGCTTAAAGCTCGAACAACAATTGGAAAATCGTGATCTTGAAAGAGAGAAATTAGCCGACGCAGGGAGAGCGCGTCGAGGATCTGACGTCTATCAGCTACATCAGACAAGTTTGACCTCCTGTTGACCACTTTCAACTTCACCTATCAGAATGGCCTCATCAACCGATGAAAGCACCAGGTCTACATCTGTTGGCCGGACGACCAATACCAAACCGATGCCCATGTTAAACACACGATACATCTCGTCCAGATCTACATTACCTTGTTGTTGTAGGTAGGTGAAGATGGGTGGAATTTGCCAGCTATCGGTCCGAATTACAGCACAGTGGCTGTCGGGTAAGATTCGGACTACGTTGTCAGGTAGGCCGCCACCGGTGATATGAGCAATCCCCTGAATCTGACACCTGGATTTTAGGTCGAGTACGGTTTTGACGTAGCTTTGGTGGTTTTTGAGAAGCTCTTGACCGACAGTTGTATCAAGTTTAGATACAAAGTGATCGATATCGTGACCACAATGTTCGAATAAGATTCGCCGGGCTAGGGAGTAGCCGTTAGTGTGTAACCCCAAGGAAGGAAGGCCGACCAAACGATCTCCAACACTGATCTGTTGGCCGGTGATAATCTCGTCTCTCTCGACCACGCCGACGATCGTACCTACCAGATCGTATTCACCGTCCTGGTAGAAACCGGGGAGTTCAGCCGTTTCTCCTCCGATTAAAGCCGCCCCGATGTGGCGGCAACCGTCTGCTAGCCCCTGCACGATTTGTTGCAAGATATCAGGCCTTAGTCGACTCGTCCCTACATAATCGAGGAAGAAAAGGGGCTCTGCTCCCTGAACTACAATGTCGTTACCACAATGTGCAACGATATCATAACCGACGGTGTCGTGCCGACTGGCCATGAAGGCCACTTTCAACTTGGTCCCGACGCTGTCAGTACTGGAAACCAGTACCGGCTGCTCGTACCGTCCCAGCGCAAAAAGACCACCGAAACTGCCGATATCGCTCAACACCTCCGGACGAGAGGTACTCCGAACGAGGTCTTTGATTCCAGCCATGGCGCGTTCGCTTGCATCCAACGAAACACCAGCATCAGCGTAAGTCAACGATTGTGACGTCATAGCTGGTTTTGTGCTTTGTCTCTCAAGCGGCGAGCTTGCATCCGCTGCTCAAACTTGGCCATCCGTCTTGCCGTCAGGTAGGCGAAGATCTGTTGGCGGCGAGACAGACTAATTAGAATACCAGCGATACAGACAACGCACGTGACGAGAATAGCCTGATCGTCGTCAGACAAAATCTTCCTCAGAATCTCGTTTCCCACCGTGCCGATAATCGAAACCAGCAAGACTATAGAGACAACAAACATCCCCTGTTGCGTTTGAACAACTGTAACTGCGCTCTTGACAGAGAGAGTCAGCTTCTCAGCCTTTTGTCGCCTGAACTGTGGAGTGTTCTGCATTGCCCGTACTTAAAAGCCAGATCTTAACGAAGCCGTTTCTCAACAAATAGGACGTGTTTGCGCACTTTGGGATCGTACTTTTTAACTTCGATCTTCTCTTGTGACTGAGTTTGTTTAGTCGTTACGTAGAAATAGCCAGTACCAGCCGTACTTTCCAGTTTAATTTTCTGACGGGCTGCTTTTGCCATGTCCAACTCCTTAAAATAATTTCTAGAAGGATGATACCAAGCATCTAAAATGCCTTAAGCTCCTGTTTATTATAACGGATCGAATACCTTTTCTCAAAGGAATCTACCTAGATAGCGTCGACCGACCAACGCCGATAAAACTGTGATCAAAACGGTACCGGTTCCCAGTGTGCCAATAATAGTAACTTTTAACCACCATCTGTTGAAAATCAAAACCGAAATTTCCTCCATTACTACCATCTGCCAAATTAAAAAGGGAGTAATCAGCAGGACTCCACTGATCATAGTTGCGACTATAATGGTAAAAAGACCTAGAATAGAGTTGGTAGATCTATTCAATTGGATATCATGTACCCAAGGGAAACAGCCAACTGATGTATTGAGAGCGATTGCAGCCGTCACAGAGAGTAGGGATATTAAAACAATTGGTATCCAATCCGTCAAAGCCCAGCCAGTCGTAACCAACAACAAAAATGTCCAGGGTGTAATATAGGCCATAGCAAACAGAACCGCAGCAATAAACTTACTAGCATAAGCCTTACCTGCTGTTAACGGGCTCGATTGTAATAACCACCACGTTTCATTTTCCGCTTTGAACCCAAAAAACGTTAGACCAAACGTCAAAATGACGCCGTACAGGTTAATTTGAGATAAAATACCGAAAATGATGTAATTTGTCTCATCTGCTTGCCGAGTAGATGAGACCACCGAGTAGACCATTACCAGTTGAATCAGCGAGAAAAAAAGGACTGTTAACCATCGCCCTTTTCGACCTGTAAAAACCAGCAAGTCTTTGTAAATCAGAGGTGAAAAATGCGATTTCCAGATAAACCGATGCCAACTTGATTTGGATTTAGGTGCTGTTTGACCGGTTGGAGATTGATACGTTGGGGCGACCTGTTGTAGCTCCCAGCTTGAGCGGTAGATTAGTCCTGCTAATGCAGTCAGTAGGATCGGCAAGAGGCAAGCTGTCCCTATTAGCTGGATCAGTAAAGGTAGAAAGGACAGTTGTGGTTCCGGTTGCAATAGATCCGGTACCGAAGAAATCATCAATTGAGTCATCCATTGATGTGGACTCCAACGCCAACTATGACTACTTGACCAACCCAACAACCGCTGTTGAGACTGGTCAATAATTGTACTATCAGATAACACCTCATTTTCGGAGATTGCGATTAAACTAAAAGCGATTATCACCGCCATCAAGACTCCAATCAGGCTGGTTAAAATCTTTAAACTTCTTCTTTGCCAGAAGGAGAGATACTTACCTATCTTTTTATTTTGACTGATCGGTGGGATGCGCATCAAAAGCAGTATCCCCAGAACAGTTTGTGAAATGACAATCACCAGATAAAAGAAACAGATTGGGGTAATCATCAGATAGAACGGCCAGAAGAGGTGAAAGAAGACACCAAATGCAATCCAAGGTGGAACCAGCCAAGCAAGCATATTCAGCGAATTTCGTCCAATCAGGATAATGAAGTTAGCTGCAAAAATTGCGGCGGCAGAGGTTGGAGTGCTGAACAAGAAGGCAGTCTCTTCGACTTCATAAAAAAGCTGAATTGCGCCCTCGACAGCGAACTTAACTAAGATAAGTGTTCCAATAGTTGTCAGTATGGTCGCACTCCGGTGAATTACCAAAGTATCGAGTTGTGGAGTTCGCGTCAGGAAAAATTGGCAGAGCCAATACAGGGCGAACATCACCGTCAATAAACCGGCGACCGTTACACTGTGATGCCCTAAGTCGGTATTTTTTCCCAGGTGTTTGTTTTTCCAGGCGGTGAAACTAACTCCTAGAATTGATCTGAGGCAGCTAAGCATTGTAGGACAGAGTACCTGAGGTCAACTGGAGGAAGATCTCTTCCAAGCTGGCATTAGCGATTTGGTTTCGTAGTTCTGCCAACGTGCCGACCGCAATTAGTTTACCTTGATAGATAATGCCTATCCGGTCACAAATCTTTTCCGCAATTTCCAAGATATGCGTTGCCATAAAGACCGTTCGGCCATTTAGGCATAAATCGGTCAGGATTTGCTTAACGATATTGGCACTTCTGGGGTCTAAACCTGCAGTTGGCTCATCCAGAAAAAGCACTTCCGGATCCCGAATCAAAACGGAAACCAGTAGAGTCTTCTTCTGCATCCCATAGGAGTAAGATTTGATTTGTTTGTCCACCACTTGATGTAAGTCTAATAGATCAAGGTAATGGAACATTCGCTCTTCAACAGTTCTACTGTCCAGATGGTACAGACTGGCAACAAAGTGGATGAATTGTCGACCGGTTAGTGTAGGGTAGATCTTTGGCGTGTCTGGCATTAGCCCGATCCGGTTTTTAATCTCTGTTGATTGGGTTGCTAAATCAAGCTCGCAAATGGTTGCTGTTCCAGATGTGGGTTGGATCAATGTCGTCAGCATATTGAGCGTGGTTGTTTTCCCAGCCCCATTCGGACCTAAAAAACCGAAGAGTTCGCCGGTTTGAATTTGGAGAGAAAGTCCATCTACCGCTATCAATCCACCATACCGTTTGCTGAGATTGATCGCTTCAATAGCCAAAGGTAGTGAATCGAGCTGATCAATGTTCGAGTTGATAGTATGCCAACCTACTCTATCTTCCTACTTCTATTTTCTGAAGTGGCCTTTGTCAATTCCGCTTTGTTCTTTTGTATTTCCGGACTAAAAACTTATAGGTCTCGATTAAGTCGAGGATGTGTGTTCACGTGGAGAGTGGTAGAAATTGCTGGATCGGTCCGGTCGAAGTAGAACCTGTCAATTAATGCCTTTTGAACTTTCAGTGTAAAGTTCCGTTTACTAATGATTTTGGAAACTAACTATCAGTAATTCTATCATTTTCCCGGCTTTATAACAGCAGAAAGATCAACTCTTCTTTTACTTTGGTGCTCCACAGGTATGCTCCCTCTCAACCTGTATTTTCGCCTTTTTGACCAACTAGCTTTCTCGCTTGAACCCTAGAAGCCATAAGTTACGGTCAGATTAGCCTGTATATGCCTCAGGTTCACAAATCTCAGAATATGCCCTTTGATCTTGTCAATGCCGCGCAGGTAGGAGTGTTTTCACTTTAAACTGTACGTCATTCGCTAAAACAGACTTAGCACGCTGGGAACAGGTCAATTTCAATTAAAGGCGATAATTTCGCTTGACACAATAGATTCTGCTCATCCCTGAATTTGGGCTAGACTCCTCTTTTGTTTTATCTTCACTTGGCTTCCAAATTTTAAACGGTACAGCTGAAAATGTAGGGGAGGCTAGATTGACTGCCTTTGAGCATCAACCGGATGGATATGGTAAGGGGTTTTATCGTGTCTGTACTTGGCTGGCACACTACACGAAAGGGGTATTGGTGACCGTTAGGTGGCCCTATTTGGGTGGGATAGCTAGTGTGGGCAACCCAATATCTTTACGGAAAATATAAGAGGGCACACGGTATCATCCATCTTTGGTAAGCCATCGCCGTCTATCATTAGACAAACTTGTGAGATTATAGCTAAAGGGTTGTATTGAATCATTAGGAGGGTAAGGGGTTAAATTGAAGATTCAACCCCTACTCGTTAAGTTAAAAATCGACTTTTACTGGTGGTGGGCTTTAATCTTCGACCATTGAGTGGTCAGTTTACCGTGAGCCTCGACCGATAGGAAGGTCTCCACGCCATCATTCATAATGGCCTTTATTTCGTCCTGAGTCAGCGCTTTTTTCCAGATGTTGAGATCATCCATCAAGCCGGTAAAGGGACGGTTGTCATCGATATTAAATCCAACTCTGGCTCCTAACCCCCAGTCAGTGGAGGAACTCTTTGCTCCGGCATCTTGTGCACCGACTTCATTGCCATTGATGTAGAGAATCCCCTTTTTCCCATTAAAAATACCAGCGTAATGTTGCCATGCATTGGCCTTATTCTTACCGGCTCTGATATCGAACAACTTTGTGTTTCCATTACCCCTTAGTAACCAGCGATAGTTTCCACCACCTCTAGCTTCAGGGTGAATCAGCCAAACCGGCTCACTAGATCGAGCATTGAAAATGGCCATGTCGCTAATAGCCTCCACATTAATCCAGGCCAGGAGGCTCCAGGCCTTGGTGGGAATATTATCTTTGGGAAAGGTGGCGCCATCCAGGTCTAGAAAACTACCAGCCGCAAATTTACCGGCCTTACCAAACTTGCCGTTATCAACCTGGACAACTTTCCCTTCGATTTTGCCATTTCGCTTGCTGATAGATTTCTCTACCACCTCGCCGCCTTTGAAATCTTCGTAGTCGAAGTAGAGAATCAGGTCTTTTTCCTCGGCCCAGCTTGGGACAGAAATTGTTACTGTCAGGGCCAACAGGATTAAACAATAAGATACAAATTTTAACTGTATTTCTTTCACTTTATTTCTCCTAGCGAAATAACGCCGGATCACGTTTATAGTATTGAAATAGATGCAGATACCAACGGCGAAAGTATAAGCGAATACTCCGACCATATTAATACCTGCATCTGAAAGGGAGTTACCTGTTTTTGATATTAGCCCAGGTAGTGGCTAATTTGTGCTGCGCTTCGACGGCCGTCTTGGCCAAAACACCGTCAGCCATATACTCTTTGATTTTGGCTTGCGTAAGTGCTTCGGACCAGATGGCGACTTCATCCATTCGGCCGTTGAACGGTCGAGCGTCGTCGATATTCAATCCTACTCGGGCTCCAAGTCCCCAGCTTTTATTAACGGTGCCACCGTCACGCTGATCTCGACCAACCTCTTCTCCGTCAACGTAGAGAACGGCGACCCCATCACCCGCATTATAGGTGCCGGCGAAATGGTGCCATTCGTTTTTGACCGGCACCCCTTTTTTGACTTCGCCAATGGTGCCGCCCGGTTTGTCCGTTCGGACTGTCCAACGATAGTAACCTCCACCGGGCCGGACCTCTGGATGGACCAACCACTGTGTATCAGCAGATCTGGCACAGAAAATGGCTTGATCACCATCAACCTCGACGTTTACCCAAGCCAGAACACTAAAGCCTTGAGTCGGAATTAAAGCAGGCGGAACGTTAGCTCCATCTAAATCCAGGTAACCGCCGTTGGCGAATCGTCCAGCTTTACCAAGTTGACCATCGTCCAACGTTACGTCACCGACAATCTCTCCGTCAATACCATTTCCAGATTTATCTAGAATGTAACCATTATCAATTCCCTCAAAATCGTAGTAAACGCTGAGTCCAGCCCAGGACTGAGAAACAACAATAACCACCAAGGCCAGTACAGTTAGAATTGGTTTTTTAAAGTGTGACATTGAAACATTTCTCCTTGCAAATTAAATTGAGATCGGATCATCCTTGCACAGATCGCGCATGGAGATGTCCGTTAACGGATATATGCGCATCATATCCACTGAGTAAAAATCATATTAGTTAAGAGCGGAAAATGCGCTCCGCTAAATCAAAACTAAAACGAATAGGCACAGTTCCTAATATCCCAATACGATGGTAAGGACAGCTTGACGAAACTGGATACTTTAGTGATAATCGGTTTTGAGCCGTCCCCAGGTAATAGCGATTTTGCCACTGGCATCGACTGGCATCACCGATGCAAACCCCTTCATAGCCTGGGCCAATTCTACCGTCGTCACAGCTCGATTGATGATGGCGACCTCATCGATCAGACCATTCCAGTAGTCGCCTTCCGGCGCGCCAGGATGCTTGGTGCCGATAAACAGTGGCCCCGTCGAAGGCACCATTTTACCCGTCGATTTTTGCTCCGCTGCCTGTTTGCCATCGATGTAAAGGGCGGTGGTTTTACCATTGTAGATTCCGGCTACGTGATGCCACTCTTTTTCCTTAAACATCGGACATTGGACTCGACTATTGCTGACACCTGGCCCCGCATCGAAACGAAAGAACCCTCCTTCTCGGAGTAAACGGTATTGGTTGTCTGATCCTTCGGTCGATTTTTGGACGAACCGACGGTTGCCGGTTGTATCGCTGACCAGTCCCCAGGCTAAAATGCTAATTTGGTCAGTCAAATTCAAGGAATCAGCATTTTCAACCTTGACCCGCTGTCGTTTGCCCGAGTTAAACTTGAGCGCACCACCGAACTTACCCTTGTCCCAGGTTGGACCTTCGATCAGTTTGCCATGATTGCCGTTACCCGATGAATCTTTCAGTGTTTTACCGGATCCATCATTAAACAGCCAGAGGGCTACAATCTCCCCCTTCTTAATTTTTGCACCACCGTTGACAGTGATAAGAACCAACAAACAGAAAACCAGCAATCCTAAATTACGTTTTCGCATTTATCTGACAAGAAACTTCTAGTAAGAAGATTTAATTTGTCCCCAAGTGGTTGCCATTTTACCTGCAGCACCAACGGCCGTGGTATTTAGAATCTGGCCAAACCCTTTCATGGCTTGGGCCAATTCTGTCGTCGTCACGGCTCGATTAATAATTGCTACTTCGTCAATCATACCCATCCAGTAGTCACCATTTGGGGCTCCCGGATGCTTGGTACCAATAAACAGTGGGCCATCGGAAGGCTTCATCTTACCCGTCGATTCTTGCGAAGCTGTTTGTTTCGCATCGATATAGATGGCGGTTGTCTTGCCATCATAGACACCTGCTACGTGGTGCCACTCTTTTTCCTTGAACATCGGCGATTGGACGCGGCTATTGCTGACACCTGGTCCTGCATCGAAGCGGAAGAAACCACCTTCACGCAACAACCGATATTGGTTATCCGACCCTTCGGTCGATTTTTGCAGAAAGCGGCGGTTGCCGGTTGTATCACTGACCAATCCCCAGGCCAGAATACTGACTTGATCGGTTAAGTTTAAGGAATCACTATTTTCGACCTTGACCCGCTGTTTCTTGTTGGCGTCGAACTTGAGTGCACCGCCGAACTTACCTTTGTCCCAAGTTGGACCTTCGATTAATTTACCGTCGTTACCATTTCCGGACGAATCTTTTAAGGTGTCACCAGAGCTGTCGTCAAACAGCCAGAGGGCAACAATATCCTCTTTGGTAATACCGGCCTTGATGCCGGCTTCAGCTTGATTACAGCTAATGTGAGCAACAAAACAGATTAGTGAAACGAAGAAAACAGCCTTTGAAATTTTCATAGTGAAAGGGTGTAGCATTGAAACAACTCTCCTTATAAATCAAATTGAGATCGGATCATCCTTACACAATCTGCTCGTAGAGATCGTATAAACAGAGGTACGGGCGTTTTACTCGCTGGTGAAATTCATAACTTTAGTGTAAGAGCGGAAAATGCTCCTTGCTAAATCAAAGCTAAAGCGAATAGTTACAAACTCACGGCCTACAAACACTACCGTTTAGCAGCAAATGGTTGAACGCAATCTGACTACCTCGGCAAATAATAACATATAAACCCCCAAGAAAGTCAAAATAGAGTGCCTTGGTTGCTAACCGGGATGCTGTTATCTGGATTCTCGTTCTGACCCGTTCCTAATAGGGCTATCTAACGGCCAGACAGTCTTTTATGGGGGGCTGAGAAAATATGGGTAGTTGTTAGTACGGGTGGGTTAGTTGGATTTGATTCTAGCCCAGACGGTTGTCAATTGATTCTTAGGCATAACAGGTAGTATCCCTAGTGACCGGCCTAACCCTTTGTCCATTACTGTTTTAACATCAGCTTTGGAGAGCGCTACGTTAAAAATCCCAACATCATCGATCAGACCCATGGCAAATCTCTCTGTAATTGCCCCACCGATGGTAACCTCAAATCCTTTGACACCAAAAATACCGGTGGCGGCTCTATCGATATCGGCAACTCCATCGATATAGAGGATCTTTTTCTTACCAGTATAAGCAAAGGCCAGATGATGCCACTTGCCATCATTGACACTTTTAGGGCTAAAACTCCATCGTGGATTCAATTCATTACTGCCAATCTCGACTTTCCCTTGATTGGCATTGCGGCCAGCACCAAAAACATTGACGATATTATGCCAGCCAGGTACCCAACCGACAATAAACTGGTCGTCAAAACAGCAATCGTTGCGCTGCTTGCCAGGCTTATCCAGTTTAACCCAGGCGGTACCGGTATACTTTTCGTCTGAACTCTCCAGGCTTTTTGAAGGGGCAACCACCACGTAATCGTCTTTCCCATCTAGGCTCAAGGCTTTGCCAAATTTTCCCCCATCGGCAATTTTGGCTCCATTTTTGAATTTACCGCTATTATTATTTTCTGTACCGTCCTTGAGATCTCCTTCAAACAGCCAAACGGCGACCGCTGTTTTGGGATCAATGGCACCATAGCTTTGAATAGAACCAATCAAGACCAAAATTAGTAAGTAGATCTGAAGTTTTAATAGGCGTAACTTCATTTTATGTTATTCTCCTATTTCTCTGCAGTTAGGCTACATACGTAGGATGAAGTGTTCCCATCGTTATGGGAACACTTCATCTGGGGATCTTATTGGGATTTGATTGAAGACCAGGTGGTGGTCAGTCGGCCCTTGGGTGAAACGGCGGTGGTTCCTAGCACACTAGCCATTCCGCCTTTGATAATTCCCTTGACGTCATTAGCAGTTAAGGCGGTATTAAATATAGCCACTTCGTCAATTAGACCCATGGCAAAGCGCTCAGTAACCGCGCCACCGATAATCACATTAACTCCTTTGACACCGAATTCACCAGTGGCCGCCTTATCAATATCAACTTCTCCATCGATATAGAGAAGTTTCTTCTTGCCGTCGTAAGCAAAGGCCAGATGGTGCCATTTGTTATCGTTGACACTTTTGGGACTAGAACTCCAACTCGGCTTTAGTTGACCGCTACCAATCTCTACTTTTCCCTGATTGGTGTTGCGACCGGCACCGAAAACATTGAGGAGGTTTTTCCATCCAACGTAACCAACAACAAATTGATCGTCGAAACAACACTGATTACGCTGCTTACCCGGTTTATCAAATTTGATCCAAGCCATGATGGTGGCCTGTTTGGCCGCGCTATCCAGGCTGGAAGAGGATTTCACGCTCACGTAATCATCTTTGCCATCCAGGCTCAAGGCTTTGCCAACTTTTCCGCTATCGCTGAAGGTGGCCCCTTTTTCAAGTGTGCCGTGATTGTTGTTGCCGCTCGCATCTTGAGCATCACCTTCAAATAACCAGATGCCGACAGCCGAATCTTTCAAGTTTTTGACCTTAGTTTGACCTGGTAAAACAGCTAAGAGTAGCAGTAAAGACAGGCTAGCGAAGACCAACCGGAAACGTTTACTCATTTTTCATACTCCTTCTTAATCTTTCAAATGGACTCAATTAGATAGCCTAACAAAATTGAATCAAATAGTCAACACTTTATCTAGTGGCCTTTTACTATTATTTTATTTTATTTTATTTTGTTTTATTTCTGAATTAGATCTTTAATCTCTTGCCAGCCGATCAGGTGGATACCAAGTGACTCAATTAGCGCAATCGTGTCTGAGTCGGTAAAAATAAGAAACTCATGGTTTCGTGCTTGCCAGCTGTTAGAAATATGGCGGATCTCTTGATCCTCTCCAGAAAGGTGGACGATAATTTCTGTGACGCCAGGCTGAAGGCCTCGAATAGCCTCGTGGTAGGCGGTTTTTCGTTCCTGATAGGTATCTCCCTCTTCACCGGTATTCAGAGAATCGAGTAGCGGTATACCCAGAGCCACCAGGCGATCGAGTAATGTTTCGGGATATTGTAGTCCTCTCGCAGCCATTAGCTGTTTGACCTGTGGTGCGTTTGGATCTGGCATCATCGGCGGAATACCGTAGTCCATTGCTGTTTTGAGATAAATCGATAAGAATTCGGGCGTGGCAAAAAGCGTTCCCATGTGGGTGTCGACGTGAGTCGGGTTTATCCCAAAAGCAATAGCACGGTCGATTTGGGCTCTGATTTCTGTTTCGATTTCGGCTGGGGTCGCGTTGGCGACGACCTCGGCCACAGACCGCCACATGAACCCTTCCTCGTCAATCAGACCGGGAACCAGACTTGGATCCGCTACTGGTTGCCACCGGTAATGCTTCCATTCGCTAGTTAAGGTCAGGTGTAAGCCCAAGTCCAGTTCCGGATTTGCCCTAGCCCAGGAAGCCATCTCCGGGAACCAAGCCGGAGGAACCATGGCAGCAGCCGAAGTAACTGCTCCTTCCTTCATGGCAGTTAAGGTAGCCTGATTGACAGAGTGACACATGCCAGCGTCATCGGCGTGGATGATCAGTATTTTAGCCTGCTCGTCGTAGCCTAGCCTCTCAGCCAAACCAGCCCAGACTAAGTTAGAACAGATGACCATGCCCATTAATCCAGAAAACAGTTTCAAGTCATTCTCCTTTGTACAGTGATTAGGTGTAGATGAGTAGGTGTAGATCTGTCAGCTTGCTGAGTGGGAACCCGACTAAGCCAAATCAGATTGATCTTCCAAAATCTTGATAATCTCTCGATAAAGAGCGGGGACAGTACGATCGAAATTACCGGAAATATGGTAACTTTCACCGCCGTCTTTTACGGTGCGGACCAGGATCGTCTTTTTGGGGCGATGGTAGTAGTGGGCTTGAGTCGGATCTCCTTCATCGTGGAAATCGTCAAAGTCGATCAGGTCGAAGTTGGCCGTCAAAAAATGCCGGATCTCTTTCCCTGACTGTCGCGCGAGGTTTCGAGCCATGGAGAGGCTTTTGAGATAGACCTCTGGCCCCATAACGGCCGAACCTAAGTTAAGAAAGACCCCTCGCTCAAGCTTAGTAACGCTCTGAGAAAATTTCAGAAAATCGGTACCTGTAGTTTGTCCCATTGCTCCGTAGTCGGCCGCCGGATGCTGGTCGATGATGTCGTAACCGATGCCTTTGTGAACGGTAATCGGTATATTGAGCCGGTAGGCATTGGCAAAAATACTCAGTTCTGGATACAGGAAATCGATCTCTTTCTGACCATTCGCAATGAGCCTTCCAATCGAAGCCCCATAACCGAGGTTCTCCCTGGCCCCATTGATAATAGCTCGGTTGAGGTAGGAGCCGGTCTCTTCCCAATGTCCAAACCTCCCGTCTTGAATGTAGTGTTCTACATTCTCCAGGGTAGCACCAATCAACGCCATCTCGAAGTCGTGGATGGCAGTGGCTCCATTGGTTGCCAAATGGGTTAAGATGCCACGCTCCATCAGGTCGATGATCAGGCGCGAGTTACCACGTCGCATGACATGCGCCCCCATCATCCAGATCACTGCACGACCGGTCCGACTGGCTTCGATCGTACATTTGGCGATTCGAGGTAGGTTTGGGTTGTCGTAGGGTGGGGTCTGGCTATCAAGTTGATAGATATCGTCAACCGTCATTTTGTGCTGACGATCTGAAAGAGATAGAATTTGAAGTTGAGAACGATCAAAAACAGGTTGTCCCAAACAGTTGTTCCTCCAAAAAAGACTTACATTTGAAAATTAGATAACCAGAGAAATAGACGCTAGATCTCCGATGCGATCTCCCAATTTAGCGGGTAGGATTCTAACAGTCTGGGCTGGACGAGTCATGGCCATTTGCTGGACGGTTCGACGAATCGGATCCAAGAGCAGATCTCCCGCTGCTACTGCAATAGTACCGATGAGTACCACTTCCGGATTGACGATATTGACCAGGTTGGCGATTCCCCAGCCCATGTAAAAGGCGGTTTGGTGGATGAGATCAAAAGCTAGTAGATCACCATTCTGTGCTGCTGCTACAACGTGTTCTGATTTGACAGCTGTGATTTTGCCGCCGGCAAGCTTTAGCATCTCTGTTTCAGGTTGCTTCTGGATCGCCTCTTGTGCCCTGCGGGCAATAGCTGGGCCCGAACAGATAGCCTCTAAGCATCCCCGGTTTCCACAACCACATAGTGGACCATTCGGGATTAAGATCTGGTGTCCAACCTCACCTGCACAATCGCTAGCTCCATGATAGATTTGTCCCTTAGAGACAATCCCAGCCCCGATACCGGTAGACATGGTCATAAAGACCACTTCATCGTAGCCTTGTCCGCCGCCGAATTTCCATTCAGCATAGGCCGAGGCGTTAGCATCGTTCTCGATTACGGTTGGAACTTGAAACTCAGTGGTGAGAATCTTCTTTAACGGAACGGCATCCCAATCAGGTAAATTAGGGGGGGAGTAAACAATGCCTGTTTTGGTGTCCAATGGTCCGCCACAACTAATCCCAATAGCTGAGATCTGGCTCCGGCTGATTTCAACTAAGGCCAACGTCTGATCGACCATCTTGATCAACTTGCTGACCACGTAGTCGGATCCGTATCCTGCTTCTGTCGGTTGGCGAACTTTGTGCAAAATGGTGCCATTGTTATCTGCGACAACAGTTGCCAACTTTGTTCCACCGATATCAATGCCAACTAGATATTGAGTCATTTTTGGATTAGTATCTGTTTACTGCTTCTGGATCTGGCCAGATTTCTTTCGAATTCTAATTTGGCGGATAGTGCGAGCGTCGGCGTTGGCAACTGTCAAGTAGAGAAATGCAGTTTCAACTTGTGTACCAATGGTCGGCAAGGTTTTCTCCAGATCCAATAAATATCCGGCAATAGTTTCATAATCTCCTGTTGGAATCTCTAAACCGAAGACTTCATTGAGTCTGTCAACCTTGGTTCGTCCGTCACACTCAATCGTATTGGGGCTAATTTGACGAATTTGACGGTTGGAGTCTCGTTCGTCGGTAAGTTCTCCTACAATCTCCTCGACCAGATCTTCTACCGTTACCAAACCGATAATTCCACCATATTCATCGACCACGAAAGCCATCGTGTGAGGACTCGACTTTAGATCTTGTAACAATGCATGGGTGGGCTTGGACTCAGGTACAAACTGGAGATCACTATTCATCAGTTCATCGACTACTCGCTGATCATCAGCCGAATGGTCGCCAGCGTGGTCACTCGCCAAACTCTGCGATTTGGCATAAATGGCGTCCAGAACATTGACAACTCCGATAATGTTGAAGAACCGATCTTCGTAAACGGGGATTCGGGAATAACCCGACCCGGAAGAGATCTTCAAAAGATCATCAATGCTCGTTCCTTTTTCAACAGCTATTATTTCGACCAATGGAACCATAATTTCTTCCACTCGTTGTCGTTGGAAATCAAGGGCACTATGAATCATCCGTCGTTGTCCACGACCTATCGTGCCAGACTCCTCACCAATCGTAGCCACCAGCCGCAGTTCATCTCGTCTGACGTTGACATTCTTTTGACTCTGTCCAACATATTGCGTTAACAGACGGGGAAGATGGGTAACTACACTGACGATGGGATGAAAAATAGTGTCGGAGATCCTCAGGTAGTAGGCATATCGAAGAGATAAGTTATTGGCTTGAGCTCGAAAAATCGTCTTAGGTAAGATTTCGGCAAAGACCAAAATCAAACTAGTCGTAATCACAGTGGCGACTAGAACAGGCTTGATATGCCAGTGCTGAAGTAATTCCGCTGTAACTTCTGAGTAACTGAGAATAGACACAACCAGAATTAGTCCTAACTCCGATGTTACTACGTGCATAATGTTGGTGCCGACCAGTGTCATACCTAACATTCGGTTGTGAGACCGCGTCAATGTTTTGACAATTTTTGCTCGTTCATCTCCATCTGCGAGTCTTTTGTTAATGAAACTTTTATCGACTGAAACTAAAGCTGTTTCAGATCCGGCGTATAAACCTGTCATTGTTAGTGTAATCAAGGTTGCCAATAACAAAAACAAGATTTCGCCAATCCCGGCCTTTTTAGCCAAAGGTACTGAAGCCGCACCGATGAGGCAAAAACAACAAATTAGAATGATGCAAACCTTCAAAAAGTGTGGTATCATTAGCTTTCCGTGGATATTGGCGGAAGTCTGAGTATCAGTGCACTAATTTGGTTGCCATCCGAGGCGGTGACTTCGAAGCGAATATCATTGTCGTCTTCTACGGTTTCACCGACTGAGGGGATATGTCCGTAGAGGGAAAGCGCGTAGCCTCCAATCGTGTCAGCGATGTCTTCGTCAAATTTTAGGCTAAGTTCTTGATTAATCGCCCGGACGCTGGTTCGCCCTGAAACCTCAAATGCATACCCCGGGTCATCGGCGGGAAGAATCTCAGGCCACTCTAAAATAGTATCGTGCTCATCAACAATGTCACCGACAATTTCTTCGATTAGATCTTCAAGTGTAACGAGCCCAGATACACCACCGTATTCGTCTAGCAAAATTGCCATCTTTGTTTTCTGTTCGGCCAGTTCTCGTAATAAATCTGAGATGTTTTTAGTTTCAGGCACATGAAATGGCAAACGGATCAGCGAATTGGAGCCTCCAGATAATTGACGCATCTTCAGAAAATTATCAACTGTTAGATCTTGAATTTCGGTATCAGACCAATGGGGCAAATCTTTTACGTGAAAAACGCCGCAGATGTTGTCGATGTATCCACGGTAAATTGGAATTCGAGATACACCCATCTGCTGAGCGGTTTGTGTTAGTTGCTGCATTCGTACAGTTGAATCGGCTGAAATCATGCTAGTTCGAGGTATCATAACCTCTTTGGCTTCGATCTCGGACAGTTGCAGAATTTTGCTCAGTAGGTCTCGTTCGCTGGTCTGTAGTCCGCTGTCGTGGCTGCTAACTAGTTCCTTCAGGTCTGCGGTGGTAATTCTTTTTTCAGCAGGACTCCCGTTTCTGTCGAAGATCGGTATAAGTAGATTGATGATAACCCGAAGTACAGAACGAAAGGGGGAGATCAAGATAGAGAACGACCAAAGTGGACGAGCTATCAAGCGCGCCCACTGCTCCGCATGTTCGATAGCATAAGTTTTAGGGGTAACCTCACCAAAAATCAGTAGCAGAAAGGTGATTAGGATCGCGCCGATAACAAACTGAAAGCCAGAAGTGCCGATTAATGAAGCCGTGATAGTGGCGAAGGCGGTGTTGATGAAGGTATTACCGAGCAGAACAGTAATGAATAACCGGTGGGGGTTGTCTAAAAAACGGACAATCGCAAGACTACTCTTTTTGTCTTCTAGCCGGAACCGCTCCAGTTGAGTGCGGCTCAAAGCACAAAGTGCGGTTTCCGATCCAGAAAAAAAAGCGGATAACAAGAGAAGTAGCCCCAATCCTGCGATCTGGGGCCAATGTTGTCCAACTTCGTCCATGCTATTTGGCAGGGTGGTTAATAAATGGGCTTTTGGCTGATTGTAGCATAGGTACGCGAAAAGAACAATAATAAATAAAATAATAGTTGCGAGGGATCTATGACCAAACATGAACAGATGAACCGAATTGAGAACAGAGGTATTGTCGCCATTATTCGGGCAGACGATGCCAGCGAGTTGACAAATGTGGTGGATGCTATCCGAGCCGGTGGGGTTGATATAGTTGAGGTAACGATGACAACTCCTGGAGCACTTAATGTCATCAGTGAAGTTTCCAAAACCTATGGCAATCAGGTGCTAATCGGTGCTGGTTCTGTCCTTGACGCAGAAACAGCCCGGATGGCAATTTTGTCGGGAGCCGAATTTATTGTTAGCCCTGCCACTAAATCTAGCGTGATTGACCTTTGTAATCGGTATGGGAAGGTTGTTATGCCTGGTGCATTTACGCCAACAGAAATTTTGACAGCCTGGGAGCTAGGGGCAGATTATGTTAAAGTCTTTCCAGCAGATGTTTCTGGAGCTTCGTACATTAAAGGTGTTAAAGCCCCACTACCACAGGTTCAAATCATTCCGACCGGGGGGATTGGTTTAGATAATGCAGCCGACTTTATCGCTGCCGGTGCGACCGCACTTGGTATCGGAAGTACACTTGTCAACAATAAAATTATTTCAGAAAAACGGTTTGATGAGTTAAAGGAAACAGCGAATCGGTTAGTTGATGTTGTCAAAGAAACAAGGAAAAAGCAAGAAAATCCAGATGGGTAAACGATTTAAGTGTTGACACCGCTTGCTTAGTGTGTTAATCTCTGTATCAAAATTCAGACATTAATGATATTTTAACCGTCAAGAACTATTCAGTGTGCGGATCAACGAACTGCTACTCAACAAATACCGGATCGAGAAACTGATTAGCCAAGGCAGTTTCTCGACCGTCTTCCGGGCGACCGAACAACTGATTAAGCGGACTGTCGCTATCAAGGTCATCCCTAAATCAGCCTATACAGGAAATCGAATCCGGTACTTCTTCACTGAGCTGCATGCGCTTGGCATCAACTGGGAACACCCGAACATTGTCTCCATCCACACCGTTGAGCCGGGCGATGGTGAATATGTGGCTTACATTGTGATGGAATTCGTCGATGGGATTGATCTGCAGAAGATGATTGCGAATAATCCCCCATCAACAAGTCGTGCTGTCTGCATTGCCATCGACATTTGTACAGGCCTCTCCGCTGCCCACCGGTCGAATATCATCCATCGAGACATAAAGCCGCAAAACATTTTACTTACTTCTGACTTTACTGCTAAGATCTCTGATTTTGGTGTGGCACGCATTTTGGAAGAGACCAGTGACTATGCAGCGACGATTACAGGCACTCGCAAGTATATGTCACCGGAGCAGTACGATGGCAATTACGATATTCGGACAGATCTATACGCCACCGGCTTGATTATTTATGAGATGCTAGTGCATCGCTACCCCTTCTCTGGTCGCAACCATGATGAAATTAAGCAACGGAAATTAGCCGCTAAGCTCCAACTCCCTATCGAATTGGATGCAGATTTGAGTACTTTTCTACATAAAGCGTTAGCCCCGGATCCCCGTGACCGATACCAGACGGCAAGCGAAATGACACAGGAACTAGTTCGGATTCGAAATCAACAATATGTTCAGGCTACACAGCGGATGATCACAGCCCAATCAGCACGTAATAGTTGGACTGAGATGCTACAAATCGAACGTCAAGATTGGCGAATTCCAACTGAAGTCGCAGAGCAGATTGAGGCAGATGTCTGGCGTCGAAAGATCGATGAGCGGGATCAAGTAGAAACCAAAACCTATGCTGACAAGGTTGGGCAACATTATGATCGTGCTGGCACACTGGATCCACTCAACGCACTCAAGCAGGTTAAGCAGGCGGCATTGTTAAGTCTAACCGGTACCGAAACGATTAAGACGGCCAATGGGATCTTTAACAAGCTATTAGAAGTGGTAGAACAGACACCAACAGTAACAACAGTAGAAGATCTGTTGGCCTTTATTCAGCAACAACCTCAATCTTTACAAAAACAGTTGACCGAAAAATTGTTGGGTCAACAACCGACTACAGCAACCCTATCTCCTCAATCTGCTCCTAAGCCTACTCCAGCACAAAATACAACCAAAAGCTTACCTCTTCTGGGTTCTGGTTCCAGTTCTGAGTGCCCTCCCGCAACCAATAACAATCGGCCGGAATCTGCTTTAAGATCTTTACATCAGTCGGCGCAGTACGCTCATGAAACCAAAGCCATACAAATTTTAACCCGAGCGGAAAACTATGAGAAACAGGGAAAAGCTAAGTCAGCCCAGAAAAATTATAGAGAGCTCGGTGACTTCTACGCCTTTCAAGCTAAGACCTTTGTCGAGAAAAGCAATTGGGGATCGGCTGCAAATTGCTTCTCACGTGCGCATTTAGCCTATCAGAGTGCCAGTAAAATCCGTAGTGCCAAGCGGTGCGCACGATCTGCTGGTGATCACTACATTAAGCTGGCAGTTAACCTTGAGCGCAACCGTGAATGGCGGCAAGCAGGCAAAATGTATGAAGAATCTGGAGACCAGTATTCGCGTGCCAATGTTTTGGAAAGGGCCAATGAAAGTTGGTTGCGTGGTACGATTTGTTATTTCAACTTTGCAGAGAATGAACACAACGCTGGCAAACTGAAATCAGCGTACGAATATTGCCAGCTCATCTTGACTATTGGTCAAGGAATGTTAACTCCCTCCTACGCTGTTTCTGGTGCCCAGCGCTTGATGCAAGATATTATTAATTACGTAGATCAACGCCCTTCCCCCGACCAGGCCTAGGACATGCTTTCCCCATCGAGAGTCGTTTAGATCATGTACCGGAACTACAAATCTTTGAAGCAGAATCTCCAACACCAGCAGGTAATGGTCGGTACATTTGTGATGGAGTTTGCTGTGCCACAGATGGCGACTATCCTAGCGAGTGCAGGAGCGGACTATCTCATCGTAGATCTAGAACACACCATGTTCTCTTTGCAGACGGTAGGCTCAATGATCCGGGCCGCGCGAGGCTCTGATATTCCAGCTATCGTTCGCATCCCGTCGATTGATCGTCATTTTGTTTCCAGGTCACTTGATGCAGGAGCAGCAGGATTGATGGTGCCTCGCCTTGAGTCTGCTGAAGATGTAAAAACGGTTTCGCAGTACGCCAAGTTCCCGCCTGACGGTGACCGGGGGGTAGCTTTTGGTATTGGACATACTGATTATGGTGACTTCCGTCAGTTTGACGGTGTCAATTTGCTTCAGCAATCAAACCAAGATCTGGTTCTGATCGGTCAAATCGAGACGGTGGCCGGCTTGGATCATCTAGAAGAAATCCTGGATGTTGGCGCTTTAGACGTCATCTTTATCGGGCTCTATGATCTCTCCTCTTCGCTAGGGGTTTCTGGTGAATTAGCACACCCGAAGGTTATCGAAGCTGCTGAAATTATTATTGAGACAGTCCAGAAACGAGGGGTCATTTTAGGCAGTTATGTCAATGACTTTGAATCTGGAAAGCGATGGCTTGACGCTGGTGTAAAAATGATCGCCATTGGCAACGACGCCTTTTTAGTCACTTGTAAGTTTAGCGAAGAAAACCAAAAATTCAAAACAGCAACCGGCTAAACCCGAATTTTAGATTGGAAGCGTGAAGTAAGAAGTATGGAGTGCGAAGGAGTTTTTAAACTTCAAACTTCAAACCTTTGTAAATCCCTTTTTGGCTGTTCATTGGCTGACATAGGCGGTCTAACTGATCGTTTGATCGAAGACTTTACCCTCGCGATAGATCGACTGGGTAATTCAGATCAGATCCAACGACAAATCGATCCACAATGGGTTGTTTTAGCCGCAGGCAAGGGATCTCGGATTGACCCTACCGGACGACTTAATAAAACATTGGACATTTGGTTTGGCCAAGAAAATGTGCTAGATCTATCTCGCCAGCACTTACCGACAACCCGTCCTCACATTATCGTGGTTAATCCTGGAACCTATCAACGCCTGATAAGTCTCAACATGGATCAGGTGATTCTCTGTGTACAAGAAACACCAGACGGTACAGGTGGTGCTTTGCGCGCGGCTCTGCCTGAGATCCAAAACTCAGACGCCGAGTTTATCGGTGTCGCTTTTGGGGATGAACCGTTTTTGCCACCGAATATCTTTTGGCAGACGCTGATTTCTCACTTTATTCAGCGGGCAGATATTACGCTCTGTGCCAAAAAGCCGGAAACCGTCGTCGATAAAGGTGGGCTCTTTTTTGATCCAGAGGGCCGCCTTATGGGTACCAAAGAGTGGTACGACATGACAGAGGCAGAGCAAGCTGAAATGTGGCAACGGCTAGAGCAAGGCACTGCCTGTACCAATACTGGTATCACGCTGGTTCACCGTCAAGCCATGATTGAGAGGATCGACCGACTTCAGTCTCACAAGAACGGAACCGAGTTCCACCATGTTGATCTGATTCGACACTTTTACCAGGATGGACTGAAAACGAATGCCTATGTCTACCAGGCTGATTTAGTTTCCGGTGTCAATCGTTGGTCGAATGTTTTAGCCGGCGAGGAACTCCGCTATAACCAAGCTAGAGCACTATTAGCTGAAAAAGGGGTACGTGTAGACCCACAAGCCCAGATTACTTTTCAATCCAATTTCCCCCATTCGCTTGATGAAGACCTGAAGATTGGTGTTGGTTGTCACTTTTTAGGCCGTATTCACCTTGGATCAGAGGTTCAAATTGGCGACTATTGCCGACTGGAAAATGTCACACTGACCGGTAAGACAATTGTTGGTAACAGTACCAGTTTGATAGATGTTACTGCTGATGATACTGTTTTTACCGACAACCGAATTGAATTGCCGATCTCAACACCAATTTCTGGGTTGCGCACCAAAACTGAAATTCAAGAGGCTAATTTTACAGCAACTCAGGTGGATGCTGCGGTTAAACTACGGTCGATAACTGCCAACGCAACGGTAATTCCAACCCAGACTATTTTGGATCGTCGAGTGATCGGGATCCCAACCCTACCGCAGACACTTTGGTGGGATCAACTTGTCACTGAACCTTATTTGCCCGGGGTCTTTACTCTTGGAGAAAAGCGACACTTACCAGATTGGGGGCAACTTCGACAACACATTCGTAGTCATTCCAAAACCGAGCTAATTGCCAGATCTACTAGAAATGAGTTGTTGGCTGGTATTGCCGAACAAGCGGTCGTTGACCTACTAGACCTCAAACGATCGGACGGTGAGTATGTCGTTTCAAACCTAACCGCTGAACAGGTTTGGGGGGCAGTCTTTGAAATTGTCAAGATAGTCACCGGTAATTTAGATCCCTATTATAGAGATAAGCGGCTAGCACGTCAGACCGCTTTTCAGCAGTTGGTACCCAAACTCGATTGGCAACAAAAACTGAGGCTGGTAATCGCTGGCAATATCATCGACTATAGCAGTGCCAGAGTAATCAAAAAACTGACCGACAATCCATCCTACTTCGATCAGGCATTATCAGCCGCAGTTAGTACGGACTTTTCAATCAACTGTTTTGACCGCTTCTCCCAAGATGTAATTGAGGCCAATCCAAAATCGATTGTGTGGCTGATTGATAACGATGGGGAAGCTGTCTTCGACCTATGGTTGGTTGAACAACTGGTCGAACTCGGTCATCGGATCACGGTAGTTGGGAAACCTGAACCTGCCAGTAACGATGCTACTGTAGCGGATCTATACCAAATGGCTGAACATCCGTTTTTTCAACAACTGCCTCAGCAGATCCACGCTGGCGATATCCAATTTATTTCTTCTGGTTCCATCACCATTGGGACTAACCTGCATCAAGCTACAACTGAGTTCGCCACCGCGATCTTGAATGCCGATCTGGTCATTTCTAAGGGACAGGGTAACTTCTTTACCACCAGAGGTCTACGTCGGGATACTTTCTATTTATTGATGTCTAAAGGCATTACAGCGGAAGAGTCAACTGGTGTAGTTGCTGATCATAGCAAGTTAATTGACGGCTTAATTTTAGGGTATGTTCCAGCAGGCACACACTATCCGGGCACTTTAGCCGACTTCTGTCAGCTATAGAAGACGCTAATCGGATCTGATCGGTCAGGTTCCTAATGTTCTATGACTCTTTTGTATTTACCGTTTGCTAGCAATTTCGACTAACGTTTGTCCTCTTACCTGATAGGTTCGATCGTCAACTAGTTCAACATGGCTCTGCTGAACTTTCGATTTCAGCGCAGTGGCTTCCAGTAGCTGTGTTTTAAAGGTGTAAGGTGGTTGAGTATGATACGGTTCGGTTTGACCGATTAACCGCATGGCTATTTCACCCACCTCGCGATGGAGTTGTTGCGATTTGAGGGGTGAAATAGAGAGTGCGCTGGTTTGAGAAAGACCAACTTTAGTTTCAACGGAGGCGATGTCGGGAACATATTCTTTAGCTTCTGCAATGGCCGTATCGTCACCACTAATGAAAATCGTTGGTACCCCTACCTCACCGGCGAGTGATATGTTAAGCCCGATTTCGCCGATTAGTTTCCCGTTCAGCCAGCAATTGTCTATGGTACGCGAACTCCAACTATGACATAAAACCCCACAGTTCGTATTGGACATCGAGTGGTGGCCGTAGAGTAGCATAGCGTCGAAAGTGGGATCTAACCCCCAGGGGACTGAAATTGGTCGGCCAATCACCATTTTAGCTTCAGCATGCATCAACTCGTAGTTAATCCCGCCGGGGCCATGTCCGTCCAAAAACCAGATCTCTGTTGCCCCGCCAGCGATGACACCATCAATCAAGGCATTGATTTCCAGCGTCGCTAACCGTTTAGCTTGTTCGTAATATTTAGCGTCGCTATAGGTCTGTGACTTGAAGTCGACTACACCTGCGGTTCCTTCCAGATCTCCTAAAATAAAAACTTTCATAGTTCCTCCTTAGTTAGTTTAACTCGACTTGTTTTGGCGGGAACTTGTTAGGGAGATGCTTGTCTCGGGCGGAGTGAAACTTCCAGCCACTCGGCGCCTGCCTCGCCTTGGCACTCGTACCAATTGGAAACCGTAACCTAAAAAAGGGCAATACGAGTAAATTCATTGGCGTCAAAGTTGGATGGCTGAAAGTTTGGTAATCGCTATTTTCAAATGATAACATATCTCCAACCGAGAGGAAAATAGCTGGAGCCTTAACCACTCCATCGGATTCATCGAAGATAAGCGTCGTCGGAATGAGAACTTATATTTGGGGGTTATACTTTTCTATTTGGGCAGGGTCGATTGTGACCTCTATCGGTATCTCTCAGCCACAGGTTGGTATTGCCTTACCGGAAACTTCCGTTGCCAGCAGTGACAATGCGTTGGCTTCCTTTTTTAATCCAGCCGGTCTTAGCCACAATCAAACCCTGGATTTACACTATCTGCGTTCTTCTCAGAACCAACCTATTAAACGCAGTAACCAGGCATTTTTCCTTGCCACCCCCAATTCTGGCTTTTCAGTAGAAGGCCTGGGCGGTGTAAACGGTTTTGAGCGTTACACTGTCGCTAGTGGATTCTCGCTTGGATCTAGCTTTTCTTTGGGCGTAAGTTATGGTTGGAGTAGGGTCAAAAAGGATACCTCTGATCGATCTTGGTCGCTGGGGGCTCTCTACCGGCGAAGGTTTTTATCCTTTGGTATGGTAGCACGAGACCTTAACCGCAACTCATCTACCCCTCACTTTCTTAGAAGCAACCACGTTGGCGAAAGCAACGATCCGAATTTTGGGAGATCATTGGATCTTGGCTTCGCTATTCGTCCAGGCACTTCCAGGATGACGCTCTCTTGCGATTGGCAAGTAGGGAAAGATATTTTCAACAAAAGTATTAACTACCAGCTTTTAAACCATCTTCTCTTGGGATTGGAGGTACGACCTGTAGACCCGTTGATCCTAAAAGCTGGTTTGACGCCGGACGGCTACGCCTTTCAGTTTCAGATCAACTTGGCACAGTTTGGGTTTGGAGCTTATCGGCCTATCTCGACGTCAACCGGTCGTGCAACAGAAACAGAAAGCGTTGGATTTCTCAATTTCACCCAAGCGTTTAAGACCAAACCTATTCGTCGTCGATTTTACCTGGATCTAAAAGCAGAGGAAATTGGAGACCTCCTCCATTCTGCCAGCGAAGATCCACGAATCCAGGGGGCACTCATTCGTTTTGGGTCCTCCAACCTGGGATTTGGAGAGATACAGGAGTTGCGACAAAAGATTCTCCATTTTCAGGAACAGGATAAGAAAATGTACGCCTATCTGGAGGGAGATTGCTCGACCGGCAACTATCTATTAGCCAGTGCCTGTCACCAGATACTGATACACTCTTCCAGTACGGTTGATCTAATTGGCCTTCGGTTCGAGGTCTCATTCTATCGTCAGCTACTAGATCAACTGGGGATCGAAGTCGAAGTGCTGAAGGTTGGGAAGTACAAAAACGCGCCAGAGTCGTTTACAGGAGTCCAAATGTCCGATGCACACCGCGAGTCTTTAACGACCGTGCTGGATGATCTATACGATCAACTGACTCAGGCCGTGGCTGAAGGCCGTGGCAAATCTGTAGAAGAGATCAAGACACTGATCGACAACGGTCCTTATACCGCTCAGCGTGCTGTAGAAAATAAAGTGGTGGATAAAATTGTTACCCGCCATCAGCTAGAAGAGCTATTTCAAGCGGAGAAACTGGAGACTGGCGTTTACTACAATCAATTGGATTACGATTGGCAATTGCCGAAACCAAAGGTGGCGGTGATTGAAGCTCACGGTAACATGATGACAGGTGAAAGTTGGGCTGATCCGTTTTTTGGACAATCCATTATGGGGGCAGATACGATTTCGGCAGCGGTAAAATCGGTGACGGAAGACCCATCGGTCAAGGCGGTAGTGCTTCGTATTGATAGTGGCGGCGGATCGGTGTTGGCGGCTGATATTATCTGGCAGAAACTCATTCAGTTGAAAGAGGAAAAGACTTTGGTAGTCTCCATGGCAGATACCGCAGCTTCTGGCGGATACTACATCGCCGCCCCCGCTGATCGGATTTTGGCTAACCCCGGTACCATTACCGGATCAATCGGTGTTTTTGGTATGAAGCCGGTGGTAGATGGATTTTACCAAAAATTGGGAATTAATCACCAGATCCTGAAACGAGGGCGAAACGCTGATCTTTGGAGTATACACCATAAATCAACCGGGGCACAGCGTCAGCAGTTGACTACCGATGTTGAAGAAATCTATGATGATTTTGTATGGAAAGTCGCAAACGGTCGAAACTTGTCGGTAGAAGCAGTAGATAAAGTGGCACAAGGTAGAATCTGGTCTGGTCGTCAGGCTCTGGAAAACGGTTTAGTCGATCAACTTGGCGGTGAAGCGGATGCAATTCTGGTTGCACATCAACTGGCCAAACTAGACCCGAATGAAACTGAGATAGAACGGATTTCGCCTAAATCGTCTTTCTTGGGGGGGTGGTTAAGGTCTATTGCTAACCGATCAGATTGGAGGGAGAATACGTCTACGCTACTTCATCGTTTGCGATATAATTACCTATGGTCACTGACGCCATACGAGCTTAGATTAGGCAAGTAAGTGAAACGTGATTCAAAGCCTACCCCTCAATTTCGAATCAAGGCAACTTTACAAAACTTTTTCTCCCCCTCTACGCTAGAACTATTGAAGTCATCTCACCACTCCCATCAAGACCACTTCCAAAAACCGAGACAGCAGATGGTGCAACGACAGATCTACAACCGGGGGATCCGGTCGAAGTCAGTCTTGACTGCCATGCAGCGTGTGCCACGTCACCTGTTCATGTTACCGGAATACCGGTCCGAGGCTTATAACGATCAAGCTTACCCTATTGGATTTGAACAGACCATCTCCCAACCTTACATTGTCGCTTTAATGACGGAGTTGCTAGATCTACAACCTGAATCTCGGGTATTGGAGATCGGCACCGGTTGTGGCTACCAGACGGCAGTCCTGGCCGAGATCGTTGAGCAGGTCTATACCGTCGAAATTATCGACAACTTGGCGCAACAAGCGTGGAAACGATTAACAGATCTAAATTATCAAAACATTGAGAGGAAGGTCGGAAATGGCTATTCAGGGTGGGAACATCAGGCGCCGTTTGATCGAATTATTGTTACCGCAGCCCCACCGACGTTACCTGATCGGCTGATTGATCAGCTGGAGATAGGCGGGAAAATCGTTTTGCCGATTGGTAAGACTAAACAGGATTTATTACAGATTACCAAATTGGAAAGAAAACTGGTGAAGAAATCTTACGGTGGTGTTCGGTTTGTCCCGATGACACAATATCAACAATGATCAGCCTCAGATAACTCGGATAATTAGATGCAAACCAAACATCACTATTTAGATCCGGTCGCACTTTCCCGGTTGGGGAATCTGGAACTGGTCGCCCGGTTGGTAGTCGAAGGTTTTGTGACGGGACTACATAAAAGTCCCTATCAAGGGTTCAGTGTCGAGTTCTCGGAGCACCGCCAGTACATGCCGGGTGATGAGATTCGCCACATCGACTGGAAGGTTTTTGGTAAGTCAGACCGGTACTACGTCAAGAAATTTGAAGAAGAGACCAACTTACGGGTCTATTTGGTTCTAGATGCCAGCCAGTCGATGACCTACCAATTTGATGGTAGCGGTATTAGTAAATTACAGTACGGTTGCTACCTGGCTGCTTCTCTGACCTATTTGATGCTGAAACAGCGTGACTCGGTTGGGTTAGCCACATTCGACCAACAGATCCGTGACTACATTCCACCTCGTGGCGTCCCAACCCATTTGCAGGCGATTATCTCAATACTGGAGTCGATCACCGCTGGTGCAGAAACAGATGTGGCAACAGTATTACACGATCTGGCAAAGCGGATTGTTCGGCGGGGATTAGTGATTGTTATCTCTGATTTATTAGATCAGCCGACCAAAGTGCTATCGGCTTTAAAACATTTTCGGCATCGAAAGCACGAAGTAATTGTCTTTCACCTTCTCGATTCAGCAGAAAAAACTTTCCCTTTTCAAGGCGCAATCTCTTTTCAAGACCTCGAGACAGGACAACGGTTGGTAACGCAAGCAGATAGCCTCAAGTCCAGTTACCTTGAACAACTTAACAGGTTTATTCGAGACTATCAACGAGGGTGTGGTGCCAATATGATCGATTACGTTCAGATTAACACCGATACCCCATTTGATTATGCGTTATCCGCTTACCTGTCCAATCGACAGTCTTGATTTATTGACAGGTTAACTACATCGATCTGATTTCTGCGAGAAAAAGGGGGCGCAGGAAGAACTCTAAAGTGAGTCAAGGGCCTCGATGATCTTTTATCTTTAATGCTGTGCTGCCCTTTTCTATAATGGTCGCCAATTCCTGCGAGATAGCTAAGTTTCCAAAATCGATTAGCAGCCGGATGGCGTCTATAGTAATCGTTCGAACCGGCGGCTTTTTTGGAATTCAGAGGAGAAAACTATGAAATACCTGCAACTTGGAGATCGAAATGTCTCCCAACTGGTCTTGGGAACAATGGCCTTTCACATGGGTGATCTTGATGGGGCTTACAGCGTCTTTAATCGTTTTAGTGAGGCCGGTGGTAACGCCTTTGACACCGCATATATCTATTCCGGTGGAGATTGCGAACGGGTGCTTGGCCAGTGGATGAAGCACCGTAAAAACCGCAGTCAAACCTTTGTGATTGCTAAAGGAGGTCACCCCAACGGCAGTGTTCCTCGTCCTCGAATTGCGCCGGAGGAGGTGCGAGCAGATCTGGAAGTTTCTCTGATTCGCACCCAAACCGATTACTTCGATCTCTATCTTTTGCACCGTGACGATGAGCGAATTCCTGTTTCAACAGTCGTAGATTATATGGATCAAGAGATTCGGCGAGGACGGATCCTTGCTGCTGGAGTTTCCAACTGGTCGCCAACTCGCGTTCAAGCGGCCAACGAGTACGCAGTGCAATCGGACAAACATCCATTGATCGCTATCAGTAACAATATTAGTTTGGCTGCTGCTAAGAAGCCTCATTGGTCCGGTTGTTTTCTAACTGACCAGGCTGCATGGGACTGGCACAATGAGAATCAATTCCCCTTGATTCCCTGGTCTTCTCAGGCCAGAGGATTCTTTAGCGGAAACTTTAGTCCCTATAAGCCTGACAATTTACACGTGGTCGACATCTACTATACCGACGACAACTTTGAACGGCTTAATAGAGCTCAACAACTAGGGCAGGAGAAAGGCTGTACTGCAATTCAGGTTGCCTTGGCTTATGTCATGCACCAGCCTTTTCCTACTTTTCCTATTTTTGGACCAGTCAACCTGGATGAGCTCAACTCTAGTTTGGGAGCCGTTGGGGTTGAATTAACAGAGAAAGAGATGCAGTGGTTAAATCTGGAGAGTAAGACTTTGGGAAGTTAAAATACTACTAACTACCTGTCAAAAATGCGGGGGGCATTTCAAGACTGAAAAGCAAATGGGAAACTCATTGACTTTACAAATTAGCCATGTTAAAATCGGCCAAGCAGCAGATGGTGATATCCATCAATACTATCTAACTTCTAGCAAATTTAAGGATATAAGAATGAAAAAAAGTGTTTTTATTTTGGCGTTGACTTGCTTTTTGGCAGTAAGCCTGTTTGCGGGGCTGGCTGATGCAGCACCGAAAAAAATTGAAGGTCCATGGCTATGGATGATCGCCCCTACAGAAGCAGGTAAAGGTGGTGCAGATTCTACTGATATCGACACCCTTAAAAAGGCCAGTGGTGGCTCGCAGACTCAAGAAGGTGTGGCTAAAAATGGTGTCAAAGCCGGCGCTAAGTGTGGCAACCTTTACTGGACTTGGGGCAAACTAGCACCAACAGGTGGAAATAACGTGAACGACCTCGTTACAAAAATTGGCCTTGGGAAAGGTGATGTAAACGATCACGACTCTTGGGCCTATGTCGAGTTTGAAGCTAAAGCGCAAAAAGGTGTGGAACTTCAAGCTGGTAGTGACGATTCCATCAAAATCTGGCTCAATGGCGAAGTCGTCCATAAGAACGCTGTTAACCGTGGGGCTGGTGATTTTCAGGACAAAGCCAAAGTCAACGTGATTGATGGTGTGAATAGGCTTCTGGTAAAAGTTGGTGAAAAAGGTGGTGGTTGGAGCATGTTTGTTGGTATTGATACCACTTATACTGTCGTAGCTGTCGAACCTGCTCATAAGCTCGCTACTACCTGGGCTAAAGTAAGAAATCGATAGTACTCCCGATACAAACGGTCACTTTGAACCAAGGGGTGAAGTACAAAACTTCATCCCTTTTTATTTTTGGATCTTTAAGTAATAACTAACGCAACTAAATAAGGAACAGAAATGCAGAAAATTATCAGCTTGAGTCAGTTTTTTTTAGTGATTCTATTTTTGTTGTTGGCATCAAGCGTCAGTCTAACACAGGCGCAGGATAAAATAGAAGGTCCATGGTATTGGATGATCGTTGAGACGGCCAAGAAAGGCGGCGGCGCAGCAGTAACCAACGACGACTGGATTAAAGAAGTTACTGGAGGAAAATTAACCGAAAAGACAGTTGCCAAGGGAGGAATCACCAAACAGGTACTGAGTGTCAAAAACAAGAACAAACTCAAATGGACCAAAGGCAAAATTGCTCCTGCGGGTGGTAATAACGTCAATGATGCTGTCCTCAAGATGAAGCTTGGGGTCGGCGACCTCAACAACTGGTGTTCGTATGCAGTTATTAACTGTGTTTCAAAAACGGCTAAAAAAGGAGTTGCTGCCAGAGCGGGTAGTGATGATGGTCTTAAAATCTGGTTCAACGGGAAAGAGGTTCATGTTAATGCTGTAGACCGTGGAGCAGGCGACTTTCAGGATAACTTTGACGTTGATCTCAAGAAGGGCAATAATGTCTTAATGGTAAAAGTAACAGAAAAAGGTGGTGGTTGGAGCATGTTTGTCGGTATTGACGCCAAATTGACTTACAACCTCAAGTTTGCCGGTCTGGCAGTTGAAGCCGAGTCCAAGTTAGCTACCAGTTGGGGGAGTATTAAGAATCAGAACAGATAAGAAGTAAACGATATCGTTTCGGCCTCAGAGGGGTGAAGTATAAGACTTCATCCCTTTTTTATTTACCTAAAATTAATTTGGAGACAGAGGCAGATCTGATAGGTGATGAATTTAAAAGTATTTCTTCCGAGATGTTTATTATTATTGCTACTGGCAGGTGCTAACACAATACAAGCTCAGGATAAAATAGTTGGCCCCTGGTTATGGATGTGTCTAAAAATTGATGGTGCAGGAGGGGCAGCGGCAGTTGATCAAGACACACTTAAGCTTAGAAGCAATGGGCAAGTGACGGAAGATAAGATCGCTAACAACGGTGCTCAAGCTGGTGATAAAGTCGGAAAACTAATTTGGAGTCGAGCAAAAATCGCTGCCGCTGGAGGTAATAATATCAATCCAATTGCTAATATCCTTGATTTTTGTGACGGTGATTGCAATGATATGGCGGCCTATGCTTTTATCGAAATTGAAGCAGCGGCTGCTGGTGATAGAACCATGAAGGTTGGCAGTGATGATTCAATTAAAGTCTGGTTGAATGGTAAAGTGGTACATCGAAATGCCGTTAACCGTGGGGCAGGCAATTTCCAGGATAATTTCAAGGTGGCAGTCCAAAAAGGTAAGAATTTACTCCTAGTCAAAGTTGGTGAGCAGGGCGGCGGTTGGAGTATGTTCGTGGGTATGACGGGAAAATTTGCAGCCGCCGGCAAAAAATACCCCAGAGATGGTGCAGAAAACCTCAATCCTGTGGATGCTAATGAACCGGTTCGTGCAGGGACGGCAGGAAAGAAAATTACAGGTCCTTGGCTATGGATGATGGCACCTTGCCAAAACGGTCAGGGCGGTAAAGCATCTACCGATATCGATTCGCTTAAGGATGCGAGTAAAGGAAGAATAACAGAGGAAAAAATCGCCAGGTTAGGAGCGGTAAAAGGCCAAAAAGTAGGCAAGTTGGCTTGGAAAGAAAGCGAAATTGCTGCACAAGGAGGAAACAACGTCAATGATGTCCTGAATAAGATTAAACTGGGAAAAGGAGATATTAACGACACCTCTTCTTATGCCTATATCAATATTGTCTCCCCTAATAGCCGGCAAGGTGTTGGCTTTGTGGGTAGTGATGATTCAATTAAAGTTTGGTTGAACGGTAAAGTAGTACACCGAAACGCTACCAACCGAGGTGCAGGCGATTTTCAGGATAAGTTCAATATTTCACTGAACAAAGGTGATAATCACCTTCTGGTAAAAGTTAGTGAACGAGGAGGTGGTTGGAGTATGTTTGTTGGATTTGACACTCAGACGGAAAAGGGCTTAAAATTCAGTACTCGACGCGGACGGATAAATTTAGCTGTCGATTCGAGGAATAAGCTGGTAACAACCTGGAGTGAGATTAAAAAATAGTCTGGCTGGCTAGGCTGGATCGGTCCGATCTAGCTAAACATAGATGCCAACCAAATTCGTCCCTCTGGAGATGAACGATTGGTGGCGTCGTTGAACCACTACCTGAACGAAGACAAGAAACGGTAGATGAATTTGGCCGTCAAACCCACCAGACCTTCGAACCTCTGGAACTAAATGTTTATACAGCCCAACGAAAGTATATTTTATCGTCAACGTTCATCAACCTTAGTTATATCACTTCACATACTGTGGATGAAATATTATCTTCTAAAAAATCGAAGGCGAGACCTTAACGTTATCAAAATTTAATTTGGGAAAATTAACTTGGAATAAATACCCATATAATTTGTGTCTGAATTATGATCCTACCAGCTTGTGTTTAAAGAAGCATGACTTTGACAAACACGAATTAATACAAGATAATATTCCTCGAAGAAATTAACAGAGAGGATGAGATTTCTACCTCATACGCTGGTCTAAATTGTGAATACCAACACTCTACCAAAACTTGAACCGACCCAAATAGTCTAGAATATCTTACGACAGGAATTTAGATCAGAGGATTTCCAATTTAAGGAGATTAGACGAGGTGGCCGTGCTTTTGTCTTTCAGGCCCAACTCAATGACCAGCATATGTCTTGAGAATTTGTAGTTAAGAACATCCGACCATCAATAATTTTAGGATTTTAAAACGTTTGGAAGGTTTGAATATCCCACCTGTAGCAATTCGATCCAACCGTTGGAACAACCTTTATTACTCGATAAAGGCCTTTTTGTCTGGGAAACACGAATCCAATTCCTATCAGAATATACCAAAACTAATCTAGTCCGCCACTAGAATCCATCAAGTCCATTCCAATAAGTGTGGTCATTTAGATTGATTGAACCACCGAAACCGGGTCTTCGTATATCAGCAATATGGCTAGATACCATGAAGACCAGTTCACAGAACGTGCTAGAACACTCTATTAATATAAGGTCCGTTTAGTCTAAATACCAATTTAGCCGGCCAATTAATTTATAAAGTAAACAGTATCTTGGTAGAGGGAAAAACTGTCTTTCGGTCAATGCTAGCTAGGGTCTAGGACATTGATTCCAGTTTGTCCCAGATGGGAAAAGGGAAAATTGTGCTTGAACCAAAGTATGGAGTAAATTGACACTATTCAGACAAACAAAAATGAAAATTGCAAAAGTTGTAACTTCACAATCATGGTGGGCATTAGCTCATATTTGTTGGTTAATCACGATTACCGCTCAAGCCTCGTCTGATACACACATTCAATATATTTCGCATTTTGGGAGAGGATTGCTGTCCATGTTTCGTGGTCAGGAGCACTCAGCGGTTGAGTCGTTTGAATTGGCCTTAGAACAAGAGGCCGACCATTTTCAACTCTACCACTATCTAGGTTGGGCTCATTCCGAACTGAAAAACTGGCAAAAATCGATTGTCATTTATCAAAAATCACTTAAGCTGAATCCCAATAATGCCGAGGTGTTGTATTCACTGGGGACGGCTCACTTTGAACTTGGTGATTGGCCAGCGACAGTTGAGGCGACCAACCGTGCATTAGCTTTGATTCCTGACCATGCCCGTGCCTTAAATCTACTTGGTCGAGCTAAGATCAAACTGAGTCAGTTTGACGAAGCAATCGTACATTTATCCCAGTATGTTGAATATCATCCAGTGGATGCCGTGGCCTGGCAACAGCTTGGGGCTGCCCATGTCAGCCTAAAATTGTTCGAACGGGCTATTCCCTACTTCCAGAAATCAATTGCGTTGGATACAACTTTTGCCCAACCTCATCACGGTTTGGGCACGGCATATATGCGTCTAGGTCGACAAGAAGAAGGGCTCGCCAAGCTGACCTATTATCGTAAACTTCAGACAGCCTTTGCTGAGTACGAGCGGTTGGCTCGGTTGACCTATAATGACCCAACTAACTTGCAAGGTTGGCAAGATTTCACCCGCTTATTGATGGACCAACGACGCTATCCCGAAGCTGTACAATCATTTCAAAAATGTATCGAATTAGACCCCAATAATCCTAGTCACTACCACGGCCTTGCCCAGGCCCTCATTAACTTAGATTATTTAATTCCAGCTCGTCAGGCAATTAATCAGGCTTTGAACATTAAACCCGACGCACCAATTTTATACAACGCCCTAGGCAGTATTTATGCTATGGAAGGAATGCCCCAAAACGGGATTCAAGCGTTCCAACAAGCAGTTGGACTCGCCCCTGATGTACCTTACTTTCATCTAAACCTTGCTCGACTTTATGAACAAGTTGGAAACCAGAAAAAGGCCGATGAACATTACGAGCAATACAAGCAATTAAAACCAGATGAAGAACCTCCTTAATTTCGCCAGTTTTATCGTTAGTCTCTATCTACTTAGTTGTTCGGGCATCTGGGCGGAATCGCCAGAGATGGTGTTAATTCCAGCTGGATCTTTTACTATGGGTAATGATAACCGAGCTGAAGATGAGAAACCTGCTCATTCCGTTTACATAAATGAGTTTCAGATTGGCAAGTACGAAGTCACCAATCGGGAATATTACCAGTTTGTGCTCAAGCATCCTCAGCATAGGCCTGAATCATTCTCGAGAGAGCATGGTATTGGCAGTTGGCCTGAGCGTGCCCTGAAATTTCCCGAGCAACCAGTGGTTGGCATTTCGTGGCACGATGCTGTAGCATACGCTAAATCAGTAGAGATGAGACTTCCCACAGAGGCAGAATGGGAGAAAGCCAATCGGGGTTTGACTGACCGTTACTGGCCTTGGGGCAGTGATCCGGCACCAAGAGCCAACGTCTGGTCGCCTAATGGCCCTAATGGTCTAACAGCCGTTGGCAGTTACCCGGAAGGAAAAAGTTTTTACGGTATCATGGATATGGCTGGCAATGTTTGGGAATGGACGGCAGATTGGTACAGCGATACCTACTATTACACTACCCCCAAACAAAATCCAAAGGGACCTAAGAAAGGCACCTGGCGGATAATTCGAGGTGGTAGTTGGGTGGACGCGCCCCATCGTTGCTCGACAACCTTTCGCTTCTATTTTTACCCCTGTTTGAAATCCTCCTTCGTCGGTTTTCGTTTAGCTAAATCTGCTGACTCGGCTGAGAATTGAGAATAAGGAAGTAGCAAATTTAATTTACTACTTCCTCTTCAAACTTGTCCAAATCAATTTCCTGTGATATGCCAAATTATCTTGAGGTCAATTCTGCTAATATCAATAATCACTACTACATTGACAGGTAATTTCTTCAACACTTGAACAAATCGCTTACCATCTTGATGGGTTAAAGAATCGACACAGACATCACCAAGTACTCCGATCAACAGCTTATATGTATCATCATGGCCATTGATTGTTTTTTGAGGGTAACCAGCTTTAGTTTTAGAATCTAGGAACTTCTCGGATAATTCAGACATGGAAATACTGTTTACTGATTTGGGCTCTTTCTCTCTTTCAATAAATGAAGAAATCATTCAGGGTGGAGTCACTGTTGATCTAAAAGACAAAGTAGCATTTACTTGGGTCGATATTAGACTTCTAAATAGTAGGGTAAAGTCGTAAAAGAGCCACTAAACATGACATCTTTCAAGTGGTTTAAGAATGAGTTTTTTCTGTCATTGAATACGATCATTTCTACGATTGTATCTCCAAACATATTCCGCCAAATACAAAGCCAATCTTTCCTAGTTGAGACCGCCTTTTGCCGTCAGTCTTCTTTGAAGGTAAGTCCAGAATCTTTCCCGACCATTGACCATGGCTGTACTCACCTGGGTTGTGTTTTACCAAGCCATGAACATCACCATTAGCCGCAACTCCGGTCTAGCTTTTCCAGCTCTCAGAACAGATAGGACTTCCCAACTCCACCCGTCGGCAGATCAGAGATAATAACGTCTTTGCTTCGACAGCAGAAACCACTTGTGCCCACACCTTTCCACCTCGGCCTAAGATGCCAAAACAGGAGTTTTGGAACTCCCTCTTCCACGTTTACTACTAGCGGCTTTGGTGCGGTGTCTTTTGTGGTTCCATTGTGCCCCAATATAGGTTTCATCCACTTCTACCGTGCCGGAAAAGATATCCGGTATATCCTTCTGAAAGCTGTCTTTTACATGGCTGTGGTTCCCTGTTTCCTGAGCCATGGCAATGATGGGTAAACGCCTGAAAAACCAGGGCCAAAGATTGGACCATTCTTGGCGGGCAAAATGCGGGGGAATTCACCAGGTTTCCATTCGTAACGACAATAGCGGCAACGTTTCTTTTCTCTTCGGACACAGGAAAGCTTTTGACAACCGCAACCGAAACACTTTAATTGCTTTTTCATAGGTGTAATTTATCAACATTGGTGGCTAAACTGTGGCTTTACCCAAAATTATTATCCAGATGAAGCTGGCGAAGAGAGGTCAAGTCGGGAATGACATCGGGAAAGAAGGGGAAACGGTTTTGGTACAAATTAAGAACTTGAAGCTAGATCAGTTGGCCGAACTCTGCTGGCAGGTCGGTCAGTTGGTTGCCATTTAAGCCAAGTCTTTCCAACTGGGTCAGTTGGCCAATCTCTTCTGATAGAGAAGTCAGTTGTTGGTCACTTAGGTCTAGTATCTTTACTTTGTCCGCATCCTTTGAGGCTTCAGTTAAAGAGTAATAGGTTTTCATTTATTCTAAATTCATAAGCCAATAGAAAAAGGGTTTTATTGAATGAGCAGAAGCACCAAATAATTAGACAGGAACATCCGTTGACCACATCATATAGCCGTTACCACAAAATTACAACAAGTTTTCCAAAATTGTGACAATCAAGTCAAAAGAGGGGAGAAGTGAAGTAAGAGGTTTGAAGTGGGAAGAAGGAATTTAGAATGGTAAATAGAAGGTGGGAGGTTAGATCAGACCGATATTTCTGATAGCGAGTCCTGCATAGCCGTTTGTGTCTGCTGCCAGGTCTCTACCAGTGGCGGATAGAGCTCTTTTATTCTGCCTGGCGCCTGGCTCTGGG
>JASMLX010000129.1 GCA_030748495.1 Candidatus Poribacteria bacterium | reverse complement strand
TAGTCATCGCTCGCTGTGCCAACGATCCGCAGATTGCCACTGACGACAGCCTCTGCTTCAGGGACGGTGATCTGGGCCTGCGGCGGCGTGTTGTCCACCGTAATCTGTCGCTGAACCACTACCTGATCGTTGGTGAAATCCTCCACTATCAGCTTTAAACTGTATTGGCCTTCCAAGCCGGTGGTATCCCAGTTGTAAAGACCTTCCGCCTGACGAATGGTTGAGCTTTGGGTCAATACTTTCCAACTGGCCGGATTGTGGCTAACACCCAACTCGAGTCGATAGCTCTTGAAGTTTTGATCATTGGCGGTGCCGATGATAGCTATCTGATCCTTGACATATTGATCCTGGCTGGGCGCCATCAACTCGGCTCCCGCCTGTTGGTTATCCAGAATCAATTTCAGCCGGGACTCACTGCTCAAACTGGCTTGATCAGTTACTGTCAGGCGCAGAGTATATTCACCGTCGGCCAGACGGCTGGTGTCCCACTCCTGTAGCCGCGCATCCTGAACCGGATCTCGTGACACTCCTGCCACGGATTTCCAGGCAGCAGGATTAAGTCCTGAACCGTATTCCAGCTGGTAGGATTTCAGGTTTTGATCACTGGCCGTGCCCTGAATAGCAATCGTTCCGCTGGCAATCCAATGGCCACCTACCATTAGTTCCGGTCTTTGGATAATAGCTATTGGTTGGGTATTATCGACCTGGACCGACAACAAAAGTTGGGATTGGTAACCGTTGTTGTCCAGGCCGCTAAGCTGCAGACGATAATCCCCATCTAAAGCGGAGGTGGTATCCCAGGCCCCCAGTTCGCCGAAATTAACGCTTGCCCCCTGAGAGGCAATGGTGGTCCAGGCCGTCGGCTTTTGATCGCTTGCGACCTCAATGGTATAACTGGTTAAGGTGGGATCGCTAGCTGTCCCTTGAATTCTGACCAGGCCGGCGAGTACCGCCTCGGCCGTTGGGTAAGTGATTTGAACCATGGGTTTAGCACTCAAATTGTTTAAATCGATCACCGACTGGGCCTGGCTGCTGTTGCCGGCGGTATCCTGGACTAGCAACCTCAGGGTGGTTGCTCCAAAGACAGCGGAGGAGTCCCAATCCTGTTCCAGGGCGTAAGTTGTCCCTTTCACCTCTTGACTGTTAATGGTCTGCCACTCCGTTTCTGCCGTCAGCGAGAGATCTTGTGTCCACTGCAACTGGTAGTTGTCCAGATGAGGGTCGGAAACCTGTCCTTTGAAGGAGATGGTGCCGGCTTGCACTTCATCATCTCCCACCACCTGCAGTGTAACCTGGGGAGCGGTGTTGTCCACCCTAACTTTGATACTATAAATTCTGCTGTGGTCGAGCTTATCGGTAGCCCTAACCAGCAGTTCATAATCGCCATCGGCCAGCTGACGGGTATCCCAAACCCCCAGGGAGTCAGAAGACACAGCCAATTCTGAGCGACTAATCGGTTGGATAAGATCCGCACCTACTGGACGGTAACCGGTGTTGAAATTAGCCAGGTCGTTATCGATAACGCTGCCGATAACGTCTACCTCCCCGCTGATGACACTTTGATCAGCTGGTCTAAAAATAGAAAGTGCCGGTCTGACTGTATCAACCGCAATTTGAAAACTGGCTAAGCGGCTAGCATTGCGCCGTTCATTGATTGCCCGGACACTTAATGTGTGCCGGCCATCTTCGATATTGATGGTAACAAAGTCGTATTCTGAAATCTGCCAGCTGCCATCATCCATTTTCCACTGGTATTCCAGTCTAGCTAGATCGGTTTGCAGATCTCCGGCTTCCCACTTAAAAGAGACGGTTGACTTTCCTACCAACAGTGTCTCTTGCCCCTCAATATTGCGGGTTTTAATATCTTCAATCGGGGTCTTATTTATCGAAACTAATCTAATAGCTGGCGGATGCCGAGTTGGATATGAAACAGCAACCCCTCCCCAAGTACCTATCCAGACATTTCCGTCAGCATCTTCCGTCAAAACATTTACAAAATTGTGTGGCAAACCGTCTTGGGTAGAGAAATCAGACCAAGTACCATCGCTAAAAATCCGGCGCGCACCATAGTGTTTGGTTGCGAACCAAAGCGTGTCATCCGAACTTTTCAGAACTCTAACTGTAGTACCAGGGCTGGGATGTTTAATGAACTCTTTGCCATCGAAATGGTATATACCACCGGAGTTAGGATTCACCTTTTTGATCGGATCTTGAATGTCATCATTATTCGGTCCTGACTGTAGGACATCTCCAGAGGCGATCCAAATGGTTTGGTCTGAGGCTTCAATCATATCTGAAACATAAATTGGCGCCTGGAATTGCCAATTCGTCCCATCGAATCGATACAATCCAGAGCTTCCCCCCACCCAAATAGCGCCGTCAGAGCTTTCAAGAATCTTTCGAAAGTTATTGCTATACAGAGTCGCAAAATCATAATCAATCCATTGACTTCCATCATAGCACTTCACACCAGACCCAGATACTTTACCTGGAGTACCGGTCGGCTTCGCATTATCACGTGTGACCCAAATCCGACCGCTTGAATCTTCCAAAATATCGATGAATACGCCTTCCTGCTTGGGGAAATGGGTTTTCCAGTGCTGGCCATCATACTGAAAGATCCCATGACCAATCACCCAGACTGTCCCATCACTGGCTTCAATGATTTTCTCGACCCCCCCGGCTAGGTTCTCATCCAAAGGTTGAATCCATTTACTGCCATCAAAATAAGAGGGGGGAGTTTGCCACCCAGCCGCCCATATATTACTATGCGAATCTTCGATTATTACTTGCGACCATTGGTGTCGAGGAAAGGTCGGATCATCGGTAAAAGTACCGTTGATGAGGCGGAGCACTGTACTGGATTTACCAGACCACCATCCTATACCAGCCCAAACTCCATTATTTTTAGTGACCAAAATTGAAGCTATAGCGCCCTGAAATGAGCTAAACACCACTTTATCCTTAGGCAGATTTGACAATCCTCCCCCACCACGTTCCGACAGCCAAATTGTTTTGTCTGAGGACTCATAGAAAAAATTTGTCTTCACGCCGCCTGCCGATGATTGCCAGGCGTTGGATCGGTAGCTCATAACTTGCTCTTGGTCTTCACGCGGGATTGTACGTATGGCGGCAAAAACTCTACTATCTGAGGTCAGAATATATCTCATTATTTCTTTGTCATGGAGTTGTTCCCATTGGCCGGATCTATACCGGAATAACCCCTGAGCAGATCCGAATAAAATATTTCCCGCTTGGTCTCCCTGTAATGCTACCCTCCCTTGGGAAACATGCCCAGCTATAGACCGGTGGTCGATGAAATCCAATCCTACAGGCAGGTTTGGCTCCACCCATTGCTTCTGATGCGGTGCAAACTGCCAAATCTTGCCGTCTGAAGACTCCGCCCCGAGCGTCTGCTTAAGACACCAAATGGTGTTTTCAATAGACGGGAGAACAGACAATTGAAAGAATTGATCTGGAGCTTCAAATTGCGCAATTTCTCCACCCAAGTAGCTCCATAACAGATATTGTTTTGTCTCCCCTGCAGAATAATAGCTGGAGGAAAACCATAATGACTGATCAGGCGCTTGAGTCAGTCCATGGTTGGTAAACTCTAGTATCTTCGGATCCTGACTAAGTGGAGAAAAATTTTGCCATTTAACACCGTCGTAATTCAGTAACCCACTGTGTCTATTTTTTTGACTAAAACGTTCATACTGCTGGCCGTTAGCGGTAAAATCCGCTTCAAGGGTAGCGAATAGCTTCCAATCGAGCTTACCGTTGACAACCTTGACCAGCAAAGAATTTTCGCCTTTGTTTAAATCGACAAAAAAGTAATCTTGATATCCTGTTGCACCTCTGTTGATAGCGTTAGAATGGACTACTTGACCGTTGAGCCAGACTTTAATCGAATCATCGCTGCCAACCCGCATCAGTACCTTTTTTTGCTCTCGGGGTGAATCAATCCTCAAAAAGGCATAGGCCGAGTGGTCGTCTACGTTCTCTTCAGCGAAACCTAGTTGATTAACAACAGCGTGCAAATCTCCATCAAGTGGAAGTTCTGCTAAGGACCATTGGTAAGGTAAACCGTTAACAACATCACCCTCCCGAACCCCATCAGTTGCAATTTTGTCCTCAGTAATCGCCAACAACAAGTCTGCTGAGGCTGTATATTGCTTTCCTGCTGCAGTAAAGTCGGCGTTTATAGTAGCAAAGAAACCCCAACCCCCACCCCCTTGACTAACTTTGGCGAACAAAAGGTTGGGACCCGATTTTAAATCGACAAAAAAGTAATCTTGATACCCCGTTGTTCCTCTGTTGATGGCGTTAGAATGGACGACCTGGCCGTTGAGCCAGACTTTAATCGAATCGTCGCTGCCGACCCGCATCAGTACCTTTTTCTGTTCTCGGGGTGAATCAACCCTCAAAAAGGCATAAGCAGAGTGGTCGTTTACGTTACCTCCAGCGAAATCCAGTTGATTAACGACCTGATTAACGTTGTTGCCGTTATCGCTGGGCAATTCAACCAAAGACCATTTAAAGCCGTTAAATTCATCCCCGGGATTAACGCCATCGACAGCCACGCTTATCTCGCTAACTGTCCCGTCACTGACTGCTGTTAGCTGGTCAATATCGTTTGATTGTGCTCCACCCTTTCCAGGCTCGGTGGGGACAACCATCCACAGCCAGGGGCCTGAAATCAATTCTTCTCCAACTGTATTTCCAAGTCCGACTGCAGAAGCTCCGGCTTCAGAAAGCTGGTCGTTAAGAATATTCTGACGTGGACTACCTACCCCTGTAGGTGCGATCATCCACAACCAAGGTCCAGATATTAACTCAGAGCCAGCATCACGCTTTGGTTCACCTGTAACCCATATTTTACTGTCAGAAGATTCTTCGAGCCCGTATATAGAAATTAATTGTGGCAGATAGTGGGCCTTCCAATCAATACCATCAAATTGATACAAAATGTCTTTAAGTCTCCCCTCCTTCCATCCAACTCTAGCTACAGCCCAGACAGTGCCGTCTTTTGCGATTTTAATCATTCGCCATACTCTAGTTGTATTGGGTGTGTGCAGCGTCTCCACCCCTGAAATGTGGGTAGTCACCAGCCCGTCATAAAAATTCAGCGTTCCTCCCTCCGGATCATTAGTACCTATCCAAAAGTTGCCATTCCTGTCTTCAGCCATACAACTGACAAATTTTAGCTGATCCGAGACAACTCGCCAGTTGTCTTCTGCTTCAAGGGTGGAAACAATGGTAACGGAAAGTATGGTTAGGCTTACAACAGTGGCTAAAAAGTTATTTCTATACATAGTTTCTTCCCCACTCTTACTTGGTTTGATAGCAGTTGCCGATCAATTACTGATTCCAGACGTTGACCACTTTGGTCTGGGTCTCGCCGCCAACTGTAACCGCCACGATATACAAGCCAGTGGCCACCACCTGTCCCTGATGGTCGCGGCCATTCCAAGGCCATGCTACTTTCCCCGCTGAGAAGGTCTGCTCCTCTGCCAGCCAGTTGACTAGCCCCCCAGCCACGTTGTAGACCTTAATCCCGACACTAGCTGATTTATCCAGTTGAAAGGAGATCGTCGTCTCGGTATTGGGTGCTCGACGACCGATTGGTGAAAACACCCTGGGCTGACAGGTTAGGCTCTCTTCCAACAGTTGGGCTGAGCTATCAGCCTGCACCGGCGCCATCTCCATTACTCCGTATCGCCCCAACTGGTGAACGGCCGTACTGACAGTCTGCCGGCTGGTATTGACCATCCCTCCAATCAACTGCCACTGTTCGGTATTGTCCACTTGACGGAAGATGGTCGGCTGTTGGCCCGGCCTCAGGCCGGCTCCACCATAGGAGATGGTTAAGGTGGCCGGTTTGATCCTGTTTAACTGTAGCGGATCGGCTACCAGTTGGTAGACCAGATCTAAAGGTTGCCAACTACTGCCTAGCGGCCAGGTAATGGCCGATGAAGGAATGCGGTTAACGGTTACAATGGTGTCCTTTTGCAGGCTATTAGGCGGCAAGTAAAGGGTAACCCCACCGTCAGCCGAACGGACATCTCCGCCTGTGGTTTTCTCCGTCAGAGATGTTATTGAGAACCTGACTTGTGCCTGCCTCTGCTGCTCCACCTGGTCCTCTACCGTCAGCCGCAAACTGTAAACGCCACTCCGCTTGCCCGCCAGCCATTGCAGCAGTTCACCGTCTTCCACCGGGGACGTGGTTGGGCGGGGGGTAGTTTTCAGCCAATCTGTCGGTGAATCTCCTTCCCCAAATTCAACCCGGTAGGATTTGAAGTTGGCATCGCTGGCTGTGCCGGACAGAATCACCACCGGGCCCACCTGATCGTCTTTTCGAGGGGCAGTAATCTCGGCCTGCGGCGGCGTATTGTCAACCGTAACCAGACGGGGAAAAGACGAAGGCTGCCCGGTTTGGTCGGTGGCAGTTAGCCGAAGGCGGTAACTACCATCTTTAACCTGCTGTGTATTCCATTGGCCTAGTTTTTCCTAAAGGGCTGCCTTTGAGTCTCCGGAACCGATAGATTTCCAGTCAGTAGGTGAGGTAACCGATTGCGCCTCCAACTGGTAGTCTTTCAGGTTGTCATCTTTGATAATACCTGTTATTTGGATCGATCCCGAGACTACCGTCTTTTCTGCCGGTGCAATTATTTCCACCTTAGGCTTCTGATTGTCCAGTGTCAGTGGTTGAGTGTCTGAAATCGAATTGCCGGCTTGATCGATGACAGTCAGCCGCAGTTGATACCGGCCATCATTCAACCCAATTGTCTGCCAGAATTGTAGAGTATTTTGATCCACTGCCTGGATAGAAGTCGTCTTAATAATATTCCAACTGCCAAGGTTACTTACTTCTGCATATTCCAGCAAATATTGCTGGAAATTGTCATCAGTGGCCGTGCCCCGAATTTCCACCTGCTGGCCATCAATCCATTCTTTGTTCTGGTCGGGGCGGGAAATTAAGGCTGTCGGGGGAGTGTTGTCCAGTGTGACGGTTATCTGTTGACTGTTCTGATAACCTTTACCGTTGATAGCCAATAAGCGTAGCGTATAGAGGCCGTCTTTCTGCTGGCGGGTATCCCAGGAGCCAAGTACATTATCATTAACTGCATTGCTGCCCCGGTGAATTGAGGTCCACTGGCGGGGATTTTGACCCCGACCAAAAGACAACTGATAGTTGTCTATTATGCTGTAGCCGTATTCTTCCACCGTGCCGACGATGCTCAAGATTTCTTTAATTACTTGTTGCGCTTGGGGTTGGGTGATTCGTACCCCGGGCTTGGCTGTCTGGTTTGCTAGATCCACTATCACATCGACCGTTTGTTGATTGCCGGCCTGGTCTTGCACCAGCATACGGATCAGGGTAGGTCCAAAAACGGCCACGCTGTTCCAAGTATCATCGATTTGCGCTGGGCTAGCGGATAAGGTCTCGGCTGAAGTCTGAATCGATTCCCATTCACTTTTTGCCGTCAGCGGCAGATCCTGAGTATATTTCAACTGGTATTGATACAGATGCAGGTCGTTAACCTGAGCGGTGATTTTTAGGCCGCCGGACAACTTCTGGTCGGCTTGGGGCGTCTGCAGAGAGACGACCGGCGGCGTATTATCCAGGGTAATATCCACCTGGTGCTCTTTGCTATGTCCCAGTTGATCGGTGGCAATCACCTGTATCTGGTAGTCACCATCGGGTAGATCCCGGGTTTCCCATTTGGCCAGAATGGAGGAGATCTGAGGTTGATCGCCGCTGGCAATCGGTTGAAAGACGTCGGTGACCAGAGAACGATATTCCACTTTAAACTGAGACAGGTCATCGTCCAGGACAGAACCGAGAATCTCAACCCTATCCCCCACCACCTGATTAGGCACCGGCTTGGCGATCAACACGCTGGGCGGGACCGTATCAACGGCGAAATCAAAAGTAGCAACTCGACTGGACATTCCGTCATAATCAAAAGCGCGTACGGAAAATATATGCTGGCCATCGGTTAAAAAAGGGGTGTTAATTTGGCGAATAGGTGTTGAGACCCATTGTTGATTATCGATTTTATACTGATAGCGGATGTACTCAGTTAACGTTTCCATATCGTCGGCCACCCATTCAACAGCCAAAGTTGGACGGCCGGTCACGTAGCCAGGTAGTAATGAGGAGTCGCCATCAACAGACAGAATTCTGATATCGGGAGCATGTGGACCCGGTCTATATTCAAATAGACCACTCATCCAACTGCCAAACCAGAGGGTTCCATCAGGCCTGGGGTGTATGGCAGAAACCCAAGAATCAGGCAGCCCAATTTGTTTATTGTAATTGGCTTGATCAAAATGAAACCAGACCTCATCTGGTCCAATACTACTCCTACGCCAGAGTCCTTTCTCTCCACCCAGCCAAAGGGCACCCTTGGCACCCTTGGCATCCTCATTAATCACCATAATCATACCTGTGTTCAGAAGCTGCTGTTGCCAGTCACCGGCTTCATAACGCCACACGGATGAACCACCAGCCCAGAGGGAACCATCTGATGATCGGTAAATGACCATGACCATACCTGTGTTCAGAGGCTGCTGTTGCCAATCACTAGCATCATAACGCCAAATAACGTCCAAGCCTCCGACCCAAAGGGTGCCGTCTGTATCCTGATAGATTGAATGAATGCTACCGCTAACCTCTATCGACTGTTGCCAACTACCAGCCTGATGTCGCCAAAGTCCATTATCTCCACCAGTCCAGAGGGTGCCATCCGCTTCTTGATAGATTGAATTGACAAAATCGGTAACTTGGGTTTGCTGCTGCCAACCATCGGCGTTATGTCGCCAAAGTCCTTTCTCTCCACCTACCCAAAGAGTGCCATCGGTGTCCTGATAGATTGAATGAATGCTACCGCTAACCTCTATCGACTGTTGCCAGCTACCAGCCTCATATCGCCACAAATAGTCTCCGCCAGCCCAGAGGGTACCATCGGTGTCCTGATAGATTGAAGCAATCCCACCGCTAACCCCATCCACTGGTTGCCAACCACTGTCGTCATAACGCCATAGCTCTGCATTACCCGCCCAGAAAGTGCCGTATTGATCTTTCTGAATGTTCCAAGCTCCACCTGGAACCTCATGCTCTTTTTGCCAATTATTACCGTCATAATACCAAATACCATCTCCCCCCACCCAGAGGGTGCCATCTGCGTCTTCATAGAACCCTTCAGAAAATCCTGTAACTTCAGCAACCAGTTGCCAATTACTGCCATCGTACCAGCAGAGTCCATGATCACCACCCATCCAGGGAGTGCCATTTGAGTCCTGATAAATCGGCGTCACCCAATCGGTAAATCCGGCCACTGATTGCAATCCATTGTCATCATGTCTCCAGAATCCATTCCCCCAACCGCCAATCCACAGAGTGCCATCTTTAGTTTCATAAAGATTTTCGATGTTGATGGAAATCTGGGGATGCTGATGCCACCCGGTATCGTCATAACGCCAAAGTCCTCCCTCTTCTGAAGAGGGTTTAAAAGTACCAACCCACCAGGGTTGATCGGCATCCTCGGTGCCCAGCCAGAGGCTGCCATCCAATCTACGAACGATGGAATGGACCAAACCAGTAAATCCAGCCAGCGGTTGCCAATCGACTTGGTCATAGTACCAAACGGTATCTACGCCGCCGACCCAAAGGGTGCCATCCGCTTCTTGATAGATTGAATTGACAATACCGGTAACTTGGGTTTGTTGCTGCCAGCCACGGTCGTCATAGCGCCAAAGACCTTGACTATCTGAGCCAGCGGTCCAGATGGCGCCATTGTTGTCCTCAAAAACAAAAGCGGAGGCATGAGGGACCTGTTGCCAAGTACTATCTGGCAGGTGCCAAATACCATACGGGCTCATAATCCAGAGGGAATGGTTAGCACTCTGATGAATTTGCATGATGGGACCAAATTGGTTAAAAGAGCGCCAGCCATGTTGGGCCTGGCTAGAGCTAAGGATGAGGAAGGAAAGAACAAAGGTGATGGTAAATTGTTTCATGATTTAGCGTCGGCTGTTAAGAAGGCAGATACAAAGACCCCCTGGACCGACAGAAGATTTAGAAATGACTGGCCCAGGGTTTGCTACGGTTAAAAGCACTTCGGCTGGGAGATTTTTGTTGATTTTGCCTATCCCAATAGATCGCTTCGGTAGCAGTAGCGCAGTAGCCGCTTGCTTACCAGCCTGGCTCAAACTTTCTGACCAGACGACCCTGACTATCATAGATCTGCAAGCTGACTTCCGCTTGCAGGCACAACTTAAATGCTTACCAAATTGACCCTCGGCATTATGAAGTAAGTTCCTTTTTTCTCTGGTCTGGTTAAGAAATGCTTCGACCCTCTACGTTCACGCGAACTCGGTACAACGAAGTGGAGGCTGTGATATACAGAGTTTTTAGGTCGTCGTCACCCCAGGTGAAGTTGGCGGCGACCTCTGGTACCTGGATTACTCCAAGACACGTCGCGTCGGGAGCGTAAACGAAGATCCCGCCGGGGCCAGCGCAATACACATTCCCTTTGCTATCGATCTTCATCCCGTCACAGCCGCCATCACCGGAGCCCTCTGGAACTGCCCAGACCGCACCTCCAGAGATGCTGCCATCCTCGGCTACATCGAACACGCGGATATGACCGTGATCCGTGTCGTTGACGAACAACCGCATCTCATCGAGGGTGAACGTCAGACCGTTTGGTTGCCCGAAATCTGAAGCGAGAAGACTCACTTCTTCCGAATTTGGATCGATTCGATAGACCCCTTGGTAGTCCATCTCCTGATCACGCAACAGGCCAAAGCCCTCCATTCGACCATACGTAGGATCGGAAAAGTAGATCGCACCATCGGACTTCACGATTACATCGTTCGGACTGTTTAACTCCTTTCCGCCGTAATGTGTAGCGAGCACGGTGATCGAGCCGTCGTGCTCTTCGCGGATCACTCGACTGTTAGCGTGCTCCGCCGAAATCAGCCGGTGTTCAAGATCGAAGTAGTGGCCGTTAGCTTTACCGCTCGGTTGGCGAAACGTAGTAACCCCGTCTACCGCAGACCATTTGCGAACGATATCGCCAGGCATATCGCTGAATATCAACTCGCTCTTCTGAGCGTCCCACATCGCCCCCTCGGTGAAGATGAATCCTGTGGCAACCTGCTCGAGTTGACTGTCGCTGCCAACTACATTTTGGCATCTATTATCCCTAATTTCCACACTCATTTTATACTCCTCTACTTATTCTTCTATGACCGTCAATTCACCGTGTTAGGCAGTAGTTTCTAGACCGAACAGAGAATTATAATTGTCAGGATGGTTATAACCGCCGCGACGCATCGTCTCCTGAAAAGCCGGATTTTCAAGGGCTACTATATCATGACCCAGAGCAAAGAAGAAAACACGTCCATTCCCGTAGCCATGTTTGAACGCCATCACGTGCGTTTCATCTTTTGCGGGGTCGTAGGCCTCCATCAGATGCTGTGACTTCGACGGATCATGCTTCAGATAGTATAGTTCGTCGGTCACAACAAAATCCTCAAGCCCCTGGGTGATAGGGTCATCCGAATCGATGATACTGACGGTGAAGTCCATGTATTTGCTATGGCCGTTAAAGAGCCCATTGAGCATATCGTGATACCCTTTGACTCCCGGAACGACGCGGCTGCCGTATGAAGTCCGAAGAATCCGCCCCCTCGTGCAATGAAACTCAGTAGGTTCTTCTCCTGCGACTCGGTGAGAGTCCCCACATCGGTATAGAACACCACCACTCCGTAGGGATGAAGTCCGTTCGCCAAAACTTCATAATCCTGTGAAATGTCCGCCTTAATATCTTCAGTATTTGAGAGCATTGCGACCATGGATTTACCGTTACCAACGTGGTCGTGATGAACGCACTCTGTACCCACGAATACGAGAAGCCTCAAGGGTTCCATACATTTACCTCTCCTCTGTTTTCTATTCAGACTTAATACTTCCCCAAGTTAGTGCTAGCTTCTCTTTAATATCCACTGACAGGGAGATATCCATATCTCGTTTGACCTCTTTTTCTGTCAGTGCTTTGCTGTAAATAGCGATATTATCAATTAAACCTTGGGCTCCGTTTTTGGATGGAACATACTTGATGACCTCCAGACCAAATCGAGGATTGGCATGTAAAACGGGAAATTCGCCCAGACCATCGCCTTTAGCAATTTCTTCCCCATTTAAAAATTAGGTATGCCTCTTGACTGCTTTTGCCCTTGGTTGTAAACTCCCAGGTCGCCGCAATGTGGAACCATCCGTTTTTCCTGATCTTGCCTTTTGGGTCAAACTCTATTTGTTGCCAGTCTTTATCAGCCTTGTCCTCGAAGCAAAATCCAAACTCCGCTGGGTTAATGCCTGCGTGGTTTGTCCCTTTAGAGATAAAGATATAATATACTGCCCATACTAGCATCAAAAATCCTAAAATCCTCACCATCTCCACCGTCCCAACTGGGCTTGAACCAGAACTCAATAGTTCCATTAGGTTTTAATACTTTGCCAGGAATTTCAATATAACGGCCTTTGGCGGTCAGTGAAATCCCCTTATTGTCCTGTTTGCCTCCATCTACTGACTTAGCACCGCCTTTCATGGTGCCATGATTTTTATTAGCTGTGGCATCAGTTGCAACGTCGGCCCCGGCACGACCTTCACCGATCCATAACAACAAATCTTTGTCTGCAGGTAGTTAACCGATAACTGACGAAATAGTAAATGCTGAAACTAAGAGAAAAATAAAGTAGTTTCTCATCATTTTTATCACCTTTCACATTTTGTTTGCCTTTTTCAGTCTAGCAAAAAATATAGACGAAATCAAGTAACCCCGCGAAAGACTAAATACCAAACGCATATTTCTTTTTCTCCGGCAAATTTGTAATTAATTTAGTGATGTTTGTTAGGCATAGCCTCTATGGCTATTTTCTCCGTTGCACAAATGTACATGAGGCTACCCTTTTAATCAGGTAGAAATTTGATGGATAAATAGAGGAGAAATCGACTCGATGGAGTTACTGCGCTTACGACACTAGTAATTAATTACGTCACACCTAAAACAGAATAGCAAAGTAGGATATATGAAGAGAAGGGGTGAAAAAACTATGTCGTGGAAGGAACAGACCACTTGGCATGGGCTTTAATCGAGCCACCAGTTAGAAACTAGAATTGAATGAAATTGCAGGCAGGAGTGGAGGTTGGATCTACTGTAAAGGAAGTATTATGCCCAGCTAACCAAAAATGGGAATCGAATATCTGGTTCAATAGGGCTAATAGGTGGAATCTTATGAAGGAGATTAAAGATTAAAAGGGCATGGTTAACGTCGTCGTCGCTCCTAATCCCTGTATCGATACCGCTTCATCCTTCATCCACCCTTGCGAAAATTGACCGTCGATTTGTAAAGCAAAGCCCCTTTTCAATTGTGCCATCATACCCAGACTGATAGTCGATACCTGTGACCGCCCCTGGCCGAAATCATTTGCTAGTTTCCTCTTATGCTCAATCATCCCTCTGACTTCAGTGAAACGGGATAGACGATACCCCACATTCAACCCCATCATTAATCCCATCCCCTGGTAGTTCTTTTCCTCCATCATCAGTGCCTCTCCCTGCATAAACCTGTTTCTATTCCTGATCGTCTGACGGATGAATGTGCTGGCAGATGACCGTACTCCCTGATAACTGATTCTGTTGTCTACCATCGTTTCCATTCCCTGCTGAAACTCTTTCTGACCAAAAAACTGGTCCGCCTCATACTGCGTTAAAATCACCGTGCTCCTGAGGTTCACCTCCGACATCTTCAAGCCGACGGAAAAAACACCATTATACTGGTTGCCCGGTTTATATCCCGCCTCCTCAGAGATTTCCAACGGTCTGTAAGCTCCACGTGCCAGGTAACTTCCCCCTCCACCAATGGTGACTGGCCCCATTTCGTGCATGCCCACTAACCCGATGCTGCCTTCCAGTCCCTGACCCAGTTTCCCGACCCGGAAAGCCAGGGTTTCTGAACTAAACTGGCGGAAGATTTTAGACTCAGGTATCGACAGCGCATTTTTACCCGTCGGCAGGCTCAAACCGGAGGTAATTAGCAGTTTGTTCGGCACCAGGCCATAGGACAGCTTAATCTTGGTATCACCGATGCCGCCAAAACTGAGAGGGTCCTGACTGGGCCATTTGGCACCGTCAGGCAGATCTAGCAACGAGATGGCATTGGATTCAGCCAGCATCAACTGCAATCGGGAACCGAAGGCACGTGAGAGGAAGAAGGGCAAGGCCCATTGGGTCAATTGCTTCTCACTGCCATCCTCGGTTATCTTCCAGGTTTGAAAGAAGATGCTGCTGTGTACTACGGTGTGGGCTTGTCTATACTGGGCTGGAGCATGCTGAGGAATTAACAAACAGCAGCTCAGAATAAGAAACAGAGTAAAGCAAATGTTTTTTTTGTTCTCAATCACTAGATAAAGATCCAATCTGCCCGGTGTCCCAATTACCGTACGACCATTGAAGCTCGGGTGTAAGTTGATTCAACCGTTTTTGTCACAGATATTGTTTTGGAGTATTTTGGCAGAAGCTTCTCACTGCCCCCAACGGATATCAATCGATATTTTGCGGCTGGCAGTTGCGGTCGCCGCCGGACTCTGCTGGTCACTTCCCCCGCCCCGAGTTTGTCCTTGATTCTGAATGGGGGCTGCGCCGGTCGCTGCTGGTTGAGGAATGAAATCCTTGCTGACAATGGCATCTACTTCAGCCAAGGCGTTAGGGGCTGCTGCCATCCCTGTAGTGGGTGCTGCAGTGGCCGGTGTCTCGCTGGCCACTACTGCTTCTACTTGCTCTACAGCCGCTTCAGGTGCAGCGGAGATGACAGCTGGAGCCATATTAATTTCCTCTACGTCAGACAATGTCTCCTCCGCCTGACTAAATCCGGGGTCTAACTCCACCGCCTGCGAGAAGGCTTGGCCGGCCGCCGCATAATCGCCCCGATCCACCAGGTCGATCCCACGGCAATAAGCCATAAAAGCCATAAAGTTTTCGGTCGGCCTTTTTTGAATGGCTGCCTCCTCTTCTGGAGTAATAGAAATTTTCATAGTGTCCAAAATGCTGAATACCAAGGCTTTTTCCATCTCAAATAACTCCACTTGCGGCCCTTGCAGTGGCTCAGTCTGGTCGATTTGGGAGGTCTCGATCTGGCTGCAAGTGGCGTTTAACAGTAACCCTGATTCGCTGAGAGAGGTGAAATTTCCCTTGACTACCTGCGCTGCTCCCAACAAACGCCCCGTGCGAGGCGCTGTCTCTACGTCGATTATCGACTGCTCGGCTAACTCCATCTCCTGTAGGAGCTTATGCATTCGTGTTCGCTCCACCACTTTCAACGATTTCACCTGCGACAAATCGCTGATCAATAGGTCGGTTAAGCCTTTACGCAACGGCTCCAGTTCCGGGTTAGAACTACTATTGTCAAAATACATCACCGCTACTGTGTTAGGTTCTGTTTGTGGGTAATCGCCTGCAGCCTCCGCCACCAAGGCCTGTTTGGCCAGCCGAGTCATCCGTTTTGCCACCAACGCCTTCAGGCGTATCTCTATTTTCTTTTTGGTCGGACTCAGCGGTGCAACTTCAGTATAGCGTTGATAGGCTTGAATGGCTTGATCTTCGTTTTCCTGTAGTTCGTAGACCAGCCCCAGGTAGAGTATAGTTCCTCCGTCATCCGGTTTCCGGTTTAGTACTTGATTAAAATAATTGATAGCCTGATCATAATTCTTTTTTTTATAATAGACAATGCCCAATTGACGCAATACTGTAACCGATTCCGAATCGGCCTTAAGCATTTCGGTCAAGATCTTGAGAGCAGAATCGTAATCCTCCGAACCCAGTAATTGTTGTGCTTCTTCCAAGGGTGTTAAAGTAGCGCAGCCAATCGCCATCAATACAAAAATCATAACTAGCACAAGCGGTTTCATTTTCATCTCTCTTTCCTTGAAAATTCCTTGTAAATCCAAGCCAGCTTATCGTTTAGGCGCGACACACAACTTCCAAACATCACTTAATTAAAATTGACACCTGACTATTGGTGATGGTCAGGTAGTCCTTTAGTCGCTGAAACTCCGCAATGGGTTCTCCGTCTGCTTGAATTAGGGCCAACATCTTGCTCTCCGTCGCCGGAATAATGCCCATAGTTGCCCTACCCGCAGCCTTAGCCCTAAAACTGACCGTTGCCACTGTGCCTTCAGTGGCTGAACTTCTTTGAGCTCCCTTTTGACCCACCGCTATTCCAATTCTCCCCTCCGACCTGTCTAATTTTAGATCGTCAAACAGTAAGGCCTCATTACCTAGCGATGATCCCAACTCAACTCCTGTGGGAGTAATTTTCTGCGCATCAAATCTTAACTCCAGTGACAGGCCGAACAGCTTGCTCACTCTTGCCACATTGACGGTTACCTCAAAGGTCTGCCCTAACCTGACCTCCGTCGCCGACAATTCCAGCGACAAAATAGAGGTAGTCGGCGTCGGTGCCAGTTCCACTTCTATTTTGGGCTGCGGTTGATCCATGTCGGCAATTGGCGATTCCCCGCTAAAAGCCACCCGTTCCTTTCCCTTTTCATCTACTTCGTAGGCCTCTATCAGGATCTTCTCCGCTTCTACCGGCACCATTAAATCCATCGCCAGCCGGCGTTGATCGCTACTGATGTCCACCGATTTTACTATCGGTTCAAAGTCCGGCCCCTCTATCGTTATCTGAATACGGGTAACCTGCAATTCAGTCTGGGCTACTCCCGGTGCCAGGTGCAATTCCAGTTGGGGATAGGCATAACGCTGATCCTCATTCTCGATCTGGCCACAGGCCATCAATAAAACCAATAGACCTATCACCCAACATAGCCGTCTGCCTCTGTAGCTCCCCATTGTGCTAGTATCCCTCACTTTGGGATCAGATCTCATACTACTTTAAAATTATCAGCCGTCGTGTCTGCTGATAATCTCCCGTTTGGAGTTGATAAAAGTATATCCCACTGGAAACCCACTCGCCCCAACCATTTCTACCATCCCAAGAGGCTGCCTGAGAGGGGGCTATATAGTAAGCGGCCCCTTTAAATCCCAGTTCCAGGGTCCGGATCTGTTCTCCTTTCAGGTCATAAATCACGATTCGCACCTCTCCCGCCTGGGCTAACTGGTAGGGGATCCAGGTCTCCGGATTGAACGGATTAGGATAATTCGCCAGTAACAGTGTCTGAGGCGGTATCTCTTGTGCCGCCAGCTGTTGCACCTGCGACTCTAACCAGGACTGCAGCTGATTAGCTCCAGCTGTTGCTTCCGGCCAACCTCTCAGCACCTCAATCATCCGCTGTAGAATCTGCCGCTTACGGCCGGATTCAGTCCGGTCAGTAACTTCCAGGTTAAACGGTCGGCCTAGAGGAGCTACCACGGTCGCCCCGCTTCTGCGACGATGCCAATTTTGGGCGATGGCAATCACGTCTTCCTCATTGACCTGTCCATCACCGTTAGCATCAGCGTAGGTACCTGCCTGCGGGCTCCAGGGTATGGCCGGTTGTACCTCCCATGCCGTTTGGTTCAACTTCGGTCGTGGTGGGCCGCTCTTCTGCCAATGGATCAGCAGCGACAACACGTCCAGCAAATTGACCACTTCATCCTGGTTGGCATCGCCCGGCCACACCCCTAGACCAGTGGTAAAGGTAAATTCGGCCTGTGCTAACTGGTTAGCTGACACATCCTGTAAGCTAGGAGAAATACTGACCCGCACCTTGTCTCCATCCGCCATTATCTCCTGCAGGCTGAAAACCAGCACCGAATCCCCTTCCAGAGAGGTTTTGCCCGGGTACTTACGTTGGCCTTCAACCTGAACGCTGTTAGCCTTTAGACTATCGGCATCTATCAGTTCATCTTGGCCAAAACTGATGCGTATTTCGGTCAGGTTGACCGCCACGTGGACCATTTTGTCAGCGGGAATCGCCTGCTGGATAGAGAAATATCGGTCCTTAAAATAGGTGAAGGCGGATGGTAGACGGCCTAAATGCCCATCGGTATTAGTCACCACAATGTCGACCGTTCCTACCGTGCGGGCCGGGGTCAGAGCCTGAATTTCAGTGGCAGAGACCACTTTCACCCCACTGGCGGATCGGTCACCCATGGTGACTTTGGCCCCATCACCGAAATTGGTACCTTTGATACTTACTGATAAACCACCGATAGCCCGACCTCGGGTCGGCGAAATTGAATCTACATTGGGCAGCAGAAAATAGGTGAAGGCTGTAGCCAGAGTGGCGGTTAAACCGGCCGGGTTAGTCAATTTTAATTCCTGTTCCCCTACCACGCTGCTGGGAACAACAAAGGTCATCCGGGTAGGAGAGACAACTTTAACCCCGGTAGCTGCTTTACCGGCTAGAGTTACTTTGGTACCGTCCACAAAATTGCTTCCGCTTAAAGCCACCGTTGTGCCGCCAGTGGTCGGTCCCTCATCAGGCGCTAAGGACACAATCAACGGTGGGTCATCGACCGGAATCACGGTTAGGGTAACAGTGGCTTCCGCGCTATCGGTGTTACCATCATTGACTTTGAAAGCAAAACTGTCACTACCGTTGAAATCAGTGTTGGGCGTATAAACGAGATTAGGTGCTTCTCCACTCAATACTCCTTGTGTCGGTGATGTAACCACCACAAAGCTGAGGTTATCCTGATCACTATCCGTCGCTGCCAGCGTGATATCCACCGCATTATCTTCCTCCGTTTCTACTTTCTGTGTGGTGGCCACCGGTGCATCCTGAATAGGAGTCACGGTTAAGGTAACCGTAGCTTCCGCACTATCTGTAGCACCATCGTTGGCCTTGAAGGTGAAACTGTCACTACCGTTGAAATTGGCATTAGGCGTGTAAACCAGATTAGGTGCCTCTCCACTTAAGACCCCGTGTATCGGCGGCGTCACCACCTTATAACTCAGTTTCTCCTGTTCTCCTTCATCAGCATCTGTTCCTACCAGCATTATGTTAGCCGTATTATCTTCCTCCGCTTTGACCTCCTGTGCGGTAGCCAGCGGCGCGTCCTGGATAGGAGTCACGGTTAAGGTAACCGTAGCTTCCGTGCTATCTGCTGTGCCGTCGTTGGCTTTGAAGGTGAAACTATCACTACCGTTGAAATTGGCATTGGGCGTGTAAACCAGATTGGGTGCCTCTCCACTCAAGACCCCGTGTATCGGCGGCGTCACCACCTTATAACTCAGTTTCTCCTGTTCTCCTTCATC
>JASMLX010000128.1 GCA_030748495.1 Candidatus Poribacteria bacterium | reverse complement strand
TGACTTCACTTTTGTCATACGGCCTCCATGCTATGTGGTTGAACATGGTACCTATTGAAAGGCAAATGAGGCAAAGTATCAAGTTATTTACGGATCAGTCCTTGGCCTCCGACCACCGTTTCCCGGCTAACCAATTAGGTCTCTATTTTTCTTGTGCCGCCTATGTATTGCACCACACCTTGAGATGCGTGATCCTTCAGCAGATAGAGCTTTCCAATGCTCAGACGCTTCAAACTGACGGTGCCTGTGGTCGAGTACAAAGATCGGACCAAACTGCAACGGCCCGGCCAATGACCAGTGAACTCATAGCCGCATCGTGTAATGGAAATCCCGTCTCAAGTGCCGCCGCCATGGCGGAAAACCGCTGGATCGGTCTCAGTTCCGAATAGATTCGAGTTATCCCCGAACAGGGAGATGGATAGCTGTGTCCTGCCAGAATAAAAACGAGACCTCAGGTGGAAAACGGCGTGTTTTTTCATCCACTGAGGTATTTAATGTCGGTAAAAGTAGGATCGAGCATCTGTTGGACATAAATTACCGAGTGAGTAACTGAAGTTATACCCCCGGCAGAATGATTTATGAAACATTCGGGTTAGTGCCTATTTGAAAATCCTTCTATTCGTTTGAGCATCAGTTGAAGAACTGGTTATGGCAATATAAATTATGGTATCGAGGAACTAACTTAGCCCTCATCGCCTAAGCTCGAGCCTCCATACTAGCCCAACCTAGCCAAAGCTCGTTCTACTGTCCATCCTTTAGCTAAGACATAACAACCCCCAGTTTTCAAATTCCCCCTTGTGTCTAATTCGGTTTAAAAACGATTCTACAACCATAACTATAACTCTCGTCAGTCCATAGCTTTTGGATAGTATGCCATCAGAAGGAAACAGCCGAAAGCAATTTAGATTTGAGCTGAACGATTCAAAGAACAGCAAGCAAGTTACACATGGCATAATATGTTGACAAAAGCGAACTTGTCCCGTTTACTTGCCAACATGTCTTTCCACCCAATAGGTAGTACCAAAATGGCTCGAAAACGACATTGGAAAAGATCAAACAATGCCAGGAAAAAACTAAATATGTACTATCAGGTAACTTTGAATCTGATAATTGCGGTTTATTTGATATGTCAGGTAAAGTCTGGGAGTGGTGTTAGGATTTATTCGATGGCGACCAACACGCTACTGAGGCGTTACAAGATGCCTCGTAGTACGGCAATTCCACCTCCCTGTGCCTGGAAACTGTTGCTACACTGATCCTGCATATGTACACAGTTTTAATGATCCCTATTGTGTGTCAGTAGGTTTAACACCTTGACATACTCAACCCTTGACTCCATCGGGGGCTTCCTTTTGTAAAAAGAGGGTGGAGGCCTCGTCCACGAAATAACAGGCAGGGAGACCTTGCATCTATAATGGGATAGCGATTAAAATGTAAGAGCGAAGGTTCCTCGCCCATCAAGCAAATTCTAAGAAGGAGCAATCATTTATGCGTAACGATAGGCCAAATGTGGTCGTCTTTTTTACCGATCAACAACGGTGGGATACAGCAGGCGTACACGGCAACCCCTTGGATTTAATGCCTAATTTCGACCGAATTGCCAAAAGTGGCACCCATGTCCATCAATCGATTACCTGTCAGCCTGTTTGTGGTCCGGCTAGATCTTGCCTGCAAACTGGCCTCTACGCCACTACCACAGGCTGTTTCCGGAATGGAATTCCACTTCCTGAAGACAGTAAAACGCTGGCTCACTACTTTGGTGAATCCGGTTACCATACCGGTTACATTGGTAAGTGGCATTTAGCCGATACCGGCCCCGGCGCAGTACCAGAGGAGAATCGGTTCGGCTACCAGTACTGGTTAGCCTCCAACGTGCTGGAGTTCACCTCCGATGCCTACGATACGGTGATGTACGACAACGACAATCAACCGGTTAAACTGCCCGGCTATCGAGTGGATGCACAGACTGACGCCGCTATTCGCTACATCGACACCCATCAGGACGACCCATTTTTTCTGTTTCTGTCTTATCTGGAACCGCATCATCAAAATCACCTGGACGACTATCCACCACCCGACGGCTACCGTGAGCGATACACAGCCAAATGGATTCCACCGGATCTGGCCGCACTGGGAGGATCGACCCATCAGCATCTAGCGGGCTACTACGGTATGGTCAAGCGGCTAGATGAGGCTTTCGGCCGCTTGCTGGATACCCTCAAAAGTCTGGGGTTAGCGGAAAACACAATTGTCTTGTTCACTTCAGACCACGCTTGTCATTTCAAGACCCGTAACTCTGAGTATAAGCGTGCCTGTCACGATAGCGCAGTACGAGTACCAACGGCTTTGCAGGGGGGTTGTTTTGTCGGTGGAGGCGAGATCCAGGAATTGGTTAGCTTGATCGATCTACCGCCTACGTTATTGGATGCCGCCGGTATTTCAGTCCCTGAGCAGATGCAGGGGCGGTCGATTTTGCCGCTGATTCAGGGACAACGAGAAAATTGGCCGAAAGAAGCTTTTATCCAGATTAGCGAGTCCCATGTCGGGCGAGCTATCAGAACAACAAAATGGAAATATAGCGTTCGGGCTCCCGAACGTCATGGAGGACGTGATGCTGGCTCAGACCTATACGTGGAGGAATTTCTTTATGACTTAGAGGCTGATCCTTATGAACTGAGGAATTTGATTGAGGCGGAATCTCATGCTGAGGTTTGCCAACAACTTCGCCAGCGGTTAATTAAACGGATGGTTGAAGCCGGGGAAACGGCACCGGCCATCGAAACCGCAACCAAGCAGGCCAGTGGCCAACGCAGAGTCTCGCTCGAGTAATCTGTGCCACAGACTTGAACACAAAAGGGGGGTTGTCCTCTACTTTACAATTGGGAGTTGGCCCTCCCTTTTTCATGAATCCTTGGCTGAACGAATCCTATCGGGCTATTCTAAACAATAGCTGTAGTTAACTGTCTGGATTCCCGTATAAACGAGAATCCAGTACACGGCCAACAACTGATACTAAAATCCTTTACAAAAATCGGCTCATTCCCTGGATCGCGCCTGGAGTTTAGCCGCTTGCCCCGGATCTCCGATATGGAGCGTATCATAAGCTTGCTGTGAGGTCTTAAAGGGGCCAATTCCGGCGTGCCCGTGCCAGTCCCCTTGATTGTGAATCGGGTTCTCAAGACCAGTTTCCGCTTCGCGTTTGGCGATCCAAGCATTCATACGTGCTGTTAGTAATTCAACAACATCTGGATGAGTATCAGCTAAGTTATCGTTTTCATCTGGATCATGAATTAAATTATACAGTTCTACTGAAGGCTTGAAGTGAAAATCAGGTTCCAGTGCTCTGATTAATTTCCATTCTGGTGTCCGCCACCCATGCTTTCTCATCCAAGTACATTCAGTAAGATAAATCTCGGATTCATGAGATGTGACCTCGTTATTAATCATTGGGATTAAGCTTCGACCGTCGAAATTTATTCCGGCATCGATTTCTGCTAACTCCAGGATGGTCGGTACTAAATCCTTATGTTGATTGAAACCAGGTACTCGTTGGCCTGCTGGAATATTCCCTGGATAACGAATAATAAGCGGGACATGAAGTGTAACATCATAAATACCATGATGATCAAACCAGCATTCATGATCATAAAGCGTCTCACCATGATCACCATTGAGAATGACAATAGTTTCGTCCTGAATTCCCATTGCTTCCAGCGCATTAAAAATTGACTGAATACAAGCGTCCATATAAGCGATGGCCCCATCATACTGAGCGATGATGTAGTCTTTGTCTGTAATACCTGGTGGCATCCAGGTTGCAAAGTAATCGCAGAACGGTTTAAAGGCCATTACCGGATCCATAGATCTATTGTCAGGATCACACTCATTACCGTGGTAGAACATCCGCTCATAAGGCGCCGGCGGCAGGTAGGGCGAGTGAGGGTCCATGTGTCGCAAGAACAGAAAGAATGGTTGGTCCTGACCAGCCATGCGTTCCAGTTCAGGGATGGCGACCTCGTTCAAGCTCTGGGCTTTTGGACTGCGACCGGCATCCCAACTGCCCCAACTGGCTTTGTAGTCCATATAGTTGTCGAAGCCACGCGAACTTGGATTGCCAGAAAAACCGATGCAGGTTGTATCGTAACCTTCATCATGCAGGATTTCAGCTAACGTTTTGACCTCGGGACGTAATCCTCCCTTATGACGTAAAGCAACAACCTGGGTGCTGAAAACGTCTAATCCCGTCAACATTGAAGCATACGCGCTGGTTGTTGGGACATGAGGACAATACGTTCTTTCAAATAGAGTTCCTGACTCCGCAAATCGGTCAATGTATGGTGTCGTTAGACGGTGATACCCGTAACAACTCATATGAGTCGCCAGTAATGAATCAATCCCAAACAGTAGGATATTGGGTTGTGTAGCCATTGTCTAGTTCTCCTTTTGTGATCGAGCCTGACATTTATCAGGCGAGTCTGCGAAATTCGGTTGAATTTAAAATTTAATCTGAGTTTGGGTTTTGCTGTCGTTGTCTGAGTCGACTGATACTTTGTGCTAATCGCTTGATCGATTCAATCTGCGCCAGCAGTTGCTGGTTGCTCCAAGAGACACTCCCTTGGATTTGAGCTAGCCTGGCATCGCCCGTCAATTTTAGATCGGTCCAGAGGCCTGTTTGCGTTATCAACCGAGTTATTAAATAGGCCTTAGAAAAACCATTAGATCCAAAATCGGCACCCAGGCGAAATATTAAGTCTCCATTAATCAAAGCCGGTTGAACCTGTTTTTGCCAGCCCAAAAAACCGGTTGCTCTAGTTTCAGAGTCAGATTGACTGAACAAATAACTAAACCCTCCGTAAAATTGGAAAGTGTGAATCCGGGGTAGATTAAATGTTTTGGTCAAAAAGATCTGATACCGGCTTTGGCTGGAAAGACCGATAACTACTTTTGGAACATGTCCTTGTTCCTGCCAGAGTCGTACCTTTGAACCGAGAGTCAATTGTCGAGATGAATAATTTTCAATTCCTTGAACAGAAGTCGCCTGAATCTCAATTCGGTTGAATAGACCGAAACGAAGATTGCCAATGCCTGCCAACTCTGAGCCGTTATTCGTAGTCCGATTCAATGCCAAACCTGCCACAAAAATACCGTGTGGCATCAGAGATGGTTCGACTAAATTAGCCGGTTCAGGTAAGCTTTGAGCCAGTGCGGGTAGTGTCACCATTACGCCCGCTAAGGTCAGTTGAATCCAAGCTCTCCGACTCGACTCAGCTAAGAGCGATATTAGCACTGAATATGGATTCCGTTTTGGGTGGCGATAATAGCTTGTTCTGCCCGATTGATAAATAGTCCGTTTTCGACGACCCCAGGCAGATTATTGATCTCAACCTCGGCCTGTGCGGGGTTATCAATTCGCTCGAAATAGCAATCCAGAATATAATTGCCGTTATCAGTAATATAGGCTACCTCCCGATTTTGCCGTTGAACGACACGGGAACAGCGTTGACCTAAGCGGTTTCGAGTAACTTCCCAACCAAACTGAACAACCTCCACTGGCAAAGGCGATTTCGATCCAAGGTGTGGAACAACTTTGGTTTGGTCAGCAATAATGATCAGCCGGTTCGAGGCTTCAACCGTAATTTTCTCTCGCACTAACGCACCACCAAGTCCTTTAATCAAATTTAGATCTGGATCAATCTCATCCGCCCCATCAATGGTTAGATCCAATTCAGGATACGTGGCTAAGTCAGATAGCTTAATGCCCTCACGCTGAGCGATATCGGCCGTCTGGATAGAGGTCGGAATCCCGATAATATCGAGCCCACTTCGTACGTTTTGACCTAGCTTGAGCAAAGCATAATAGACCGTTGATCCAGTGCCCAGGCCCAAGACCATGCCAGGTTCTACCGCCTCGACTGCTTTTTCCGCTGCTAGACGTTTAAGGGCTTCTAAATCCATCTTAAACGATTATAACTCCCTTACTAGTGCGCCTTCCTGGTAGTATACTTGTAAACTAAGTACATGGTAAACAGTGTATCAAAGATTAGTGGCAACATCAACGCAAAAATTGTAAAATCTCATCATTCCTATCTCAACCGGTAGCGAGGCATAATAAAATCTTCATTAATGACGGAAGCATTTATCAATCCATGGATGTAAAACGAACTAAAATTGTTTGTACTATCGGTCCAGCTAGCGAGTCGGTAGAAAAGATCATCGACATGGTCCAAAACGGAATGGACATTGCGCGAGTCTCTTTTTCACACGGAACGCATGAAGAGAAAGCAAGAGGAATCCGCAATATTAAAACAGCCGAACAAAAGCTGAACAGGCGAATCCCAATTTTGCAAGATCTGTCCGGGCCTAAGATTCGTATTGGTGAGTTCGGAGACGAAGTTGTATATCTAGAAGAAGGCAAAACTTTTAGACTGACCACGAAAAATATCACTGGAAATGAACAGGAAGTATCGTTTAACACACCAGAGATCCTTTCGGCTATCTCTGTTGGTCAGACTGTTTTTTTAGCGGACGGTGAGATTCAGCTACAAGTAGAATCGGTGGAAGAAGATGTGGTTTCATGCCAAGTAACGGCTGGCGGAGAACTCCGTTCGCGCAAAGGGATTACTGTACCAGGGCTTCGACTAGATCTAGCGATTCCAACAGAAAAAGATATCGTGGATCTACAATTTGGTGTTCAGTTGGAGATTGATTGGGTAGCGCAGTCGTTTGTACGAGATGTCTCCGATGTGCAAAATCTTCGATTACAACTTCACTCCATTGGACAAGACAAACCCATTATTGCCAAAATAGAGAAACAGGAAGCTTGCCAGGAAATTGAGGGTATCATTCGGGCTGTTGATGGTGTAATGATTGCACGTGGTGACCTTGGACTAGAAGTACCGCTTCAAGATGTACCCGCTTTGCAGAAACAGATTATGCAATTAGCAAACCATTATGGAAAGCCCGTAATAACAGCTACACAGATGCTGGAGTCGATGGTCCGTAATCCAACGCCAACTCGAGCAGAAGTAACTGACATTGCCAATGCTATTTATGATGGAACCTCTTCGGTGATGCTTTCAGCCGAGACTGCCATCGGCAAATATCCAGTGGAGGCTGTCAAAATAATGGCCAAGGTAGCACAGTCGACAGAGGCAGAACTCGATTATATCACCTTTTTCCGCTCCCAACCCCTGATCATGAACGAAACACTACCTGACGCTATTGGGCATGCTGCTTGCCAAATAGCACTTGAACTAGACGCCTCTCTCATTATTTGCTGTACTAGATCTGGTAAAACCGCCTGGAATGTTTCTAAGCGCCGCCCTCGTGCCCCAATTGCAGTTGTCAGTCCCCGTCAAGAAACGCTAAGAAAATGTTTACTCTACTGGGGGACAATTGATATTACCATCGGAGATTGTGAAACATTGGATGAGTTGATTTCCGTTTCAAAAGCCGAGGTACTACGTTTGGGATTAGCCCAAAAGGGGGATTACGTCGTGATCATCGCACCAACCGAAGGTTGGCGTGACCTAACCAGTTCCGGTAAAACCAATACTAACAATATGCTAAAAGCTGATGTTCTTTAGTTATCGTCTGAAATCGGCGATTGTTAGATCTCGTTGATCTTTTAGGTAAGAATCCCCGTTTAGAACTATTGACTCTCTTTGACAGCTTGTAGGGCGTCGAATGTACCAATTCTTTCTAAGTGAAAGCGGGCACACTGTCGCACATCCTGGTTCTTATCGTCTAAGGCTTGAGTTAGAGTAGAAATAACCAATTTTACTGGTGTGCCAATTAGCCCCAGCGCAGCAACAGCATCGGCCCGAAATCTAGCTTCGGGAGCGTTCAATACTTGAATTAGTGCAGGTACAGCACTCTCCGCTACCTCTCCTAACATACCCAACGCACTCGCCGCATTTGATCGCACATTTAGGTCTTGATCTTGGAGGGTAGCAATTAGTGCTACTACAGTCTCTTCTGCAGATGGATAAACAGCCCCCGACTGTTGCACGGTAGTTAATGCACCGATTAAGCCAAGTGAAAAGGCTGCCTGTTGGCGTACCTCTGCATGGGAATCACCCAGAGCCTGAATCAGTGCAGGGACAGCCTCATGAGCCCCAATACCTATCACAGGTAATGCTTTGGCTGCATGAGCACGCAACCGAACGTTATCGTTACTCAGAGCCTGAATTAGCGCAGGGATGACCGGATCTCCGATTTCACGTAGGTCCTGGATCGCATTCTGAATCTCTTTCGATTGGCTAGAACTAAGTCGCTTGATTAATTTTCGGATCTGTTTAGCCGAAGTTGACGGAATAGAATTTGCCGTCTCTGGATCGTGACATCCAGACGAACCCACAAAAACCAAGCAAATTTGAACTAGCCACAAAACTGGTAAGATTAAATAAAATCGGATCTTCATAACGACTGTTTTCGATTTGATTATTCGGTTGCATCATTAATGAAACCAACCGGGTTATTATTATACCTCTCGGACAAAGATTGAAACAGGGAAATGGGTCGCTTCGATATGTTTTAGGAAACGTGCTTTGTCGCACTCACGATTACCTGAACCGGCACCGATATCGACTTGAGTTCGAGTATCGGTATTGTTTTTTTATCGGCTCACTTTGAAAGTGGGTCGGAAAGCCCTACACCGGTAAATCACCGGATCAGAGGTAGTACTGATCCTAGTTACAAGCATTCCACAAAATAGTTTGAATGGCGTCCCCTTAATCGTGTGTTGCTTGACATTGAATCCAAAAGGAAACCGCCGAGATTACTTCGTAAAGCCGTAAGTAGCGAATGCAACGTGAATAGGTTATACCCGGTATACGTTCAGCCGTATTGTGTGATTGTGACAACTCAGTTTCTTGATTAACTCTTGTTTGTAGTAGATTATACAAATCTATAGCAGGCCGTGAAAGGTTATCGTTGAAGTCAGCTTGCGAGTTAATTTCGTCCGATACTAACCCGACTGCTTGCAACATCGCTTTCAAGCGTAGATCTGGAGATGCGACGGTTTGGCTAATCTCAAAAAGTGCGCTGACACCTAGAAATAGATCTTCGTTCCGTAGATCTGTATCCTCAATTCGAATCGGTGATTGGGCAATTTGGAAAGTCGCCAGCCAAACCCACCATGGATGATGACCTTTCATCAACTGTTTACTAACTTCATTCATAGCGATTGTAGCTTCATTTTCAATCATTATCTGTATAAATTGGTAGGGATTGGCAGTAGTACTACTAACGAAGTTTTTCGTCCAATTATTCGGAATCTTGTTAGCTAAACTTTCACCTTCGATCCAGCATCGATTGTCATGTCGATCTGTCCGTGTTGCCCCAGTCGCACTTTGGCAAAAGTAACGCACTAAGGCTCGTAAAAGAGGAGAACAATGACCAAAACCGATGATTTGCAAAAGTTTCCAGTATTGAAGGGCTGTAGCCGCTTTTTTGGCGTACGCCGATAGATCCTGAATCCCCAACTCAAAGGTGAACTCGAAAACCTGGAACATTGAAGCCGTCCGACATATTTTAGTAACCGCGTCGTCGGCGGCTTCGGCATCACCATAGTACATAGAACCACGTAATTGCTGAAACGATTTTTGGGGCGAGTCCGACGGGCCAAGTTGTGGTGAGCGGAGTTGTGCCTGTTCAGTTTGCTCTGCTTTGAAGCACTCAATCAGCGAAATTAAAAACGCACGGTCAGCAGACCGGAACCGGTAAGCAACCGCTAATTGACGTAATAGGTCTGCGCCCGGTGGCAAATGCCAAACGGCGGCCAAACTTAAAGCGGAAAAAATGTGATGATAACTCTCGGCAGTCAGAATTGGCTGAATTGTGTTTTCTAGCTTTTTGGCGGATAAATCTGCAATCAATTCGATGGTAATCTGGGAGAAGTCCACATTGAGCGAACTTTTAATATCTGAACTGGTTTGATTCATCTTTCGATATCCTTACTCGCCAAAATTTCTTGAACAATAGTGTCTGTAGTTATGTTTTCGCCTTGGGCTTCAAAATTAAGTAAGAGTCGATGTCGTAGGGCCGGTAGGACAACTTGACCTACATCTTCAAAATCGATATTCAAACGAGAATCAAGTAGCGCACGAACTTTAGCCGCCAGCGTGATGGATTGCATGCCCCGCACACTAACCCCTAGTTCGACATATTGATTAGCGAGATCGTGGCTGTCAGGCCGATTTGGATGAGTGGCCTGGACAATGCGAATAATGTGTTTTGCTACTGGGTCTGAAACTTGAACTTGGCGTACCAGTTGCTGCATAGCTAAGATCTGGTCCGCAGAGAGAATTTGATGCAGATCAGCCTCTTGTGTAGTCGTGGTTTGATGTATAATTTGGAGTAACTCGGACCCGTCTGGAAAGTTGATCAACAACTTGAATAGGAACCGATCTAATTGTGCTTCTGGTAGTTTATAAGTACCATCCATATCTAATGGGTTTTGTGTTGCCAGTACACAAAATGGGCAGTCGAGTGGATGGCTAACGGTGGCGACACTAACGGTTCGTTCTTGCATTGCCTCCAGGAGTGCAGACTGCGTGCGTGGGGTTGCCCTATTGATCTCATCGGCCAAAACAATTTGGGAGAAGATCGGCCCTCGTTGAAACTGGAAACGATTTCGTCCCGGATTTGGAATTGAAGTAACACTGTCTGAATCTTGTTGCCCATTACGCTCCGGCTTAGAATCTTCAACCAAGAGCATAGTACCTGTAATGTCCGAAGGCATCATGTCGGGTGTAAACTGAATCCGTTTGAACGACAGGCCCAAAATCTGACTGAGTGTCTGAACCAACTTGGTTTTTCCAAGTCCCGGTACGCCCTCTAATAGAACATGGCCATCGGCAAACAGGCTAATGAGGACATCCTCGACAATGCGATCCTGGCCTATAATCCGCTTTTTTACCTCCCGCTGAACAGCAAGGAAATTTTGGCTAAATTGCTTAACCCGATCTTCGATTCCTATCATTGTCTGGTGTGGTACACGATAGATATACCTTACTTAAGTGGCTTCGGTTATTCTATGTGGCTCTCAATATCAAATCTTTCTAACTCCCTCAGGGGGCAGTCGCCTCCGCTATCTGGAGCCATTCTTTTTCGGGGGTTGTTGGTAAAAACCGATAAAAAAGTTTAGCCGAAACCGGTTCGTCTAGTGGAATCGTAAAATCGACCTGCTTGACTTCATCTTCTTTTAGTCTTAGCTCCTGCTTAATTTTAAGCCTGTCTGTATCGATTTCAGCGCAGAATACCTGCCGCTCTTTTTGATTGCCGAAGCTCACTTCTAAGATGACGGCTCTCAACCCATCTCCGGGCAAGATATGTCCGGTTTCGTTAATCACTGTTACCGTTACCTGCTCATCCGATCGTTGAATCGATAATTTAGCCGACTGTTTCAACAGCGATTTACTTCGACTTCCTCTCCATGTGTGCTTGCGTCCTTCGATAGCAGTATAGCTCTGAAGGCTCTGCTTACGTATGATAGCCGGCATATGGCAGGTGGCGCAATTTTTGTTCTGCTGTTTAGCCTGACTCTGCCGGAAACTAGAGACCTGGTTGTGCACCATCACATGGGCCTGGCCGTGGCAGGTAGCACACAACAGCATCGGGTCTTGAGCATAGTTAGGATTGATCATATCGCCATGAAATCCAGCCGGCAAACTTCCTTCCGGGCCATGCATGGTACCGTTTTGGTCCATATGGCAAGATAAGCAAGAAACTCCAGATTCTCGATCGGCATCCCGCAGTTTCGGCATCTTCCCAAGTCCTGTTGACAACACAGGTTCTGGTGCATGGCAAGGATCACAAGTTGCTTCTCGGTTGGGAATTTGACTGGCAGCCTGTTGATAAATCGGATCGGTCCAGGCTTTAGCATGGAAGGAACGTTCCCACTCCCTCCAGATCGACGGGTGACAACTCTGGCATCTTCCTTTTTTGAAGGCGCGCTGAATATCATCGTACCCCAAATGGTTAGATTGACTATTGATGGCCAAGACAAAAATCAACTTTCCCCAAATAGCCATTATCGCTACAATTCCAATTTGAATGTTACGCATTGGGCGTTGACTTCCAGATACCTTAGGGAATAGAACCCCGGTCAGGAGGTACCAACATAAGTTGGTGTCTAAGCATATACTTCTACCGGATCAAGGGCTCAACTAAAAAGGTGTCTTAGAATGGCTTCCGCTGCTTGATTCGCACTTCGAACGCAGTCTGGAACCCCAACGCCATGAAAAGCATTTCCGGCCAGTTCAAGTCCGTTAATCTTGGAAACCCCAGTCTCAATCTGTGAAATTCGATCCAGATGCCCCAGATGATACTGAGGGCTGGCGGTCCAGCGGGTTGTCCGTGAAAAGATCGGATTACCCTCAATCTGCAGTAACTGGCGTAGATTCGACAAAACCGATTCCAGTAAATCCGGGTTTGAACGTTCGAGTAGGTCCTGTTGTAAGGCTCCACCGGCGAAAGCACGCAACAAAACCTTCCCTTCAGGTGCTCGATGCGGGAATTTGAGACTACTAAAGGTGCAAGCTGTTATTGATTGATTTTCGATGGCAGGCACCACGAATCCCATTCCATCTAGGCGGTGGCCGATCTGCGAGCGCTCGAAGGCTAAATTAATCGTAGCCAAAGAGGCATAGGGTATCGTTTTTAGTAGTTTGGCAACTTCAGGGGCTAATGGGGTCAACAATTTGGCCGTCTGTACAGCCGGGAGAGCTAGGCAAACCGCATCGACAGCTAATGATTGGCCATCGTCAAAATGGATCTCCCACTCTGGAAGCGTTTGACCTCCGTCCTCTCCTTGTTGTCGGCGAAGGCCTATAACGGTGGTCTTTGTCTGAACTGAGTTTGAGGGCAAGGTTTGAACCAACCGGTCAACTAACGTCCGCATCCCTGCTGGAAAGGTCCGGAAGATACTGTATCGAACACCGCCGGCTCGCCGTGCTGACATCGTTTCAACCAAGGCACGAATGATGCTGCCAAACCTTTGCTCCAGTTGTAAAAACTGCGGCATAGTAGCTTTTAAACTTAGTTCCTTGGGATTAGCGCTGTAAATTCCACCGATCATCGGTTGAGCCATTCGTTCAAAAGCTTCTCTTCCCAGTCGACGGACAACGAAATCTTCTAACGACTCATCCGTATCCGGTACAGATGGCGGCAGAAATAGATCCATTGCCATTCTTAACTTGCCTCGCCAACTGAAAATCGGAGTGGTGACAAACGGCCATAAGGCCGTCGGAGCCATCAGATAAAAGCCTTCTGGTACCGGATAAAGTTTTCCGGCCCGGACAATGAAACTACGGGGAAAGTTAGGATTGGGTGAGATCAGTTGGTCGGCGATTCCAAGATCCTGACACAGTTGGAACGCCCACGGCTTGATGGTAATGAAGGCATCTGGCCCTCGTTCCATCACAAATCCGTTTTCGGTTGTTGTTTGTATCAAACCACCAATGCAATCTGTGGCTTCTAATAGTTTTAGATCCAGTGGAAGATTTTGTTGTTGTGCCGCTTGAGACAGACGATAGGCCGCGGTCAGGCCGGCAATACCACCACCTACAACGCCGACTACCCGCTTTGCTGCAGTTGGCTCGCCGTCTGTTCTCATTTAATCGAAACCCCACAGTTTGCGAAGTTCAGCTATCGGCGTATAGGTCGCACCATGATTATAGAAGTTGCCGGGCCAGGTACCGTCTGGCCCAAAGAAAAAGCGTTCGTCTTTAGCCTCATCCGATAATTGATAACGGGTATCGATACTAATGCGATAATGGTCCGTCAGGTTAGGGGCGGTGCTATGCATCATATACATGCCGAAAATGACGACATCGCCAGGCTGAAAATGGGCCGTAGCCAAAGTAAACCCGAAATTCTCCACCATTTCCTGTGGGTTAGTGCTAAAAACTGCGTCGGTTAAATCCCGATCCATATCAGTCGCACCGTAGGTAGATATTAGCTTTTGGTGTTGATGGGATTTCAGACAAATCACCATCGGCCCACCAATTAAATCAATTTCTGTTAATGCTGACCACATGGTATACCGGTTGGACGTTCCTCGCCCCACGTAGACCTGATCGTAGTGGAAGTGGTTGTGGCCACCCTGGGCCATACATCTTAGCCAACGTTTGTCAAAAGTGATTACGTCGCTGCCACCTAGAAGACGCTGATAAAAATCAAAGGTTTGTGTACTATCAACCACCTGTAGGATTTCAGGCGCATGAGCTACATCGGTCTGACGGAAAAAACTAAAATTCTTGTAAGGCTGGGCTGCGACTCCTTGCTCCAAAGGGGTATTAGGAGCTAAACCGCCTCGTTGGCGAATAGCTTCCAGTGTGAAGTCCCGTGCTATTTCAACTGTGTTTTGCGGATGGAAGTTGCGGATGAACAGATAACCATCTCTCTCTAGCTGATGGCGAAGGGCTTCCGGTTGTTTAATCAGGTTGGATGCGTCTTCTAGTTCAACGATATCACGACCAAAGTGAAACGTATACGTACCAAACTGGAAAGGCGTCCCGTCAGCGATTGGAGTCATCTATTTTGCTTCAGCCAAGATAGGCCATCCTCAATATTACGGCCGTTTTGTATAGTCGCGTCCATCAAAATGCTGGATGGAGAGTTCGGTCAAGGTGCCGTCGGTGCGCATTCCAGATATGATTCCACTCACCCGCTGGACCAACTGCGAATTGTCTTTGGATCCTTTCTTGTCGAAGGCCACGGCCAGATGCTCAGCAAAAACGGGTTTGCCCACTTTATGTATGGGCACTCCGTTATCGATGGCCGCGTCAACAATGGTGTGGGAAGACAGAAAAATGGCGAATTCCTCCCGGCCTGACTGTATCGACTGCACGCACTCGTTATCCGTTTTCATCGGCATGATCTTGACATCGGACGGAGGTAAAGCAAAAACACTATCCTCTGGTAGACCCAATCGTTCTTCCTCACCACTGAGCCAATATTCGTAAACGGTTTCGGTACAGACGCAAACCTTTTGACCCACAATCTGATCCATATTTTCAATACCGGTGTTGTTAGTGGCAGCGAATTGAGCCAGGGTATAGTAGTAGGGAGGGGTGGCAAAGTCGAGTAACTGTTGCCGCTTTTTGGTGATCGCTACTGAGCCGACACTCATTTCCCAGCGGTCACTCCAGTTACCTGCTACGATCAAATCCCAGTCCGGTGTAACAAACTCCACCTCTACCCCTAATCGTTTGCCGATTTCCTGGGCTACATCAATGTCAAATCCTGCATATTCACCATCTTCATTGACGTAAGATTGGGGGGCATAGTTCGGATCAGTCGAAACAATAATGGTGCCCCGTTTTTGGATTTGAGCTAATAGATCATTGCTATCCACCACTCCTTGCTGGGTTGTTTTTTTCGAAGTATCTCCGCTACAGGACACCAACAAGATCCACAGGAGTGCGACCCCACCAATAAACCCACTCCTAAAGAGGAAGTGTAAGCGAGAAAGAACCAACCGGCGAACAATTATCATCTCGATGCAATCACCTTTCAGACTGATGATTTGATTTTAATTGCCCCCAGACGACCGGCAATTTTAGCTCAACCTGTACAGCAAATGGAATCGTATCAGTCTGGCCTTTTTTGCCGTATACTATTAACGTTATCGATGTAGAGGGTTGCACCCAACGCTCCCCAAAATCCAACACGGCCTTTGAGATAAGTATCATCGTCAAATTTAGCAAAGGGATTCACTTTGTTAAAGTCCCGGTCACCCTACCATTGTCGCTTTTTAACCTTAATGATATGTGATTTCCCCGATACTTGGATCTGCATCACGTACCATGTATTGGGTAGAGATTCCCATTTATCTTTCATTCTTATTTAAGAGCGAACTGTTGGCATTTAAGCGATAGACTAGAAGGTGTGTGCCTCCCCTCCTTCTAGTTGCATAATAGCATTTAGTGGCCGTTTCTTGAATACGCCAGGCTAAAATTAACATTCGCATTCTTATCAAACATCCAATCGAATTCGTAGGTGAAGTCGTCAAAGGCTTTTTTCCCTTCGTTTCCGTAGACCCTTAGGCCGGTCTGTGAATAGACTTTGTTCCCAGGTTTGGTTGGATCCTCTACCACAACTGCCTCTGGATTCTTATCAAAGGCGTTTCCTTTAACGTGTTGCCACTTGCTCGGTTTTTTACCAACAGTATCTTGTTCAAAGGTATCGATCAACAGGGTTTGCGCATTTGTGCTACCTATCAGCAAAGACGAACTAACAATCCACATCAAAAATAAACTTAGCCTGGTAATTCACCAATCGGCAACACTAATAATAGCACATGGAAAGATAGCAGGCAAGACATCAACAAGCCGTCTGAGACAACATTGACGTTGAGTGAAGGGAACGGTACAATCAGGATTAGCCAAAGATTCTAAAGTAAAATTTTAATGCAATTACCGGGAAAACCCTAGCTTTGATCCAATTTGGTGGAAATATGCAGGTTGACCTGGGAAGGAGGTGATCGTGGATCAACATAACCGGCAAATCTCTCAACTGGAACATCAAATTGAACGACTGTGGTGCCAGGTTAAGGAGAAAGATGGGCAGATTCAAAACTTGCAACAACTTTGTGCCTCAAGCCAACAATCACTTCAAGACCTGACCCAACAGTACCAGCAACTTGTAGATCTGCAGAATCAATTAGGGCGGCGTCGGAGACGAAGCAGTTACTCTAGTCGGTCTGGCCGTCATAGTAGCCGAAGACCTGTCTACAGCAGATCTGTGGTACATCACTTAATTAGGCAGCGTTTTCCTGACTGGTCGATTCACGATTTGCAATTTTGCGGGCAAGGTTCCAGTTTTTGCTCTTACGCACTCAATCAGGAGTATATTATTCGCTGCGCCAAGCACCGGGATTCTATTAGACGATTGCGTTGGGAAGAGCGGTTGCTACCGCAACTTCAACCACAGATGCCAGTTGCAATTCCGCAATTTCAACACCTGGGCTACATGGATAACGGCCTTCCATTTTGTGCCTATCCGATGATTTCGGGAGAACCATTTGAGGAGAAACACTATCGTCAACTGCCAAATGAACAGCGAAATCGGGTGGTACAGCAGATGGTCGACTTTTTAAAGACACTACACGGTTTTCCCGTTACTGAAGCCATCTCCTATGCCATTCCGTACCGGGAATTTGAAGGAATGCCGGTACCGGATACGCAACAATTTGCCCAAAAGAAGATCTACCCTCACCTGACCTTGGACCATCAAGAACGGTGTCAGCACTGGTTCGATTTCTACCGGGAGAATAAAACCGATTTTTCTTACCAACCAGCTCTAATTCATGGAGATTTACAACCCAGACACATTCTGTTCAATCCGGAAAAAGGCCTAATCGCAGGGATCATCGACTTTGAAGATATTCGTGTTAGTGATCCTGCTGAAGACTTATACTACTTGCAGGAGACGTATGGTGACGATTTTGGCCAACGATTGCTGAAATCCTACGGCCTAACAACTTCAGATAACTTTCACTATCGGTTTAGATTTCGACGATTGATTGAAATCACCCATCATATCTTAGAAGGATTGGAGGATAACCGCCGTAGAGAGGTGGATCACGGGTTTGATGAACTACGAGAGTTTTTAGGTCGACCGCTGTTAGCCCCTAATCATACGAATTGATTGATGTAGAGGTTGCTTCGAAAGAGTGTTGTCGTGCGTTCGGAAACAAGAACTAGCTCAACTCCGTCTACAACGAGTAAGGCTGGTAGAAATCGTTGAACACATGGATACAGGGTGCTGTCGAACCGACCACCGAAAGAAATAAATCGCTTACCATTAGCATTCTGAAAAAAAGATGGGGTGGATTCGTAGGGAAATCGGATTCCAGCAACCTACACTTTTCCTAGTTGCCTTCCGACTGGCCGACCTTCAAGATCCATGTTTTTAACAATACTAGTTGGGAACAGAGCGGGTTTCGAACTGGGTAAACAACATCTCACTAAGAGGGTTAAAACTGATTTAATTACCACCTATCGAGCCTATATTGATTTGTCAGTGATAGCAGAAAAGTTACAAAGCACGCTAAAAGATGTGGGCTTTACAGGGGTTGCAAAATAGTTGTTATCATGTTCAAGATTCAGTATAATGCAAATGCTTTTGGATTCTAAAGGCAAACTTACAACTAATCTAATCCTTAGAATCTAGTTCTTAGAGGAGCAAAAATGAAGAAACCGTTTACAATTTTACTAATCCTTAGTATGATGCTGGCCGTTTTTCACATAACATCTTATGCTGGCAACGACCTTTCCGGATCCCGCAGTGCAACCCACGATGTATATGAAGCTATTCCGGCACCAAACGACATTGTCATTGACGGGAAAAGTGACGATTGGGCAGGTGTTGAAGCCTTCTCCGGTGTAGAATTCCCCATAGAAGATGGTTCGATGACAGTATTTGAAGAATGGGATGGTGGCACTTGGTCCGGTCCAGATGATCATACAACCAGTTTTATGATCGTCTGGAGCCCTGATGCTATATATTTAGGAGTTGTCGTTACCGATGAAGACCACCAAAATGCTACGGCCAATGGTTGGAATGGTGATGCCTTGCAAATAGGTATAGTACCATCAGGTATCAGAGCGGCTGGAGAAGTATTCACTGAGATTAATGTAGCCTTAGGAGACGACGGAACGGTGGAAACAGGAGGGTTAGCGGAGGATCAGATTGCGATTGCACGCGATGGGACAACCACCACATACGAAGTTAAGTTTCTCCCTTCTCAGTTTGGTGCCGCCGAATTTGCTGAAGGGATAGAAATTGGCGCAAGCCTTTGCGTTAATGATGGTGACGGACCGGACCAACTAGGACAAAAAGGTTGGAGTGGATGGTATCCCCACGCTAACGTAATCGGTAAGAACGCGGAGAATGCAGGTTTGGTGAAACTGGTACCGGCATCTACCGCAGTTGATGTTAAAGGTAAGTTAACCACTACTTGGGCCTCAATCAAAAAGTAGGTCGTTTCAAAACCGAAGTTGATAAACGGTCGATCCGTTTGTCTTGTCGCTGCGCAGGTCATTGAATTTAATGGCCTGCGCTTTTTTGTGCCAGAATCGTTCAGAGACTGAATCTAAATATCGATCTACGTCTACGAATTTCTCTAACCCGGGCTACAAATGGTTGGCATCATTGTGGCTTACTTCGCTCCCCAAGGATATCGTTTACCGAATCACTAAAACTTTTCAGAGATCCTACCTCCATTATGACTATTAGTCGGGTTGATACTTGCAGTCTTTGTTGAACTGATTAGAAGCTATTTCAAAACTAAATACAATTTAAACTTGCGTATCTAAAGGAATTAGGTCTAGTTTTAGTTGGATCT
>JASMLX010000127.1:10424-19376 GCA_030748495.1 Candidatus Poribacteria bacterium | reverse complement strand
GAATTTCAACATATCTGAACCGATAATTTTCAAATTATTCAACCCAAGTTTTCGGCTTCCTATTTGAATTGAGTATAATTTGAACAAAAACGGGTTTTACTGAGTGGAAAAACTGATAATGTTGAGAGCATGGTTAAATTAGAAACAAGGAAATCAGTTTCAATCCTAGTTAAATAAGAACCTGCAGAAGATGGTTCGGGATTGCTAAATAAATATATATAGGAGTCTGTCATGCACGGTCCAAAAGGCGGATCTGATAACACAGTTCAAGCAGGCGAACCGTCATATCCAAGTCCCAATGGATCATGCCTCGGTACGGCCAATGCTGGTTAGTAGGCGGATTCAGATTGGCTCGGTTATACGTGACCCACAGTTTTCTCGCGGTCCCAGATCTCAGCGAAATCCTGGTGGATCTGCGGAACTTGGCGATTGTCCCATAAGGCCTCTGGTTATGTATGGTTCATGTTAACCATTCCACCGTAGACCATCGGTTCTTGGGACCAGCGCTCCCGCTTGGTTAAATTCTTGTCCGTTAAATTCGGTGATAGCGTCGATAACGGCTGTCAAGTTTGCTGTGGGAACAACGTCGGGAATTACCACGTACCTGTTTTTATGCCAAAATGATGGCCTTGGGTGCCCCAAAGGTAACGGCTAATAAATGCGTCGGAGACAGTTTAATTTGGCTGTTTGCGTATCAGGTAGGTCGTTGCCAAGCCCCCAAGACCTCCACATTCCAACTGACCTGGCACTTCAAGTTTAGCTAAATGACATTCATAGTAGAAGTTAAGATTATAGCCCAAATCATAAGGATTAGGAAAACTATGTCTGACTAATTCAGCGAGGGCTTCCGATAGACGGTCAATGCTCTCCTACTAAATTCGATCCGATACTACGCGGATGGTAGAATTAACCACCTGGCTGACTAGCATCACCAGCAGGTAGACCAAGAAGAACGCCCCGATATCTTTCAATAGTGGCAATCGACATTCAGAACTATACCTCCTTGAAATGCATATTGTAGCATAGTAGGACAATGGTAGAGCTGAATAGTCAACCGTCTGCCTTATTACTAAAGCTCACTTAAAGCGTGAAGATGGAATATACGGCCAAGTATGGAGGTAGTTGATTCCCTGTGGGGTAATCAGGCGAGTATCAACACCTGTTGGTATCTAGCCTTATCGCTTTTGAAAGTAGGACTTTCACTAAGAATTTGACTTGCACGGTGGATACTATCTTTTGGGTGCTATGCGCCTGATTCACCAACCAATTCCTGCCAGCGACCTCACTACTTTGCCTCGAAACCACAATCGTGGTAGAATGTCTAAGCTAGCCCTTTGAGAGTCGAATTTGCTAAGCATCCCAATCTGTAGAGAGGCCTAGGAGTTCCCCCACTTTTCCAGCGATGAGCAAACGCTGAAAAAGTGGGGGCAGAAACCATCAATAACGGTACGAGGATCAGCTATCTGAAGCCGAGTACGCAGGCAATAATCCAACAGAAGCATAATTAACGGTTGGTACGAAGGAGGAGTGTAATCTATAAAGCGGTATGGACAGTTCTCTTTTTGCTATTCTTTTTTACGAATTTATAGGGTGAGGGGAATAGGATGATGCGAGAGGAAGTGATCGATAGGATACGATGGTGAGCACGTGAAGGGTGTCGATACAGATACCCTCCCTCATTGGCAAGGTGATGTGCGGGTCCCAGGGCTGGTTTGCGGCGGAAGGCTATGGATCAAGCAGAGGATGGTTTCATTACGCAGCCCAACAAGGACGCTTTGAGCCGGGGTACTGCACTTTTGACCTGTGGCCGGATATGGCGGATACGGATGAAGACGAGAAATATCCGACTCCGTTTGTGCATGCAAACGGTAGTACCGCATTTCTGTTTAGTCCGTACAATCGCAAAACAGTGGTGTGACACTTTGGTTGGATGGAAGAGTATGGAATTGACGGAGTATTTCTCCAGCGCTTTGGCGTGTCAGTCAAGGAGCCAAGGCGTTCATTGATCCAACGTGCAGGATGGAGCAAATCTACATGGGCGTACGTGGGCGATGATGTACGATCTCTCGGGAATGCAACCCGGTGCGATCGAAAAGCGGGTAATGGAAGACTGGAAACTACTGGTGGATCGCATGAAGATCCGCGAAGATCGGGCCTATTTGCACCACGAGGGTAAGCGGTGGTAGCGGTCTGGGGGGTGGGATTTAGCGATGGACGGAAATACTCACTGGAAGAGTGTGAACCTTTGTTACAGTCCTTAAAAGAAGATCCAGAATACGGTGAAAATACTGTGAAGATTGGTCTGCCGACACACTGGCGAACGTTAGCTCGGGATGCTGTTGCGGACAAGAAATTGCACGGAATTGTCCGCCTTGCAGACATCGTTAGTCCATGGACAGTAGGACGTTATAAGAATCCTGGTCAGGTTAGGACGCATGCAAAAACAACCGTAGCAGCAGACATAGAGTGGTGTAGCGTATTTGCCGGTGACTTTCCCTGGATTCAGTCGGCAAAATTTGAAGAAGAGTCTCGGGAGTGTAGCAGAACTAGGGACGATCCCACGATGTGGTGGGGAATTTCTCTGGACTCAGGGATTGGCCTTTGCAGAGGCTAGTGCAAAGATGTTCTACGTGGCGATGTTTGACAAGGTGGATGAGGAAACGGTAGTTTAAGTGCAGCAACGATCCATCTATAGGGAAGAGTTCTTTTTTGACCCTATGGGGGACTTCCCAGCGATCGGCTCACCGGCCAGCTAGGACGCCTGTTGTGCGGTGAGATTACGGGGAGCAAGACACTGCCTGTGCGTGATGCGACGGACGTTTCAAAATAATTGCCAGATTAAGCGGAAGAACTGCGAAAAGAGCTTACGCGACACAAGCAAACTGTGGTCTGGGAAATGGTGAAATTATTGAAGGTGTTCTGGGATTAATTGTTGGAGTTGATACGTCAAACTATACAGTAAAGAATGGTATTCTAACGCTTTCTAATCGACCAGGTTTCAACCTGCCACTTGACGAGAGTCAGGTTGTCGTATTCAGACAGAGACTCTAATTAAAGTGAGTCACAGGAGCAAGGATGTTTTAACCGAGAAGAAACCAACCGCAACTAAATAATTCAAGGTTAGCTTCTTTATTTATGTTGTGTTGGCTATTTTAATAATCTTCATCCTGACTGAAGGTTTGATACCCGCGCAAAAGATAACTCGTGTAGGGGGCAATCAGGTGGGTATCAGCAGCTAAATTAAATTAGAATCGGACTGACGCAGTTGAGCACAAAAAAGTTAAAATGAGATCCAAGCTATGAATCCACCCAAATCCAATGCCGAGAACCATATCCAATGGCTGATCGCCTCTGCTAAGGTAGTTTCTAGCACTGAAACTGCTTGCACCGACAGGCCTCCGGTGGCACATGACGCCTCGACCCCCAGCCTGAGACCTGATGGGAGGAAGTCTAGAATCGGGGCTAGCTTAACTCTGGCTACCTAATTGTTTTGATGACACAACCATCAACCAGCCCTACCGGCCATACCTCGAGTTGGTTATAGTTTATGGATCCGGCTGGCAGCGGGCGGTAGTTGAGGGTCTCAACCGCATCAGATTATTATGGACGGATAGTGACTTATCCATTGCTGTCGACCGGCGTGTTTAGGACCAAGAGAAGTTTTGGGATTGATGGTATTCTGGCCTAGATAAGCTCAAACTGTTGTGCCAGTGGGGGGCATTTTAGCTTGGTTTGAAGTCAAAGCGTCAAGGTAATGTAATGGTGCGAGCCGAGATGTTGGCTTTCCTCCAACAGCCCCGCCCACCCAGCGGAAGGGTTTGGCTGGCTAATCTCGGATCGAGTCGAAGCCGGTGAGGAAGAGACCCAGAAGATCGAGGGAGAACCATCGAGGGCTCAAACCAGAGTGGCAGATTGAGGACGGTCAGGCGGGCAAGGCCGGCAAACAGCCTAACCACACTATATTAGCCTTGCCAGCCGTTGTCGGTTTGGAGTAGAAGGGCTACACCAGCGGCATCAGCCGTTGGGCGCTGAAGCCGGATAGCATTCGACCTGTAGTTGGGGCTTATCTTCCAGAGCCGCTCTATATTCTTGATGATCCCCAACTATATAATGAAGTAGGTTGGAAAACAGGCCCATTAGACCCATCCATTTCAGTATTGGTTTGGGCGTAATCGTTAGTGGGAATTCAGATCACTTTCGTGATAGAAGAAAGGGTAAAAATTGGCTATTGTTGAAATCTGTCTGGAAGATATTGAGTCGGCTATCGCTGCTCAATGTGGAGGGGCGGACCGGATTGAACTCTGCGACAACCTGGCGGTTGGTGGTACTACACCGAGCATCGGAATGATACAGCAAGTTCGGCAACAGTTGCAAATTGATTTACAGGTGCTCGTTCGTCCTAGAGGCGGAGATTTCTGCTACACCGATCTCGAATTTGGGGTTATGAAGGCAGATGTTGAGGCTGCTAAATCAGCCGGTGCAGATGGAATCGTAACGGGTATATTGAACACTGACGGTACGATTGATGTTCAACGGACACAGGAACTGATCCGGCTGGCCCTGCCGATCCCTGTCACTTTCCATCGTGCTTTTGACCATACGCCGAACCCATTGTCAGCCTTAGAGACTTTAGCGGGTTATGGTATCAGTAGAATTTTGTCTTCAGGTCAGGCCTCTTCGGCCTATGAGGGATTGTCGCTACTTAGCCAACTACAGAAAACCGCCCGGGGACGGATTTCGATCATGGCAGGTGGTGGAGTAAACAGCTGGAACGCACCACAGATTGTGCGTCAGGCTAGAATATCAGAGATTCATACAGGTTCAAGTTGTATGCAACGATTGCCGGGAAAAATGAGTCCTCAACATACAGGTGTTACTATTGATCACCGAAACCTAGATAACACCTATCCGCAAGTTTCAGTTGAACTGGTTAGGCAATTGGTAGCGTCCGTTCGTAAAATTAATACCATAGAATATGATCAGGAGAAATAATGATGAGTAGTTTAGCTTTTCAATCAAATCAAACCGTGCTGTTTATTGGTGATAGTATTACCGATTGCGGTCGTCGTCAAGACCAGGAGGGGCTGGGCCACGGCTATGTCCGAAAGATCACCGAACTGATTACGGCTAGGCATCCGGATCGTCACATTTCCTATATCAACCGGGGAATTGGTGGGGATATTGTCGAAGGCCTGGAGAACCGTTGGACAGAAGATGTTATTACTCCCCAACCGGATTGGTTGTCTATTAAAATCGGTATCAATAATGCCGCACGCCAAGAGGAACCGGATGAGGTGTACCTTCCGAAGTGGGAAGCCGCCTATCGCCGAATTCTAGCCCGTTCCAGGGATGAGCTCAACTTGAGCGGTATTTTCATCTTTGAGATTTTTTATATTACGGAAGATGTTGAATCTCCACAAGAATGGTCTATTGGCGCCTATAACCAGGTGATCCGTCGGTTAGCAGAAGAGTTTGGTACGCAACTGGTTCCTGTTGGCACCGTCTTCCAACAGGCTGTCGTTGATCGCTCTGGTTTTCTATGGACCACCATGGATGGTGTTCATCCAAATGCTACCGGACATACCCTAATGGCACTCGAATTCCTTAAACTTGCGGGCTGGTAGTTCCAGGAGAGATGGACCAAGTGTTCTCAGATACAGGTAACAACGTAAATAGTCAAAAAATTCAGAGGCGGGACTTTCTTGCCAAGCTAACACTTGGTTCTACTAACCTGCTCATCGGGAGTAAAATGGCAAAAGCAGAAGCAGATGGAAATATCCACCGCCCTACATCCGTCGATAACCATGGTGTTCAATCCCGCACCTATCCAATATTTGTCTCAACTTGGGCTTTTGGTAAAGCTGCCAACGATGCCGCTTTGGAGAATTATCAACAAGGCGGATCACGGCTAGATGCAGTCGAAACCGGTATCCGGGTCACAGAAGCCGATGTCTCGAATGCGTCCGTCGGTGTCGGTGGGATTCCCAATGCTGACGGGGTGGTTCAACTGGATGCCTGCATAATGGATGGACCAGACCATAGGGCAGGTAGTGTGGGAGCTATTGAAGATATTGCTCATCCTATTTCTGTGGCACGACGCGTAATGGAGCAGACACCACACGTCATGTTGGCGGGAGATGGAGCCAGGAAGTTCGCCTTGGAACAAGGATTTGAGCCAGCAAATCTGTTGACTGAAACTCGTCAGAAAGAGTGGGAGAATTGGCTGGAGAAGAAACGGAAAACACCCCATAGCGATGCCCACGACACAATTACCCTACTGGCTTTGGATGAAAACGGTGATATTGCCGCTGGATGTTCGACCAGCGGGTGGGGTTATAAATTGCCGGGTCGGGTCGGGGATTCACCAATTATCGGGAGCGGACTCTACGTCGATAACCAGGTGGGGGCGGCCGGCTGCACTGGTAAGGGCGAAAACTGCATGCGTTACTGCGCCTCCTTTTTGGTGGTGGAATTGATGCGTTCCGGGCTAGACCCGCAAAATGCTTGCATGGCAGCAATAAAACGGATCGCCTCCACCGATCCTCTAGGGCTCGATTTGGATATCTACTTCATCGCTTTGGACAAGCAGGGGCGTTGTGGTGCAGCTGGGGTTGGAAAAGGATTCCAATATGCCGTAACCACTCCTGATTCCAGTCGAGTTCTTCATAGTAAAGCGGTTGGAAAAGGTGTCGTTGGTGTGGAAGGCGGAAATCTTTGATCGAAAACAGTCAGGCTAAACTGTGTTTAACAAACGTCGCGTGGATGAATAATTCTTACCGGTTAGCAGATCTTCAACCGATTGACCTAAAGATAATAGCCGTAAATTGACCTCTCTTCAAAACAACCGGCGAGTTTCCTGGAATTTCGCCACGCTGCAATTCCTATCCTTTGCTGCCCTCTCCCTACTTGGCACTTATGGTACGGTCTACTTTAAGCGGCGTGGTGTATCGGATTTTCAACTCGGAATCCTGTATTCGGTGCCGTCAATCGTTTCGATTTTCAGCCCCATGGTTTGGGGTATTACCAGTGACTGGCTGCGTCAACGCAAGCTAGTGGTGGTAGTGATGCACTTTGTTTCAGCTCTACTGTTCCCCCTGTTCTGGTTCCTGGATAGCCAATCGTTTCTCTTACTATGTACTGTCATGGGGTTGTTCTCATTCTTTTTTAGTGCCAGTATACCGTTGATTGATGCTTGGACGCTTGACCATCTATCGCACAAGGGGGGGGATTATGGGCACATACGGAGTTGGGGATCGGTTGGTTATATGACGCCTTTAATTGTTTCAATGTTTGTTTTCTCTCCCTCTGTCGGAGGGACAGCCGAAGTTTTGCTACCCATGTTCCTTGGTGTATCCGGGTTTCGGATTATAGCCGCTGCCCAAGCTACCTTTTTGCCCGACTACTCACTGGAGAGACGGGAGAAAATGGAGTGGCGGGTACTAAAGATATACTTTCGTCCTTTTTCCCTGATCTTCTTTTTTTGTGTTTTTATCCGCAGTTTCGTCTTCAGTCCCTACTTTGCCTTTTTCAACGTCTATCTTGATCAACTGGGTATTACGGACAATATGAAAGGCTTACCTTGGATCATTGCTGTTGGTGCGGAGATCATCATGATCGCCTTTTCTGATAGATTGATTAAGCGTTTTGGCGCGGTTACTGCCATTATTATAGCCTTTATCGCTATGGCTATCCGGTTTATTGTTTTAGCTAACACGCCAAGTTGGGGAATTATCCTAGCGATTCAACTGCTCCACGCTTTTACCTTCGGTGCCTTTCATCCAGCTGCTATCCAGATCATCAACCAGATGACACCGGAAGCCTTTCGAGCGACCGGACAGACGCTGATATCAGTGGTTGGCGGCATCGGCGGTTGGTTGGGAAACCTGGTTGGGGGAATGTGGGCCGCCTCCCATGGATACACAGTACTCTATAAAAACTTGGGCTTTAGTGTTATAGCAACTACGATCGTTTTAATTGTAGCGTTTTCTATCTGGAAAGAGTAAAAGCCTTCCCGCGAAGATCTTTCTATAGAAGATAAAGAAAGATGGAACCAAGATTGAAACCGGCACCTGGTTGGCTAGCGCAAAGATGAAATTATACACTGATCCGGGGAACTCAACAGGAGGTTCAGGAGGTACTTGTAGCCTCTTCCGGCAACCCTAGAAACACCATCGGTATAGCGATCGGGTTGGGCTAGAGACGCCCGAAGAGGGTCTATATGCACTTGTGGAGGAAGCAAGAAAAGGTCTGCGAAGCAAAGCGATTAAGGCTGTACCAGACACTTCAACTGACATGGGAACCACGTTGCTGAACCCTTCGTTATGGTCTTATCCAGAAAGAAATCTGACCTGTAATTTATCTACTTGTGAACTTTTTATTTAATTTTAGAAAGGTGTGAAACAGGTCGCGTAAAGTAAAGGGACGTTTTTATGGCAACCTTAATTATAGTTGTTGTTATAGTAGTATTATCGTCCGCACTATGTTCGGGTGCAGAAGCAGCCCTATTTTCAGTTAGTATCGTCAAGGTCAGACAATTATCGAATTCAAATAAAAAGGGAGGGAAGGCGCTTCTTAGTATTAGAGAAAATATGAGCCGTCCCATTGCCGCAATCGTCGTGCTAAATAACATTGCAAATATTGTCGGAAGCGTGATAGCTGGTGGGATTGCTAGCGTAACATTAGGTAATAGATGGTTGGGGATTTTTTCGGGCTTTCTAACGTTTTTGGTAATTATTTTCTCAGAGATTATTCCCAAAACATTGGGAGAGAGGTATGCAGAAAAGATCGCACTGATAGTTGCAAATCCGGTTCGGTTCATAGCTTCCATTCTGACACCTGTTTTGTGGGGAATTGAAAAAATCACTTTACCGGTAACAGGAGAAAGTTCTCAAAAATTTACGACAAATGAGTCCGAAATTAAATTATTAGCCAGTATTGGTGGAAAAGAGGGTG
>JASMLX010000127.1:0-10414 GCA_030748495.1 Candidatus Poribacteria bacterium | reverse complement strand
AGAAAAAAGAATCAGATTTAATACAGAGAGTTTTTGAATTGAATAACACAACATCAAAAATGTTAATGACTCCTAGAGTGGCCTTGACGCATTTAGAAGGGAATATTCAATTAGGAAAAGTGAAGGATCAAATTATTAGTTCGGAGCATAGCCGAATAGTGGTGATAGACCGGACTCCAGATAATGTCATTGGGGTTGCGATGAAGGATGAATTATTGACTGCCTTATTAAATGATAAGGAAAGTGAAAATGTGAATAATTTTACTAATCCGGCCCAATTTGTCAGCGAAACTACTACCGCCGACGAACTTCTTTCAACCTTTCAAGGATCTCATCAACACTTAGGGGTCGTGGAGGATGAATACGGTGGAGTGTCAGGAGTGGTGACACTAGAAGATGTTATAGAAATCCTTACCGGAGAGATTGTAGATGAAACAGATAAATCAGAAGATTTGCAGGAAGCCGCTCGGGTAAAAAAGATCGAATAAAGCTTTGGTGAAAAATGTTTAGTCAGTCCTCATAATACGGATATATATTGCACGATGCCAGCGTTACCGTATTTACCAGGATCAGATTGATCCGAGTAGAGTGGTGCTGGTAGAGATGATCCCGGCGAAGGGTTCTTCTTTTCCAATTTATACTTGGTATTGAAGTGAACCGAATCGAACTGATGAGGCAATGATATTCTACACTATTGCATATCAACGGCAGGGGGATGGTCCGTGACTATCGATCACACTCGCCGAAGCCTGACCGCAGATCTCCGTTCCCTAGGGTTGGTTACTGCGGATCTACTGTTTGTACACTCCTCGTTCAAAAGTCTAGGACCGGTTGATGGAGGAGCGGGAACCGTAGTGGATGCTCTGGAAGCGGTTTTAGGTGCAGAAGGGTTATTGTTGATGCCATCGTTCAACCTACTGGATGGGCGGGATAAACGGATGGCCGCTTGGGAAATAGAGTCGACCCCCTCTACTGTGGGCTGGTTGACAGAATTTTTTCGCCGCTTACCCGCCACCCATCGGTCAGATCACTATTCGCATTCGGTGGCAGCTAGAGGGAAAGAAGCCGCAGTTTTCGTGGGTAATCACCTGAATAGTGAGGGAATGGTATCTCCTTGGGATCACCCTCCTTGGGGGAAAACCTACGGGATACATTCACCTATGGTACGTGCCTATCACCGAGGGGGAAAGCTGCTGATGCTGGGCGTAGATTATCAGTCGTCTACCTATCTGCACTTGGTCGAAGTTATGCACTGGCATCAATTACGAAAGGAAAATCCACTAGCACCATATCCCAGTTTAGACCGTAAAAAGCTGGGGGTGTTTTGGGATGGAGTCAGACGATTGAACCGGGGTAAAGTAGGTCATGCCGACTGCCGGTGCTTCGGTATTAGAGATTATGTCGATACCTGCCTGAACGAGGTTGATCGTTATCCCGAGCGCTATATCGGGTAGAGGGTAAATGCTACCTTTAGTATGGTTGTACTCGAAGAAAGCCTTGGAAATCAAACCGATCCCTCAGTTTTGAGCAAACCTTTCGATTATGGCTGTTAGTTCTCCTCTCATCACAGTCGGTGCTGTACCTCCTGCAATTATCTAAACTCCCGCAGTAATAACTTTTAAACGCTCCTCTAACTGCTTAAATTTGGTTTCAGCTATCTCTTCTATATTCAACTGAATCTTCTCAGCAGTCTTACCGTCTCACCTCTCAAACCTTGGCCGGCAAATTCCAAGTTGTAACAGGGAACAATAACAGGTGCTAAAAAGAGCTTCATAATTCACGCTCGAGCAGTCATCTGGATTTCCTCTCGATCTCCTGCAGCCAGCCCTCCACCGTGAACTGAGGCGAGCCGAGTTCATCGGGCTTGAGGCAGGATAGCTTCTCACGCGGGGTGGGACGCAGCCCTAGGTCAGGTAGCGTTGCCCCACGCTGATGCAACGGTGTTCCGTACAGACGCTCTAGCTGGACGCCGTGCAGGTCGCACCATCGGCCAGAGTTCACCGTGGGCAACTCGCGAATCTGCTGTAACGTCATGGCCGGCGTGCCGAGATGTTGGTGGATCCACTCCAGCGACTGCTTGTAAACAAAGTACGGTCGATGGCCACCTTCGGCTTCGAACCAGGCGCGAATGCCGTCCGGCGAACCGAGTTGTTTGTAGACGTTCGATGCCGCACTAACAATCTGTCGCATGCGCTCCCAAACCGAGTTATCTCCCCTGGTCAATGATCCAGTCTGCCTCACCGTTGGCGAGCAACACGGTGCAATCCGGGGCAGCGAGCGAGGCGTAATCGGTCCATGAGAGTTGCTCCCGCATTCTTTCGTTGGGCAAGCGTGTGCAGTATTTCGTTCGCAGTACAACGTCGTCGTAAGCCCATCCCGAAACGATCGCCGTTTTAATTCGCGGTTCCAGCGCCGCCATCCAGCCGGCCTTGGCGCCACCCAGTGAATTGCCTGCTACGCCGATCCGCTCCGGATCGATGTCGTCGCGCTGGAGCAGAAAATCGATGCTACGCATGGTGTCGAAAACCAGCTTGCCCATGATTAGCCGGTTGGCCTGGTCGGCACGGCTGCTCACTGATTTGGGGTCGTGCGCACGAGTGCCCCAGATGCCCCTGTTGATGACGCTCTTCTTCACCGAGTGGATCTATTGCCAGACAGGCCAACCCTAGATTGGCGTAGACCAGGCCACCGTAGTTGTACTGCCACTGGCTCTTGCTGCCGCCATGCCCGAAGGTGAGCACCATGGCCGGTATTTTATCCCTCGGCTCCTGGGGACGATAAAGCACTGCCGGCAGGCGTGAACTCGGCTCGCTCGTAAAGACCCATTTTTCAATTACAATGCCATTCCACTCCACTTGCCCGCGCCGTTCGGCCGCTAACGGCACACGTTTATCGGGAATACCCAGCATTTGGCGGAGTCGGTGCCGCTGCTGCCGGCGCCAGTGGCGAAACTCCTGCAGTCCAGCTTCGGCGGCGGAAACACTGGCCTCGGTTTTTGGCGTAGCCCCTCTTTCAGACGGCCTCCATACCGCCGTATTGAGCGCAAAGTACTTATTGACAAATGGTGGCTTCTTTCGGCTGGCATACCAGATGCGGAACGAACCGTCCGGTAGCTGCATCACCGACTGGCTACTTACGTAGTGTGATTCCCACTTGTGGTTTGGAGCAGGACGGAGAACCGGGTTGTGCGGATGCTTGTACCACTTCAGCCCGTTGAGGCTCGCTGCGAAGCCTGTTGCTGTGGTGTTGCTGCAGTCCTTCCAGTAACTGCTAGACCACATCATATACACACCGTCGACCTTTACCACGGTGGGGTAAAACAGACGCGTATGTTCCCACGCTTGATCGATGACCAGGCAGGGTTCCGGTGAAACTCGCCACCTTCGGCCGTCATCGCTGGTCGCATGGCGAATGGCCCACGGGCTCTTTTTTACATCTACGTACCACATCAGGTATTGGCGACTCTCGCGAATAATAGTTGGAGCATAGACATGATCCAGCAGAGGCTCGGACGGTTTCGACCAGCTGATCCCGTCGTCACTGGTCGCCTGGTGTAGTGTGTGCAATCCAGTTTTGTCCTGAAGCACCGTGGAACTGAACCACATGCGGAACTGGCCGTCTTGGCGCAAGACCTGACCGTCAGGAGAGCGCAGTAGTGTCGGCGTCAGAATCGAGTGCTGATCGTCGTTGAAGCCATAGACTGGGTTGTTCTTGTGGCGGGTAAAAAGGCGACCGTTTTCGCTCGTCGCCAATCCCAGTCGAAAGACTCGCTCCTTCACTGCCCCCCGGGAGCCGCAGTACCACAACAGGTAGAGATCATTCTCGCGAACTACGGCAGGAGAAAAGATATGAGTGTCATCAAACTGCCCCGGCTGACCTAGGGAAAGAATAGGGCCATCGGTGTCGCGCTGCCACGACTGTGGTTCTAACCACGGTTTGAGCTTTTCTGGTAGTTCGTCTCCAAAAGTTGGAGCGGTGATATAACACGACAGAACTAGCGCTTGCAGGAACGTCGGAGAGATAATTTGAAAGTGGTAATGCATCGACAAACCTCTCTGAGTTTTGCTCGGTGTCTCCGTCAGACGCCAAGTGTTTCGGTCAAAGCAGCGACAGAATTAGTAAAATCTTTGGTTGGAGTCGTCCCGACCATGGTTGGCAATCTCTGCTTCACCTTAGCCAGTTTTACCTGCTGTTATCCTCATGACAGTACCTCGAACACTTTACAACTCAACTTTATAGGATGATTCTTTGGTTACTCCTGTTCCACCTGAAGTCGAGCAGAAATTCAGGAATATTCTGCCAGTCGGTCCAGGGCCCACGATTACGGGCGGTTAGTTGGTCGGAGAGGTGACGAACTAAGTCAATATCGTGGCGAGAATAGGAGATAAATACGTCTGACACGATTACATGTAACTGAGTAATGGTATTGACCTCATTATAGAACAATCCACATCAGCATTCAAATCTAGGCCAGAATGTCTGATAAATCGGGGTGAGTTCAATTGGTATAAGCGTCAAGAATAGAGTGTCTGGGTGGAAATTAAGCCTCAGGTGGCTTTGGACAGTTAGAATATAATGGGAGTTAGAGGTCGTCAAATAAGTAGTCCGGGAAAGTCGGCTATGTAGGGCGTAATCGATGACCGAAGTAAAAATCACGGTCCAGTTACCAGATCAAGTGGAATCAATGGAGCAGTTGGGAGCAGTGATCGATGCCAAAGGGCAACAGGTCAAGCCACAGCTCTTTGAGTACCAACTAGCATCTCTGATTCAACGGCAGAAAGCGGCAACCGAAGTTGTTGCTGGTCCAGAGTGCAAAAAAGAGTCATCTTCAAAGGTTATCAACACCACCAACTAAAGATTAAATTCGGTCCTGTTTTCTTTACCCTACTACGACTGAAGTGCCAACCCTGTGGCCGATTATTCTAGATGAACAGTGGTTGCCTGGCCGGCTTGAAGGCTTTAGCGGAAGCCAATATTAGCCCGGGCTTGAGGCAAGTTGCGATTGATTGTGCTGCTGCCTGGCCCTATCGACTAGCCCAATAAAGCATTCGGCAGCTGATCGGTGTCTCCATTAGTCACCAACAAATCCGTCAACTCTGTTTGCAGGAAGCCACTAAGGTTGAGGCTCAAGAGCAGGCTAATTTCCAGCAGGTTTATAACCAAGCCCTGGCCGAAACGGTGGAAGTATTAGCCGAAGAGCAGCCATGGCCAAAGAAGCCACCGTAGATTGAGCCCTGCGAACGGGTTTACCTAGGCATTGATGGGACCTTGATCAAGGCTAGAGCACCGAATCGTTTTATGGTGGCTAAGGTGGGTGCCGATGGAAACATCGGACGTCTTCGCTCATCAGCTGGCGGTGATGAGATCCAATCGACGTCGATTGTTAAACAAACAATATAGTAGGTACATTGCAATCAGTACAGACCTTCAGCCAACAGTTATTTACTACGGCCCGAGGCATGGGCATTGATAATTAAGAACAACTGGTGATTCTAGCCGATGAAGCTAGGTGGATTAATAATTTGGCCCAAACTCAAGATCCAAAAGCCGGCTTAATTCTGGATTGATGGCATCTGAAACGACGAGTCCGGCCAACGGTTAGAGGGCTGCCAGGCGACGGATTGAGCGTCCAAGATAGGTGGGATTAGGGATGGTAAATAGATTGATAGACTGCGGCGTGGACAAAGCGAGCCAGACCTTGAAATCAATCACGGTTTCAGCCTCACAATTAGGAGAAGCACCGTTGGACCAGCCAGCTCATCAGTAACAACCAGGCGGCCATGATTGATTATCACCGCTTCCAGCAGGCGGGGTACTACATCGGTTCGACAGTGGTGGAAAAGGCGGTCGATCTGTTAGTTTGCCGCCGACAGAAATTAAGCGGGCAGAACTGAGAGGGCAGAACTGGAGCGGATTGCCTTCTCTGCTGGCGGCAACTGATTCTCAACATTTCAACGACCAATAGGGTGGTTACTGGCAACAGCCCGAAGCCGCCTGAGGCTTAATTTCTACCCAGGCATTCTACTCTTGGCGCTTACGATCAACACCGCCATTGGGAAAAACTACAAATAAGCATTGGTTACTATCGTTAAGAAAAAGAGCAAATCCAGCCTAATGAGGAAAGTAGAGGACAAGACGGCAGAACTGGTGGCTAGCGCCGCCATCGAAACTATTGCGACCCGACAAGGATCGTGTGCTGACCATCAGACAGTGGCTAAGACACTGGAGTGCAACTATACTATTTTGCTCCTCCGTACTCCTGTTGGCCACTTGGACTGAAGAAGGAACATCAATGGTTTGATCCGTCAGTTCTGGCCCAAGAAGAGGCGGTTGGAGCAGGTCACAGGGAGATCAGTAAAGAGAGTCAAGAGGTTGCTTAACAACAGACCCAAAAAGAGCCTTGGAGACAAAACACCGACAGAGGTATTTTTTGGCCAATCATTGGGGCGAATTTTGCGTTTCAGAGTTGAATCCGCCATTTATCGGTTGCTAAGTTGCGGATTCAGGCATGGATTTTAGGTCTGTCCCAAATGGTGGATAGTTGAGCATACCTTTACCCAGTTAGATTGCTATCGAGGCTGGAACTCAACTACGAGCGAAAAAGCCGGCACCGGGAAAACATGATTTATATTGCTATGGATTTAATCCATACTTAAACAGATACAATGACTTTTGAATATGCTCTAAAATTTTGTTGGGGTAAACTCGCCACTTTCTAATCACGTCTAGTTAAACAGCATTCAGTTAAAATATGGTCTAACATAATACCGTGCCTTGTTTTAGTTCCTTAATCCTCAATTTTTAGACATGCTTAGAAATATAATCAAATACACTTTGACCATCCCAATTGGAATAATAATTGCCTCGGTTGTACTAGCCTCAGAAATCGAAGGAACCGTATCTAGAAGAGGTTCACAGGAACAGATAGCGGGTGTGGCTGTACGCCTATTAGGAACCAATTTGACCGCCTTCACCGACCGTGACGGCCAGTTCAAAATCGAAAGCGTTACTGCAGGCACCTATCAACTGGCCTTCTCTCGTTTTCGCTATCGCACTCGAGTCATAAATGTAACGGTTGAAGAAAATCAGGTCAAAACAGTCGAGACACGGTTGGAGCGAATAGAATTTATTTTTGATGAGGTTATCACAACTGGAAAAAGATTGACTGAGTCGGTTAGTCGCCAAAGTTTAACCGGGCTGGAAATCAAACGAATCCCCGGTACTGGCGGCGATGCCCTGCGTGCCATCCAAGCTCTGCCAGGCATCAAGGCTGGTGTTGACTTTGGTGGGCAACTCTACGTCCGAGGAGGTAGCCCTGAAGACAATACCATCTACTTCGACCGTTACCCACTGGCCAACGCCTATCACTTTGGTGGCCTGGTATCAACAGTCAGTTCTGAGATTTTGCAACGCATCGATATCTACGCCGGAGGTTTCGGTGCTGAATACGGTCAGGATTCACAGGCCATCATCGACATTTATTCTCGCCCAGGCAACCGTAAAAATTTCAGTAGCAAACTTAATCTAAACATTCTCTATTCCGAAGGCTTAATCGAGGGGCCACTGGGGCAGTCAGGCTCTTGGTACTTCGCTGGCCGTCGCAGCTATTTCGACCTTTTTCCATTAGAAAAAGTCATAGACGTGATCACTGCTTTTCCCCGCTTCTGGGATTACCAAACCCGGTTTAACTACGACATTAATGAAAAATTCCAGATCGACTTTACTGCCTTTGCCGCTGACGACTTCGCCGAACTGGTCTTTACCGAGGAACAACAGGATGAAGAAGAATTAAGAGGGGCATTATACATTAAAAATTCGGCCAACGTTCAAGGGTTTCATCTGCGCGCGCTGTTAAGCCCCCGCCTGACCTACGACTTCAATTTTTCTCACAATAAGCAGTTGGTCAACTTCAAGATCGGCCAGGGATTTTTCCTGCGCATTCAGCCTAACGTCTATGATGTAAGGCACGATGTGGTGTACGAGCTTTCACCCAATGTTCGGTTGGAGTCCGGCTTGATTAACTCAATCGGCGACGTTGTGGTTCAATTGTTCTTTCCCAACCCACCAGAAGAGGGAGATACAAACTACGATTTTCTACAGGCTGAAAAAAATAAGGTCGATACAGTTCAAGAATTCTATGAAGTGGAAGGTTATCTGCAAACGCGCTTTACGATGGGGGAAATCCTGTTAGTGACAGTCGGTACACGGGTAGATTACTCCGCTGACTTAACTGCTCAGGCTACGCCGCAACCTCGCCTTAGCCTGAACTTTACCCCTGCTGAATTGCCTCAATTAAGATTGGCCTATGGTCGCTATCTGCAAACACCACAACCGCCACAATTCTTTGAACCCGGAGGCAACCCGGAATTGGAAGAAAGTCTGGCCGACCACTACATTTTAGAGTTGGAACGTGAATTTGAAAATGGCACTATGCTGAAACTAGCAGGTTACCGTAAACAACTGAAAAAACAAATTGAACCTGACCCAGAAAAAGATCCAGCCAAAAACAGAAAGTATCTCAACATTGGAGAGGGATATGCTCAAGGGTCTGAATTCCTGCTCCAACATCGTCAGGGAGACAAATTCTTTGGTTGGTTAAGTTATGCTAGATCAGTTTCTAAAAGACGAGATGCCCCCGATCAAGCTTACCGATTCTACTCCTACGACCAAACGCATATCGCGACTGTTACTGCCAGCTATAAATTTACCAAAACCTTTGAGATCGGTGGTCGATGGCAATACGCGACAGGAAATCCCTACACACCTCTAACTTGCGAAGAAAATATCGATAACCCCTGTTACCAGAGTACTATTGACCCCAGGAACGGACAGGCGAGAAAGATTCCTCTCTACGGTGCGATTAATTCTTTTCGTGTGACTCCTTTCCATCGTCTGGATGTTCGAATCAGCAAAACCTTTGTTTTTGATACTTGGCAGATGGGGACCTATCTAGAACTAATTAACACTTACAACCGAAAGAATGCACTACAGTTCAACTATGATGAAAACTATGCACGAGACGAAAATGGAGAGGTCAAGAAGGAAATTATCGGTCAGCTACCTCTCGTTCCATACGTTGGTATTATATTGGAGTTTTAAAGATCTGGCTTTATCCATTACAGACACTTCTGATTCCTCTACTAAACGATGTAACTCAATCAACACTGAAATGCTTGTTAATAAAGTTGATAAAATAAAGAAGTCACCACTCCAACAGTCAATACCGTCATCTACAGGTCTGAGAGAGAAGAAAGATAACCTTCATCTGTTTGAACAGGTGAATCCAATTTATGAATGGAATCCTGCATGGTTGTCATATCGATATGAATAGTGGTAGCATGTGATTATGAAATATTTTTGCTGTCACTCCGTTCAGACTTGAGAGCGATCTTCTGTGGTTGTAGAACTCAATGTAGCTGCTAATTGATTCTCTGGCCTTAGTTACCGACTTATATGCTGTGAGGCAGATCTCTTCATATTTGATAATTGGCTAGAGACATTCCACAAAGATGTTTATCCCTCCAACTGGTGCAGCTGATCATCTTGTTGTGCTTGGCTGAGCGTTCCGTCTAAAAATCCCACTTATATCTGGTACTCAGTTCTCTCAACAATAGTTGAGGGAACTTGGTTTGTCAGTTGATTTCAGTGGTGGCTAATGGTTCCTCCGGCTTCTGTGGTACCCGCTGGTTTGGTTGTAGTTACACTCCTCTGGTGAAGATTGGTGTTTGTTTGATTAGTTGGTCCGCCAGTGGATCTTTAGGTGGCCATCGGGCAGTCTGACAGTCCGAGGCCCACTTGGCGGGTGAGGTGATGCCACCTCGCACCATGGCCAGATAGCTTCGCATTATGTCTTCGAGTAGGTTGCTGGTCCGGCTCAAGCCCAACCGAGCTAACTTTTCAGGCCCAACACCATGGAACAGAGGCCCTGTAACTTGGGACAGAGACGTCTCCACAAAGGGCACTAAGTCAGCATGGCTGGGTAACAGTGGGAGCATTACATCCGCCGAAGGCTCGAGTTTGGGGGTTGGCTATCAATCTTAACTTAAGCTGGGGGGATGCTCCCAAGCAACACATTAAGCCAAACCCAACCAAACAAGCATTCATGACTTTATGAGAGAGTTCTGGCGGTAAAAGGAGGAGGAATACGCCAAGAGAGGTTGTCCCTTTTCCTGGCTGAAGACATCTGGGGCTGTAATCAGAGGAATGATACTATTGAAACTCCGAACAAACTGATTATGAAATAATTAGAGAAGCTGCACATTTAGTGGCTACTTTGGCACTTTACCCTACATTTTTTAGGTACGGTCTTTTAACCATCAATTTTGCGGAATTAATAATGGCGGATTTTTTTGTAAGTGCAACAGCTAGTATTTGAAAAAAAGCGAGTGAGATACTATTCTCGTTTTAGTCAAAG
>JASMLX010000126.1 GCA_030748495.1 Candidatus Poribacteria bacterium | reverse complement strand
TAATGATCTAGCCCAAGAAATCTTCTTGAAAGCCTTTCGAGCATTGCCAAACTTCGAGAGTTCGGCTACTTTTTATATCTGGTTGTACCGGATCGCTCATAACGCTGGCATCGATTATGTCCGACGCAAAAACAATCGTCCCGAGTATTTATTCTCCAATGACTTCCCAACCGACGAGTCGTCAATTCATCCACGGGTGACCAACGCCCAGATCGTTAACAAGGCGGAAGCTAATGAGATACAAGACCAGATCAAACAGGCGGTGACTGAACTTTCGCCCCGCCAACAACAGGTTTTTATTCTCCGTTATTACCAGAATTTACCACTGCGTGAAATCGGGGAGATGATGGGATTACAGATCGGAACTATCAAATCCCATCTATTCAATGCTCTTCGTAATTTGCGACAACTACTGGCTGATTATGTACAGGTCTAGTTAGAAGCGGCAAAAAGTAGGAAAGAAAAGAAAATAGGAGAAAGAAACAGCACAGATACGGGACCTTCAATCTATAATATACGAAGACGAAAAAACAGGCCGTATAAATAACACCAAGATTTCGGCTAACATATAAGTTCCATTAGATGGACTAAACTATATAGAAGGAAGAAAAACATGCAGAACTCCGCCTTTCTTGAAACCAGGAAGCGCCAAAAATCATCTAAAGTATCGAAGGCGGCTGAAACAGCCCAACTGAATAGTAGAGCAATCGCAGACCAGAGCTAAGTTGACGCAAATTGAAACCGAGCAGGCTCGGCAGGCGGCCGAAAACGCTCGTGATCAAGCTATCCAAGCCAACCAGGCCAAGAGCTAGTTCCTGTCGCGGATGAGTCATGAGATCCGCACCCCCATGAACGGCATTCTGGGTTACCTGAGTCTGATTCCGTTGCAGCGGTTAGAGGAAGCGGACCGTCAGAATGTACAACAGGCCACCGACTCCAGCCTGCATCTACGACAGGTGGTCAACGAGACCCTGGACTTCTTCTGTCGGCAAGCCGGTGAGATCAGCTACCAGACGGTTCCCTTTGATCTAGACCAAACCTGCCGACAGGTGCTGGATACGCTGAAGCCACTGGCCGAACAAAAAGGGATCCCACTGCGGTTGGACTAGCCGCCCCAACTGGAGGCCAGACGGAGCGGGGATCAACAGCGGGTGAAACAGGTGCTGATTAATCTGACCGGTAACGCCATCAAGTTCAGTGACCGTGGTGGAGGTGCGGTTGAAAGTGATGCTTGGGGAGGGAGATTGGCTGCGCTTTGAGGTCATCGACTGCGGGCCCGGTATTGCCGAGGCGCAACAACAGCGGCTATTTGAGGCCTTCAGTCAGCTAGATGAGAGCAACACCCGTCAGCACGGCGACACCGGTCTGGGCCTAGCTATCAGTATGCAGTTTGTATTAGGCATGGGCGGACAGATGGGGGTTGAAAGCCAACTGGGGATAGGCTCCGCCTTCTGGTTTGAGTTGCCGTTGGCGGTGGTTGAAAAGGAAACCGGCATAGAAGCAGTTCCAGTCTCAGCCGTCGCCGAGGTGGACTTGAGTGGCCGGAGAGCCCTGGTGGTGGATGATGAACCGGTCAATCTACTACTGGTTCGTCGCCTGCTGGAAGGGATGGGTTGTCAGGTGGAGCAGGCGATTGATGGCCGGCAGGCAGTAGACGAATTCCGGGCTAGTCGGTACGATCTGATTCTAATGGATCGCAGATGCCACTGATGGACGGTTATGAGGCCAGTCGGCAAATACGGGCAGCAGGAACAAGCCATGGGTGAGAAAGAACGGATGCCGATCCAGGCGGTGACGGCCAGCGCTTGGGGAGAGGTAGAGGAACAGTGTCGGCAGGCGGGTATAGACGCCTATATCAGCAAACCGTTCCGGCGGGAGGAACTACTGGTGGAACTCCCGCGCTGGATTAAGCCGTGGTCTCGCTCCCAAGTGGAGGCGAAAACAGAAGCTCAAAGGCCCGGCCAGGATAGAAGATTAAGCGGAGGACCAGGCGTCAGGCAGAGGGAAACTTGGCAGGCGTGGCAAACAAAAACAATTGCGATGAACGAATCAATGGAGATGGCACACTAAGCTCAAGATCCAGGACGATATGTTAGCTCAAGATGTAACACCAAGAATACTAATTGCTCAGACTGATCCGGAGGTGGCGGCAGTTATCCATAATTCCCTGGCAAAAACCAATTTTAAGGTAGATGCGGTTTTTGACGGTTTAGAGGTAATCAATACTGTGGCTAAGCAACTACCCGACCTACTCTTGCTGGATCCCGTTTTGCCACTGATTGACGGTCTGGATATTTTGCGCATTCTATCAGTCAATGCCAAAAATGACCGTCCAGCGGTTATTATGGTAACAACTCAAAACGAGGATATCGATCGGATTGTGGCTTTGGAGATGGGGACTGAGGATTACATTGCCATTCCCTTCAACCCGCGAGAACTACTACCAAAATCGTTTTGTGACGCTGTTCACCAATCCAAGCTAAAGATAAAAAAAATGGTCGGATGGAGGTAGGTCTACTACGGATTGAGAGGGATAAAGGAAGGGTATTTTGCGCGGAGCAGGAGATCCAACTTACACCTATCCTGTGGAACCTGCTATTTACGCTGGCCAGTTCACCCGGCCAGAACTTCAGCCGCCAGAGTTTGATGGAACAGATTTGGAGGGGAGACGAACACGACAAAGACAGAATAGTGGACGCCCACATCGCTCGGCTGTTGCGACAAACACATTCTCACTGTACATGGCGTCGGCTATCACTTTCAGGAATGATTGGAACCCCGAACAAGCTCTGGTGGGTTGCAAATCAAGCCAAATGATTTGCCTATTTCACCAATGCATCTGGCTATCTTCACTTAGATGGTCATCCTGATAGCAACTGCATCGTCTAATCTACAAAAGCCATATGAATGCTACTAGCATATGAATGCTACTAGCAAAAGTAAAAATAACCGCTATGTCGATCAAATCATCCATGAATCTATACTATACAACTTTTTTGTTTATTACTTTTTTATCTGTCTTGCCAACGACTTTCAGTTTAGCTCAATCGACCGAAGAAATTGAGCCACAGAGCGAAGGTGGCATAGTAACACCGCCATCAAGGTTTGACCGCTTTAGAGGAGGTGGCCGTTTTGGTGGGCAGAGGCAACGGTCTACTGGGGGGATTTTGAGGAGACGTAGTAGCGACTTGCCGCTTCAAACTAGCCTCTACCTGTCCGGCAACTATAACACTGATGTCAGCTTTTTGATAGGTGGTGGTTCTTTGACGATCAATCGTGGCAAGCACTCTTGGCAAAATCTGTTCAGTTATCAGGTTAATTGGGTACAGGCTGGGTTTGGTACACGAACGGACCTAAGGCGGCAAGGTCTCAATGAAAACGTTGGCATGCAAGGCCCTATTGGCAGACTAAGTCAAAGACTGGGTTTGCCGCCTAAGGCCGGTAATCGGTCGGTTCCACCACAACTTGCTACACAACTGACGGGGAATGAATTATCCGGCAATAGACTGTCACATTTGCTAAACGGGGAGACACGTTTAGACTATAAGACGGGTCAAAAGATGTTTCTTTTTGGCCTAAGCTCACTTCGAGCGGATACACGCTCAGATAACCGGCTCTTTTTAGGTGCCGGTGCTGGGAGTCTGCTTTTTTCTGGCTTCAGCCTTGATATGGGTATCGGTTTAACACGTCTATTCGGAACAACCCAAAGTCAACCACCGTTAGGTGAAAGTTCGTCCAGCACTAATTTGTTGTCAGCCCTGTCCACGGTTCAATATCAGCACTCTATTTCTCGCAACATGTCAATTTATCTGAACGGCCGAGGATACTGGTATCCTCAACAGCAAGCTGTTAGCGGCCAACTCCACTTGGGTACCAATATCAGAGTTTTCAGACAGCTTTTTTTCCTGAGCCCTATGGTTGCAATTGAGTATTTAGGGGTAGAGCAGGCCAACGAACCCCTTCTATATCAAGTACAGGCTAATTTGTCTTATGCTTTTCCGACAGGAAGGCGAGGTCGACAAAATCGGCAAGAGTCGTTGCCACCGGAGTAGGGAAATTAAAGAGATAGACTCAACCCCTCACCAAAAGAGGAATTCAAAGGCTTGTTTGCCATCAGCAAGATTAGCTTCATGGGCTTTGATTATCAGAGGAATGCCGAACCTCTCAACCACCGTATCGCTTTTGCGTGCTTTGACTCATTTGTGATTATCGAGACCTCGGTGGTGAGCCGAGTTGGCTGGTTTTGATCGATTGAGAATCCATAATAGCCGTCGTTGATTTAGTTCCCTTGTATATCTTTCCGGACCACTTGATGAAGCGCTGGGTGAATTAAAAACCAGGTTTACTCCTCTCTCCATTTGTTAAATGATAATCCACGATTTCTACTGCTCCAGTATCCTTTTTAACATCGTCTTGGTGGTGACAAGAGTGATTGGTGATCCTCAATCAAAGCTGGTTCCCAGCGTGATCAAGAGTTGAGTACATGTCACTCACCAAATCCAGTATTCTCCTACCATCTATCCGCTGTTGCAACATAGTAGTTGAATTTCAGGAGATAAATCGATGATCAATCACCATAAAGTGTTTAGAAAGATTTCAAAAACGACCGTTTGGGCAAAAAGCAGCGTTATGGTAACGTAGAAGATTTGGTGGCTGTTCTGTTGATCGATATGCTTTTTTAGATGGGCTGCTGTAGGAATCAGGATAAATGGTGCTATAAACATCCAGATTCGTTCCGTCTCTGCCGTGTAGAGGGTAGAGGCGGCAATTAGAATTAGAACAGCCACGTAGGCCAGTAGAAAGTTGAATGATCCGGTCGCTGATTCTTGATCTTCTGTTTGGTTCCCCCCGGTTTTTAGGGGCGGTATCGTCCGTATTGTACTGATCAGTTCACGAATCCACAGCGTAACGGTGATAGCACCGAGACAGGAAAAGAAGGCAAACAGGTTCGTTGCGCTAATGAACAGGTAGCGTGACATCGTTTCATAGCCGGTACCCAGGCCACCGTGATGAACACTGCCATGTTTGTCAATGTAAATAGCTCCCTTTAGACAGGCAATCGCATTATAACCGGTTGTTAAGTACATCAGCAGGTAAACGAGAACAAAAGTTCCACCTGACACACACAGCGTAGTAAAGTGGTTGCGAAAAGCCTTTGTATTATTGAGATAAGTAAGACCGGCCAGGGCGATAAAGTAGATGCCCAAAAATGTGGTGGCAAACGTTAGGAACATCGAAACGGCTAGGGATACTCCGGTAAGAATGGCAAGTATTACGGACCTTTTTTTCAGAGCAAGAAAATAGAAATAGATGCTGGAAATCAGGAACACAGTATAGAAAGCGTCCATGCAGGTCGCCGTTAGAAGAACGATGTTAGGGGTAACTAGGTAGAGGGCTAACATATAAAACGTCGATCAAATATCTGCCTGGCAAGCAGGTAGATCGGAATCAGACTAACCGGAGCAGTGAAAATAATCAGGAATGCTTTGGTCAATCGGTCATAGCCAAAGTATTTGGTGGCCAGCCACAGCGTAAGCACAGGGCCGGGGGGATGGGTCCCGGCATGAGTCGTGAGTTGGTTAGCCTTGGCAGTATAGTTCCTCAAGATGTCTCCCAGGCTGTCAAACTTGGGAACGTCTGTTAGATATTGCGCCACGCCGTGTTCGGTGATTGGAGGCAGAAACTGCCCGTTAATCATGGTTATACTGACGTCGATCGCAATTTTCAGCCCCATCGCTACGGCCAGTATTACTGGTGTCGGTATGACTAACTCAGCTTTTAACATAACGCTTATCAGGTAAAAATAGAGAGCGAAAACGATAATCGGTAGAACAATCCACCTGTTCAGATCACGGTCCGGTCCGCCGAAAATAGGCGCGTTTTTTTTATTTACTTGCAGAGAGATTTGATAGTGATCAATCAGGAGCGGTGATAGAAGGTGAAATGCCCAGAGGACCGCAATGACTAAGCAAAATTGGAATGGAATTGAACGGTATATTCGCTGAGTAACCATATCATGTCCTCCACTTGCGGTTGTAGATTTAGATTTTTTCCCTTATGCTCATCAATCTTTGACCAGCCTCAAGCAGTACCGGTTCAGGCTTGCTAAACATGAACCTGAATTTTGTTCGCCCCAGTTCTAGCTGGCTGTAAAAACTGGAGCCCGGTACACCACCAACCCCGACCTCTTTAACTAACCAAAGTGCAAACTCAGTATCATTCGGAAAACCGAAGCGGCTGATATCGGTCATAATATAGTAAGCGCCTTGTGGCCTATAGCACTGAAATCCTGCATCTTCCAACAGACTCAACAGCAGTTGGCGCCTGTGATTATACCAATCGACCAACTGCTGATAATAGACATCCTCTAACCGAAGAGCGACGGCGCCGGCTATTTGCAGCGGATGCGGTGCGCCAACAGTTAAAAAATCGTGCATCTTTCGAATTGCATTGGTCAGATGTTCGGGGGCTACAACATACCCTAATCGCCATCCGGTCACGGAATAGGTTTTGCTTAACCCCGAAATGGTAATCGTCCTATTCCACATCTCCGGGAGGGATCCGATGCTGATGTGTGCTTGCCCATCATAAACCAGATATTCGTACATTTCGTCCGTCACGGCTAAGCAGTCATATTCACAGCATAACGCCGCGATCTCTTCGATCTCCTCTACGGTGAACACCTTTCCCAGCGGGTTATTCGGATTATTCAGAATAATGGCCTTAGTCCGGGAACTAAAGGCCCCACGCAGTTCGTCAGAATCGTAAGCAAAGATCGTTGCCCCGTTTGAAGCAGACATTTCACGTAGTGGTACATATACCGGTTTAGCCCCCGAAACGATAACATCTGGGCCGTAGTTTTCGTAAAATGGTTCCAGGATTACCACTTCGTCACCCGGGTTGATAATGGCTAACATCGTGGACATCATGGCCTCAGTGGCTCCACATGCGACAGTTACATGAAGATCAGGCTCGGTTGGAATTCCATTGAAGGACACCATCTTTTCGGCAATGGCCTGACGGAACTGTGGTGCCCCCCATGTGATGCTGTACTGGTTGTATCCATCTTCGATCGCTTGAATGGCAGCCTTTTTTACCTTTTCAGGGGTAGGAAACGCCGGCGTTCCTTGCGATAGATTTATTGCCTGGTACCGGTTACAACGTTGTGTCATCATCCGGATCACAGATTCAGTAAAAAGGGCTGTTTTATCGGAAACCATTGATTTTAAGCTTGAGGCCACGTCTTCCATCCAGAATTATTAAAGGTTAGTGCTGAAAGAAAAAGTCGGATAGAGATTAAAGCCGCCTGTCCACACATGGACAATGTGCGTTAATACAACCCATATGATCTACCCTAAAGTAGAGGATATTATACATCAATTTGAGCTAAAGGATACATGCTAAGCCTACATATCTGTGTCGTATTGATATCTCTGCCGGCTTTTGACGATAGATCCATACGAATTTGACCTTGTATATTTATCCTTGCCATTAAAGGGAGTAGATGTGTCATTCAACCATTCATTGCCTACCCCTGGATAGACCTAGCTAACTACTCGTAAAGTAGGCTATAATTTTCTTCCATGTCACGTCCTAACTCCACTCTATCTGCTCACAAAAGATTAGTGTTCGGAGTTACCTGGCGTTCCATTCTGCTAGGAACGCTGCTCACCATTCCCAATACTTACTGGATCATCGATTCTGTTGGTCAGGGCTATCCAACCACAGTTTCCCTCTACTACAATGTGATTTTCTGCCTCTTCGTTCTAACCGTGTTCAACTGGATCGTCTCCAAATCCATCCCTCGCTTAGTGATCACGCAGGGCGAATTATTGACTATCTACATTATGGTGGCAATTGCCTCTTCACTTGCCGGGCACGATATGATGCGGGTGCTGGTGCCGATGATCCCGTATGCCTTTTGGTATGCCACCTCTGAAAACGATTGGACCGGCCTCTTCCACCGGTTTATTCCCGACTGGATCGCAGTCAAAGACCGGGAGTTTCTAGTCGAGTACTACCGAGGCGAATCAACCTTCTACCAATGGGAGGTAGTTCAGGTCTGGTTGACTCCAATTTTAGCCTGGGGAGGCTTCTTAGCGGTGATGATCTTTCTGATGGTTTGCATCAACAGCTTAGTGCGGAAGCAGTGGACGCAGTATGAAAAGCTGAGTTATCCAATCATTCAACTCCCACTCGAAATGACCATCAATGGCGGGTTGACAGGGGTATTAAGCCAAAAAATGTTGTGGCTAGGGTTTGCTGCCGCCGGGACGATTGATGTTCTCAACGGTTTGCATCACCTGTTCCCTTACGTCCCTAGTCTGGGAGGTAAACTCTATGATCTGCGACCTTTCTTCAGCCAACGGCCCTGGAGTGCTGTCGGCTGGAGTCCGATCGCGGTCTTCCCATTCGCCGTCGGTCTAGCCTTTTTCATTCCCTTAGATCTATCTTTTTCCTGTTGGTTCTTCTACCTATTCTGGAAAATTGAACGTATTGCCGGCGATGCATTGGGATTGCGGAGTATGCCTAACTTCCCCTTCGTCGATGAGCAGTCGTTTGGTGCTTACATCGGGCTATTTATCATCGCTATCATCACTACCCGTCAGCATTTGGCTGACGTTTTACGTAAAGCCTTTGTCAATGATCCCACTATCGACGATAGCCAAGAACCGATGTCTTACCGCCTGATGGTGATCTGCTTGATTGGGTCTATTCTGGCCATCATCTTTTTCTGCAAGGCCACCGGAATGTCGATTTGGGTGATTGTTGTCTTTTTTAGTATCTACTATGCTATTGCCACCGCGGTGACACGAATGCGGGCCGAGCTAGGATCGCCGGTTCACGACCTCCATTTTATCGGTCCTGACGAAATGATGCCCCGTATTTTCGGCACTCGTTTTTTGGGGGCCAATAACCTGACCATGTTTGCTTATCTGTTCTTTTTTAACCGCGCCTACCGAAGCCACCCGATGCCGCACATCCTAGAAGGATTCAAATTAGCCGAACGGACTAAAATCGATAACCGTCGATTGTTATTGGCCATGTTGATTGCCATTGTGGTTGGCATCTTCTCAACCTTCTGGGCCTTCTATCACATCTCTTATCTGGAAGGGGCCCGGGATTGGTTCGCCGCCCGGCCGTTCAATCGCTTACAGAGTTGGCTTACCGCGCCGCGCGCCCCCGATATACCGGCAATTGTCTCCATCTTTGTCGGGCTGGGCATTACGTTTTGGCTGATGCTAATGCGGATGAACGTCTTTTGGTGGCCGCTTCATCCGGCTGGATTTGCCATCTCCAGTAGTTGGTCGATGAACGTATTTTGGTTCTCGATTCTAGTCAGTTCAGTCATCAAGTGGGTGATACTGAGACACGGTGGAATGGGAACGCATCGGAGAGCGATCCCTTTCTTCTTCGGCTTGATTCTGGGTGAGTTCATCATCGGCAGCATCTGGAGCCTCATCGGTATCTCCATTAACCGTCCGATGTACCGATTCTTATTTTAGTAATAATCAGTAGATTCTTTTGCTAGCCTGACCCCGGGGAATGGATAGGTCATAATTTGGCAAAACACTTCGTAATTGACTGCCCAGGGTTCAGTTATTACAGCGTTATAGTTATCTTAACCCGGATCGGTTCCCTGACGGTTAGCCAATGAGCGAGGCGTTAAATCGAAAAAAGTCTTATGACCGTGAAAGAAACGGTCCAATTCATCTACCATTAGCTCAAAGGACTCCCGATATTGGTTGCCCGTGAAATAGGCAAAATGTGGTGTTAGAAACACATTCGGGAGATGGATAATTTCACTATCCGGAGGAATTGGTTCCGGATCGAAAACATCTAGACCTGCGATGATATCCCCACGTTTCAACCTTTCGACCAGTGCCTCAGAATCAATAATAGCTCCCCGCGAAACATTCACCAGCACCCGACCTGAAGGGATCAGATTGAGTTCATTCGATCCAATCATTCCTCGAGTATTCGGCGTCAACGGTGCCAGACAGACTATCACCTGACATTTTGACAGGATATTCTCCAAGGAGGTCTGCAGAAATCCCAAGGCTTCAGCCATCTCCCTCGGTAGGTAAGGATCATATACCCAGATCTCTGTTTCAAATGGGTGTAGATACTTTATTAGGCGTCGCCCCATATGCCCACAACCAATCAATCCGACCCGCTTTCCGGTCAACAATCCACCGGCATATCTAAATGCGTCTGGGTCCTTGGTAGTACGACCAGCGACGATCCGGCGAAATTGTGCACCGGCGTTACGTAATGAAATCAGGATTAAGGCTAAAGCCCATTCCGCTACTGGATACGATGATCCATTAGTTGTATCTACCGTACAGATACCTCGTTTCCAAGCCGCTTCTAAGTCAATACGACTAGCGAAACGATCATCCTCTAACTCGCCAATAATCTTCAGGTTCGAGGCAGCATTCATTATCTCGGAACTTATCATGGGAGAACCATGACTAACAATGAGACCGTCAATATCACTGATGACCTCCAAAAATTTTTCGGTTTGGACGTCATCCAGGTTGCTCCCATCCTTGCAAGGAAACCATTCCCAAGTAGCAAAGCTGTTAAGTCTCTGCACGTCTACCGGTGCGACATAGGTATCGTGAATCCCCTCGTTGCACACCAGCAGGACTTTAGGCTTAGAATTTTCCATCGAGTATATTTCTCCTTAGTTGGCCAGGCAACATTCTTCTCAGATTGCACAGTGGTAGGGATAAACCTAATGTTGATGGTTCTGGGTGGCGAAGGGCTGATCTTTCTTGAGATAAATCTCCCCCATTAGATTCATCACCCCCTGAATTCAACTGGTAAGTACAACTCCATGTCTAGCGGCCTGTCGGACTGAAGATTTAGCATCAATTAGTGGTAAATAGAGAATCAATTATTATCTTAGAATATATTACCATGAGTTTCATTCTATTCTGAGACACTACTTAATTCATACCCATCAACCCCATGAGTGTTGATTTCATCAAAGCCGGCCGTGAGACTCCGTTTCTTTTTTACCATCTGTTCAGGAAGCGGCCGCAGGATTATCCGGCACGATTTGTCGTTGATATCGTCGGCCAACTGAATCCGTCTTCCCTCCAAGCAACCTATTCCGGCCAAGGTGCCAAGCCCTATGATTCGCCTATGTGGCTTTGGCTGATTTTTATGGTTATGCGCCCGGTGTGTTTTCGAGTCGAAAGCTGGAACCGGCCACCTATGATTCTGTCGCCTTCCGCTAGGTTACCGCTAATCAGCATCCGGACCATGATACCATGGCAACGTTCGGTCAATGTTTTTCTCCGGCGCTTCAGGGATTATTTGTTCCACGGCTCAGCATTACCAGTGAAATGGGAGTGTTGATGGAACAAAAGTCAAAGCCGATGCCTCCAAATAGAAGGCTTTAAGCTGGCCGCAGTCCGAAGAGGCAGATTGGTCAGCAATTCCTGATGGAATGAGTCTCCCGGCAGAACCTGAACGTCGGGAGAAACCTCTTACCGCTGTTGTAGAAGCCAAGCGGAAAATAGAGGATCAGGCCGGTAAGCAGAGGCGGTTTTACGCTTATTATGTCTGAACTGGTCGGGCCTTTTCATCCTCTCTTTTAGTTCTCCCCCCTACTTTTTACATTGATTGTGTCTTGAAACAGGTATATGGTGAGTGGACATCGCGCGCCAGAGAAAGACGTTGCGTATCGACTTTTCTGCAGCAAAGCCAACTTTTACTATATTTACAAGTACCCAGCTAATCCACCAATCTAATCGGCAATATCTCTTCTACAGTGCTAAAGTATGCGCTCAGAAAATCGATTTTGGATGCAGAGAATTTTTCGCGACGATTGCAAGAGGGGAAAAATCAACCCAAATGGATCTTAGTTTATCATACTTTTGAGTCGCCAATAATCAAGACACCTATTAAAACCGAGTTTCAGAGTGTATACTTTGCAAGACGTATCGCCAAAAGACCAAACCAAAAATGTTATTGTGATTTCGCAAAAAAACTTGCAAGAAAAATAACCGGACCTGTTTAAATGGAGGAATAGTTGCAAATCCAAGCCCCTATTGAAGAATCAGAGCCAAATATAGAAGCTGTGGCTAATATACGCAATATCGCTATCATTGCTCACGTAGATCACGGAAAAACCACACTGGTCGATGCTATGCTTCACCAAACTAATGTCTTTCGTAGCAACCAGCAGGTCGAAGAACGGATATTAGACTCCAATGACCTGGAACGTGAGCGAGGTATCACCATTCTGGCCAAAAATACAGGCATTGTCTATCAGCAGGATACGACCATCAATATCGTCGATACACCAGGCCACGCTGACTTTGGAGGTGAAGTAGAACGAGTCCTAAACATGGTGGATGGTGTTGTTTTACTAATTGATGCTGTTGAAGGACCAATGCCGCAAACCCGATTTGTACTCCGTCAGGCCTTGAAGCGTGGATTGAAAGCCATTGTCGTGGTGAATAAGGTAGACCGACCTGCTTCTCGTCCAAAAGATGTAATTGAGGCTACCTTTGACCTTTTTATAGATCTCGGTGCGGACGATGATCAGATCGATTTCCCCGTTGTCTATACCATTGCGCTGGAAGGAAAGGCGGGCTTGGCTGTTGACGAATTGGAAGCAGACCTTCGTCCACTATTTGACCTGATCATTAATCACTTGCCCGCACCTGTCGTAGATCCAACTGGGCCACCTCAATTGTTGGTAACGACACTGGAGTACAGCAACTTCGTGGGTAAAATTGCCGTGGGTCGTCTGAGCAGTGGCCGACTGTCAAGTGGTCAACAGATCCTTCATCTCAAAGCCAATGGTGAAAGTGAACTGGCCAAGATAGGTCAAGTTTTTGTCTTTCGTAACCTAAAGCGAGAGGTTCAGAACGAGGTCCAGGCGGGTAGCATTGTGGCGGTTTCTGGTATTGAAACAGTTGGAATTGGGGATACCTTGACCGATCCAGACGAGCCTCGCCCACTACCACCGATTAAGGTCGAGGAGCCGACCGTCCGTATGACCTTTGGTGTTAACGACAGCCCGTTCTCTGGTCGAGGAGGTAAATATCTAACCAGTCGTCAAATTAGGGAACGCCTGTGGCGGGAGTTGGAAAGTAATGTCTCCTTGAGAGTGGAAAGTACCGACAGTGCTAACGAATTTATAGTGGCTGGACGGGGCGAACTTCATCTTGCGATTTTGATCGAGACTATGCGACGGGAACTTTACGAGTTTACGGTTAGTAAGCCCGAAGTGATTTTCCGACAGATCAATCAAGGGGTTCAGGAACCCGTCGAACACGTTTTCATCGAAGTTGCCAACGATTATTTGGGCGCAGTTAGCGAACTGGTTAGCAATCGACAGGGCCGTTTCCTTGATCTTCGTTACGGTGAAGACAGTTCAGTCTATGCTGAGTACCACGTTCCCACACGAGGTATGTTGGGGTTTCGCCAACCTTTTTTAACACTGACCCGAGGGACTGGGATTTTTCATACCCTTTTTCACGACTATCAACCAATAGCAGGTGAGATCGGTGACCGTGAGTTCGGTTCCCTAATAGCACTGGAAACAGGAACGGTTAAGGCCTACGCCTTAGAACATCTACAACAACGGGGTATTTTTTTTGTTGAACCAGGAGACGAGGTCTATGTGGGGCAAGTGGTAGGACAAAATATCCGCCACGAAGATTTGGTGATCAACGTTTGCAAAGCCAAAAATGCGACTGGACATCGAGCTACACCAAAATCCATCGCCGACTCTCTGGCTCCAGCAACCATTCTTTCGCTGGATGATGCGATCGAATATCTCAGTTTGGATGAGTTGCTAGAGGTAACACCAACTTCGCTGAGAATCCGCAAAAAAGATCTCAACCATGACCGTCGAATGCGAGAAGAAAAGAGGAAAAAAAACTCTGAATAGATCTATTAGATTGAGTGTTTTAACTCATCCGGACATCGCACTTTAGGCGTAATTCCTCTTTAGAATAAACAAAGACGAACTGAGTCGGCCAACTTTCTCAAAGCTACGCACGGCTATCTCTCGACGATCATTGTGCAACCTCCCTCCTTCTTGTCGCTTTGACTCTGGTTGCCATTAGCTTTTTCACCCCTACGCCCGTCTGCACTGCGTTTAGCAGATCGAGTCGGTTTTCCCCCTGACTTTCTATCGATAGCAATTACGTCTTTCTCACTCTGGATGAATTTGTTCGTTTCGTTTCACGCATTACGTAACACTTCGAGCCTAGGAGGCGTAGCGTTGTTCAAAGACGGTCACCGCGGCTTGTGCCGCCAGCATAGCGACACGGCCCCGGTGTTCAAAGCTGGCTTGCATCCCAGTCTCGATGGTAAATGATGGGCCGTACCGGTTGGCTGCGAAATCGGCTAGATTCAAGCCTTCTCCCCGCTTCTGGGCGTCGAGCCAGAAAACTCCACGTTCACCTCTAGTGAAAAATGATCCAGGTAGATAGTCTGCTGGCGCCAGTTTTGCCCCAGACTGCGCAACGGCAAGAATCATTTGATCCGTCATATGCTGCTCCCATATCTGGTCATCATCACCTCGTTGGTGTCGGGCAGAAAACCAGAAGGCATCCCCGCCATACTCGTGTAAATTCAGGGTAAGACCAGGCTGAATTTTGGCCATCAGATCCCGGGTACAGCGCGATTCCACCGGTGCCCAAGGCGTGTCATGGAAACGGTTGATATGGAGAACTTCTCCTTCCGGACTGACGATCAGCGTGTAAGCACGTTGGCAAGGTGCAGTACCTTCTATTCCTGCAGCGCTCGAAGGAAAGAAGATGCGCGACCTAACAGCGGCTCCAAGCAGGCCTCTCCTCGGTTCAATTTTCCGTAAAGACCGTGGGTTGAATATCCATATTCGCCGATGATGACCAGTAACGTTTCGTCCTTCTCGTAAAGCACCTCGCCATGTTGCCTGAGAATTGATTCGACATCTTCGGCTACGGCAAGTCTTGGTTCTTCACCTAGGCTGAGACTCAGCACATAGGAAAAACCGTTCATGCCCATCGGATCACGACTGGGTATGACGTAGACCTGATGCTCTGTTTCCAGTTGGTCAAGGAGCCGTACCGCAGCAGTAACGCCCGCCTGTTCCGTCGAATGACTTCCCGCACTGATGAAAATAGCCGGTTTCTTCTCTCCGCCGCTTTTGACGCAAATAATGGGCGCACGATCTGGAGTTAGGCCGAGTGCTTCCGACTTATACCCCTGGCTTTGTATCGACTTCAATAAGTCCGCATAGCGATTGAAAATTTGCATCAGATTTCTCCTTGAACAAAACAAACGGGTGCTGGTCATTAAACCATCCCATTATTTCCCTTTCAAACCCGAAGCTTGATATAGTACCGATTTTAGGTTTGTGACAAGTAACGAATCTCATATGGAAACTTGTTTGCAAGTGTATCACGATTGTACCGTTGGTGCAAAAACCCTATATCCAGATAATTTAGACAACCGATAATAACAAGGTAAGTCCTTGCGCTACTAAAACTTAGTTTCAAATCGAATGGTCTACCTCTAGAAGTTGATATTGGCCGGGTTCTGATGCAATTTTGTTATCCATCCCGGCAGACGGTCTACAAATTAGGCTTTTAGATTGCGTATATTTGTTTTCACTAGCCTGTTTATCTCTGGCGCCCTCGCTCCAACCACTATCGAGTTCTACAAACCTTCATTGTAAGTGGCTTTACGTACAGCAGAAACTCTAAATGGGATTGACCTAGTATATTTTAATGAACACGCGAATAAACCCTTGGGTAATTGCAGATAAAGTAGCGTGAGTAGAACAACGATTAAGTGCCACTTTTTCGATCATCCTATCTGTAGAAATTCTTAGAACTCGTTTAAAAGAAATTAATAACTCGGTGAATAGGACTGTAGGTATTGCCATTGTTGATCTATCAAATCAGTGTTATAATTCTTCTGTTCCATGTTTGACTCAGCCCTTTTCCACCCATCAATGCCACCTGGCACTCCTTACTATTCTAACCTCTTCTTTTCCTAAACTCAGGTTCTAAAGGTAAATAAATGCAGATCGTCTTTTTTATATTTTGTTTTTTGTGCATCTTCTGTCAATCCGAGGCTGAGGAAATTAAGCTGACCTCAGAAGAAGCTGTTGTTTCAGACGCTATGGGGCAAGATGTAGTCCTGAACGGAAAAACGGCAGCAGTCGGAATTCCTGGTGATGATAACCAGCAAGGACAAGATGCTGGTGCAATTTTGATCTTTGTTCATCAGCAGACAGGTTGGATTCAGCAGGCCAAGATTGTACCAAAAGATATCAATTCGGGCGACGAGTTTGGATCGACGTTGGCCATAAGTGGGAATACTTTAGTCGTCGGGGTTCCCAAGCACAACAGTGTGGGTGAGAAAGCAGGAGCAACCTATATTTTTGTTCGGAAAGGCGAAGAGTGGCATCAACAAGCTAAGTTAACCGGTAGTGATACCGAAACCAAAGACCAGTTTGGTCGTGACGTGGCCATTGATGGTAACCGTGTGATTGTGAGTGCGCCTCTTTGCAACATCCCATTTCCGGATGGTGGTGCTGCCTATATTTTTGAACGGAAAGGTCAAACTTGGACACAGACGGCTAAGCTATCCTCTAGTGATATTGCCGGGTTCGACTGGTTTGGCTCAACGGTTGCCCTTAAAGAAAACCTAGCCGTTGTTGGGGCAATCCGTGAGGATGGTCGCCTAGTTAGTAGCGACGCTGGTGCCGCCTATATTTTTCGCTACGCTGAAGGAATTTGGATTGAAGAGGCAAAGATTATTGGTCACAACACCAAAGCTAAAGACAACTTTGGCAGTGTGATTGTAACTAACGGAAAGGATGTCGTCATCGGTGTGCCGCCCAGCGGCAATAGTGGAGGCGTTTACTTCTTCGAGAAGTTGGAAGAGGGTTGGAAACAGACCGGTAATTTCCTCAACTTCCACCTGAAGCCAAAAGATCTTAAAAACGTAAACCAGTTTGGATCGGCACTCTCTATGGATGGTAACTATATCGCCATTGGGGCGACAGGATTTCAAGCTGGTGATAATACCATCGGTGCCACCGACCTTTATATGAAGCGGATGGATACATGGATCTTTAGACAACGACTAACTGCCAACGATGGGAAAGACGGCGACAGTTTTGGATCTTCCGTGGCACTAAGTGGAAAAACAGTGTTAGTTGGTGCACCGCGACACAGCGCAGCCGGTGGAGATGGATCTGGCGCTGCCTATGTCTTTCAACCAAGAGGCACTAATTGGGTGCAGCAGTCTAAACTGGTCGATCCGATCTCAGCTTTGGAGGACGAATTTGGCTATTCTGTTGCGGTCAGTGGTGAGACCGCTGTGGTCGGTGCTAGACAAGACGACAAACAGGGACTTAATTCTGGAACGGTCTACGTTTTTACGCGACAAGCCCCAACGGCTAAAACTTTGGAGGAATGGTGGAAACAGACTGCTGCCCTGACAGCCGAGGATCCGGCAATTGGCGCTCAATTTGGACACGCGGTGGATATCGATCAAGACACAATTATTGTCGGTGCATACGGAGCGGATGTGGCCGGGAGTGATTCTGGAACCGCTTATATTTTCGAACGACGCGGTGCTCAGTGGGATCAACGGGCCAGGTTGGTTGCCAAGGATGCTAAAGCTGGAGACCTATTTGGTAGTGTCGTTGCCATTCACGGTCAGACGGCTGTCGTTGGAGCTTACGGTGTCAACTCGCAACAAGGAGCTGCTTATGTCTTTGTTCAAAGTGGGGGCTCTTGGCTTCAACAGGCGAAATTGCAACCACCGGATGCCGCACTTGGCGATAAATTTGGAGGAGCGGTATCCGTCCATAACAATACGATTGTAGTTGGTGCCCGGGAACATGATGCTAGTGGTACCAATACCGGTGCTGCCTATGTGTTTGTCCGACAAGGAGATAGATGGATTCAACAGACTAAACTACTGGCTGACGATGCAACCATTGGTGACGAGTTTGGGGTGTCGGTAAGCGTCAATGAGGAGACGATCGTGGCTGGCGCTTGGCTGGACGACAACGCAGTACCCGATACAGGGTCGGCCTATGTTTTTATTCGGACTGATGGGAACTGGTCCAAACAGGCAAAGATTGTTGCCGTCGATGCGGCCATTGGCGACCATCTGGGCCAAACGGTCGCCGTTGTCGGAAATACAGTCATTCTAGGTGCTCCAGGAGATGATATACCTCCAGACCCTGGCGATAAAGAAGCGGGTCCAACCTTCGATGTCGGCGCAGTTTATGCCTATACGCGGGTGGGTCTCTTTTGGACAGCACGAGATAAAAGGATGTCTTCCGACGCTGGTGCCTACGACCAGTTTGGTAGTTCCATCGGACTAAGTGACGAAACCATCATTGTTGGGGTTCGGGGAGATGATAGTGCTGGTAATGATGCCGGTGCCGCCTATATCTATAACTACTCCGATGCGGGTCTGGTGTTTGACCCACAACTTTCGGTTGATCCTAGTTCCAAAACCCGGATGTCTACTCTAGCTGAGATCAAGCAAGGACAGTTTTTGGCTCAACCTGAGCAGACGCAGAGCTTACCTAACTATCCTAATCCGTCTAATCCAGAGACCTGGATTCCATTTCAACTGGCAGAACCCTCAGAGATTGTAGTAGAGATCTACAATGTGTCGGGACAGAAAGTCCGATCCTTGGAGGTTGGCTACCGACAGGTCGGCTTTTACACCAGCCAAACGGATACTATCTATTGGGATGGGAGGAATTATTTGGGAGAGGGAATGCCGAGTGGAGTCTACTACTATCGATTCATTTCAGACCATTACGATAGCCTGAGAAAAATGATGATCTTACGCTAAGGCGAGACCTCTGAGGATACACTTCACAGCAAGTCCATTTTGCCAGGTACAATAGGTCTGCCTACAGGTCTCGTGCAGGACCTATATCGCGGAATTTTCAGAGAATAAACGATAATCCTGATGACTTGAAAACCGATCTCTTCAGCCCAATCCACGATGGAGTGTACCGTGATCTTGATATCATCCCAAAGCATACCATCCGTATTTCCACCTCGATCACCTACCGAGCAATTTGAGCCGATCCCACCGGTCACCGGAAGTTGGCCGTTACTTCTAGTGTTATAAACGGGATCCACCATCATAATTCTCTTCATACTGATGCAAAGTCACATCCTGCGTGATAATCATCACTATTTTCTTACCTGTACCATTGGGAAAAACTACCGGTCTTGCGAATGCTGGTAATTCGAGTTACGTACATTACCAGCATATTTTCCCTCCGGTCAGGTGAATTCAACTCGTAAGTGTGCAACAGCGGCCATGCATTTAAGGGTCAAGCGATGATAGTATCAAGGCTTCTTAAACCGTCGAGTCAAAGGTTTCCAAAATCTCGTGACCTCTCATTTGTAACGAAAGACGAGCTTGAAGCTGCTATGGCTAAATTGAACAACCGTCCAAGGAAAAAGCTTGAGTAAAGAACACCTGCGGAGGTGTTCTTTAACATCAAATGGCGGATTTTTTTCGTAAGTGCAACAGCTAGTATTTGAAAAAAAGCGAGTGAGATACTATTCTCGTTTTAGTCAAA
>JASMLX010000125.1 GCA_030748495.1 Candidatus Poribacteria bacterium | reverse complement strand
GGTTCATCCGTCTGTAGATTGGAGGCCAATTTCTAAACCTAGAGGGAAGACCTCTCCATTTACATCCCTGCTCGGCAACAGACCAAATCCGATTCAGAAGCTTCCGATTGGATAGTTTGACGTATCCTCTTTGGACGGGTAAAGACGGCTTTATTTCTTGATATTGTTCATGTGTTAGTTCCATCATAGCCCATTATACCGGATTTCTCTTCTTCGTGTTAACAGACCCTAGTAACTCTCTCCGATTGACAGAGAAATAAATCATCCTCTACTTTCTTTAGATTATTCTTCTCTGTGTCAAGATCATCAATCAAATCGCGTTTTTTGCCTCAGTTTGATCTAAATTTGCTTTTAGATCATCAGGATTTACATTCAATTCTCCATTTTCGCCCTTCAATTCTTCTAATTTCGTGTTGACTAATTTTAAATCTGTTTCTATCTTCTCTTTAGCTAAAATTTCTTGTGTTAAAGATTGTTCTTTTTCATTTATCTTTGTTTTTAGACCTCTGATTTGTGAATTTAACTCCTCTTTTTCTTTTGTTAGATCATCTATTTGACTACCATAACAGCCAATGAAACACACTATGAAAAATAAAGATAATTTCACAATACCACAAAACTTAAAAAATACATTTCCTTTTTTAATCATTTCTCCAGCTTTTCGTTGCGCGAGCTATCGGCGGGACCGAAGATTCACCGTGCGTGATCAAAGTAGCTCAATCATTAGGCTCAAAGAGTGGTGAGATTGTCAGCGTACCAGGTCACCCTTTTGCCAGATTTCGATTCCGCTAAGTACTAGATTGCCTGACCGAAGTGATGGCGAATAAACTCCCAGGCACCGTCTGCGTAGTACCGATGACCACCTTGCCCCACGTAGAGTTGGCAATGGTCAGGAACTCTCGCTGCTCGATAGATCAGCTGTAATTTATCAAAAGCGGACCGAACAAACTCGACAGGGAAGATTTTGTCGTCCCTACCAGCGATGACGGAAATAGGTCTAGGGGCGATCAATCCAGCAACGTCGTACATCTCACCCAGGCGGAGAATACCAGGCAAATAGTTGCAATCACAGTGTGCTATGGTACCGATACTATCAACGTAGGTGCAAAAATAACAACTGGGCACAGCGATAGAGATACGGGTATCAATAGCAGCAGCGTGTAGTGTTATCGTTCCACCGCCTGAGTTACCAGTCATAGCGATTCGATTAGCATCGACATTCTGGGTGCTAATGGCCCAATCAATCAGGCGAGACATATCCCAAACCCTAACGCCGATTGGTGTTCGTCCCACCAGTAAATCGTGCATCAGTTCAGTCCGACAAGAGTGAGTTTTATTATTGTTTCTGTCAATGGTAGTGCGTGTTTCACCAAAAGCACGGGTCGTTGGTGCAATGGCTAAGTATCCTTGTCGAACAGCCTGACAAGCAATATCCCTTTGGCCTTCTTGAATCTCCAGTTCTTCTCGCTCGTTCTCAGCTATTCCGACATAGAGGTGTGGATGATTGTGTCCGTGAGGCGTTAACACCAGAGGCAATGGGGCCTCTGCCTGTTTGGGGCGCAACAGGTAAAACGGGAGTGGAACTGTTGATTCGACCCATAAATACCAGGATTCACGGATATGATCATCCAACTCTTCGGTGTCCCTTTTCTCAGCATAGGGTTGATAATCGGCTAAATCGGCAGACATATTGTCTAACCCCAGTAACGTATGAAGCGAAGATCTGAATTGGTCTTGCCACTCAGTGAAAGCCGGACCTTCCAAGTCCGATTGATTAGAAAAGGTGAAAGCGGACGGTGTATTGTGGTAGAGGTTGGCAAAATGTGCTTTCGATTCGTACATGCGTTGACTCCTATCTGTTTTGGTTGAAGGTGGTTGTACCTATCAGGCTGTTTGGCTTAGGGAGACTCACTAGATTGAAAACTGAATAGATCGACGTGATCCATGTAGAATTTGAGCCGAATGCGTCTACCTTGCAGTTTTTGTATGGTGGCTTCTTTCTGCCAGCTTTGTTCCAGATGCACACCATCTCCACGGACGGTATCCGCTTGCTCTCGACTCAACCTTTCAATCGGTTTTAGATCTTCCGTCAGAACTTCGGTTCGTAAACCACCGTTACCAGCACCGCCGAGGACCGAGGCATTGATCAGCAGTTTTCCGCCTGGCCAAATGAACGGACGGGTAACCAGTGTGGCCGGGAATCGTTGCGCGCGCAGGGAACAGAACCCATCCGCTCTCAGTTGCGCCAAGCCAATCCCTCGACCGAAGGTTAAATGCCGATTCCCGTGCATGGCCGGCCCTCCCCAGTAGTAGAACCAGAGTGTTTCCATGCCACCCTGACTGGTCCTGACAGGAGGTGATAGTGCAGTGTCGGTCACCTGGCAGTCGAACCGCCCCTCCCTGCCACTACCGGTTGATCGAGGCAAAAATGGTTGTCGTGGCCGAATCCGGTTCCAGGTTACCGTATCACGGCTCATCATCAGTTCCATCTCCCCGTAGGGATCCTCCGTCTCCCAAAACCACTGAAACAGGCCGATGTAGATGTCCTGGTAGGGAAATCCGTGCGCGTGATAGATTTGACCCGCTGGATCATCTTCCAAGTCCGGATAGAGGATTCGACGCGGTTCACCATCCGCTTGATCAGTATTAATGGCCAAACGATGCGCCGCCCGTACCAATCCCCACCGACTCATGTCTGCAAGTCCACGGCTCATCAATACATATGGGTACTGAGGATCAGGTCCTTTCATGGCCGTACAGCGATCGCCCATTCCGTGTACGACCCCGTTCGGCATCTGGCGTTCCCACTGCCAGTGAATACCGTCAGCAGAACGGAGGATATAGGCCTTATACTCCCATGTGCCGTAGAGACAGGAACTGATGATCAGCGTCCATGGATGGGAGTGGTTCTCCGGCTCATACAGGATTGAAGCCGCACCGGTTCCACCAACCGGACCCAGATCCAAGACAATGTTGGTCTTTTCGCCGTTATGCCCGCGGTAAAGGTTCAGTTCAGGTCTCTCCCAGTGAATACCATCCTGAGACGTAATCATACAGATGGCATAGGTAATATCGGGATAAGCAGAGGGATAGAGGCTGGTGTACCAGGCTTTCCAGAGTTGATCTGCCGGGTCGATATAGACCCCGGCCAGGTAGACAACGCCGTCACCTTCCCAGGGGGCTCCGACAGTGTAGACGGGGTTGGTATGGTATTTGTGCGGTTGGTGGATCACCCGTTGTAAACGAACCGTCTGTTCGATTACGGCATCATCCAAAAAGAGTTGAGCATAGCGAACATCTGGCATTGTTATTACTCTCTCAATAACCGATCAGATTACCTCTGGCGGACTCGGTCTTCCCGCTCCAGGTCTTAAAAACGTTGGCACTGTGTAAATCCTAAACGGTGTTGTCATTCGGACTACCGCAGAATTTGAATATCCCGAGCTCTAGTGTTGGTTAACGCTCATCAATGAATGTTGTGCAGGTATCCTTAGGCCAGAAAGTCATCCACTTTGGCCCGCAATCGTTTCAAATCGTCAGCGTACGGTACACTATCAATCAGGTTATGGTTTTCATCCGGATCAACCGCTAAATCGAAGAGTTGTTCGGGCCAGCCTTTACCCTCAAAGCGGAAGTACTTCAGATGGTTCTGCTTGACCATCACTGACGGCCCGTGTTGATGGGAGTGCAATTCGCAATAGGCTTCATTTGGCCATCCGTCTGTCCGGCCCTCCATCAGCGGAACCAGGGAGCGACCATCCAACCCGTCTGGTATAGGCACATTGGCAATATCGCAAAGGGTTGGGAATAGGTCGACCAGCGAGATATTCTGTTGAACGACTCCGCTGCCTCCAGGGAATTGCTGTGGCCAGGAGATGAAGAACGGTACACGCGCCGACGCCTCAAAGTACTGCTGTTTCTCCCACAGCCCCTTTTGACCCAACATCTCACCGTGATCGCTGAGGAAAACTACCACAAAATCGTCGAGCACATCTAATGCTTCGAGTTTGGAGATGACGCGCCCATACTGCATATCTGCCCACTCAATCATGCCGTAGTAAGCGGCCGTCGCCCGATGTGCCTCGCGATAGGTGACATCTTCTCCAACCTTTACCTTGAAGAAATCGTGGCAATCAAACTGTTCAGGCAAATTCTCTACATAAGGTTCCACCCTGCGCATGTAATAGTTGAACAGGTCCTCGGGACACTGGTAAGGGTAATGTGGACACCACAGGCTGACAGCTAGCAACAGCGGGCGGTTTCCCGGTCTATCGTAAGGTTCGTTGACAAAGTGTTCATCCAGAAACATCAGGGCTCCATCGACGGAATAGGTGTCGTGTTGCATCCAGTAACCTTTGCCAGCACGGGCGTTAGCGATCTCCTTGGCGGTCGACCATTTACCGGTGCCTGCTTCGGGAAAAATTTCGGCGCGATGAACAAGATCATCTACCGGTTCATAGCCGTTTCGTCCCCTGATGTCTCGACCAATTCGTTCGTGCCATCCGTGCATCTGGTCGGGGCCGACAAAGTGCATCTTTCCCGCACCTACCGTGTGGTAACCGTAGCGCGAAAGGTGCCCGGGAATGGTCAGCACTTCGCTTGGCAGTGCGTTCTGGTTACCGACGGCTCCGGTATTGTGGGGATACAGACCGGAGAGGAAACTTTGCCGCGCCGGCACGCATATCGGCGATGGGGTGTAAGCGTTGCGAAAATATGTACCCTGGTTTGATGAACCGATCCAAGGTTGGAGTCTGAATATGAGAATTTCCTTCTATCGGCATGACATCCGGACGGTGTTCATCGTCGATAAGCAGCAGAATATGTGGCTTTTTTTCAGGCATGAATAGTTCCCTTTATCACCGATTGGGCCTAGCGTCAATCGATACCGAAGGCATAGAGGTTGGCGCGATTCAAGACAAAACGGAGTCGCAGTGGCTGACGGGCATCCGCCAGAATACGTTCCTCTCCAACCGGTGACTTCCACCGGGGACGATGTCTAATATGGTCGCCGGTGAGTGGCACACAATCGTCAACTGAGAATCCGGGTTGGATCTGTCCATCACCCGACAACACCTCAACACTGACCGAACCGCTTGTGGCATCTGCATTGAGATAAAGCTCTCCCTTTGGTACCTGTAACGCGACGGTTTCGACCATACCTTTGGCTTGACCTGCGTTCAGCGAAGCAAAGCCGTCTAATCGCCAGGTCACACGACCGATGGCTTTGTATCTTTCGTTGAGATCCAGACCGTGAGTATGTCGCGCACCAGTATAGTACCAGTGAATCTCATCGGCGTCAATGATGGGTTGAGTGGCGGTTCCCATAATCATCCCTCCATCGAAGGTTCCGCTTTCTCCCCGTGGAATCATCGGCGTCTGTTCTGCCTCGGGGTAGTGCCAGTTACATCCATCGCGGCTATAGATCAGGTGTGCGTCAATCGGACCATCAACCGGCATCTGATCTTTGGGTGAGCCTGGCCCCGTCACATATAACAACCCAGCAATACCGATGTGAATGTTGTGATAGCGAAAGCCTGACATATTGTGAATTTCAGCCCGCATGGCACCGTATTTCTCGGCCCCAACCGCATCGTCTTGTGGTGTGGCACCGAGCATCGGGCGAAGCGATTGCCACGGGCCTGATAGGCGTGGGCTTTCAGTGTAGTAGATCATTCGACGTTTATCTTGGTCCGTCCCACGAGCTAGAGCATATGCCCGGAAAAGGTTTTCCTTATTATCATACACTACATTGAAACAACCTTCGTTTTCCCGATTTACCACCGGTTCAAGGTATGCTGAATCATCCCAGCGGATTCCGTCTGACGATGTCAGCAAGAAGATGTTGCGATACCGACGACAGAAGCCGATGGCTTTGTAGCGTTTCTGCTGGTCCGGTTCTTCATCGTCGCGAAAAACGCTGGCTCCGTGCAGGTCCCAAACGATGTTGTTATCGGCGTTACCGTTGAATTCAAAAATGCCGAGACTCGGTTTTATCCATACCAGGCCATCCTCGCTCTCGGCATAGCAGGTGAGGTCGCCACGGTCATTCTCGACGAACTCTCGACCGTAAGCATCATGCGTTTGCCCCATATGGGTTGAGGGATTTCGGTCCGGGCGTGGAATATAAAGGCCGGGCACTGTGTGCGCCTCAGACCTCCAGTGGGGGCCCATACGGCACATGTACCACATGCGATACTTACCTATCGCTGAATCGTACATTGTGGTTCCGTAGAGGTGAATCCGTTTGGATTGGCCTTCTCCGCCGTGTTCCCACGGTTTGTCTGGATCCGGATACAGGACGGGCGTATTGTGTTTTTTTCCGGGATGCAGTGTGCGAGTCACCCCGTGTTTGGATAGAATCAGTGTGTCATCAATAAACAATTCCGTGCCAAAATCAAGCGTTTGAACAATATTTGAACTCATGGACTTCTCCATTTTTATAATCACCAGAATGCTAGCTTTGAGTTTGAACAGAGGTTAAGGCGATCAACCATCTTGCTGGCGGCTAGCTTGATGTCGATAGAATTTTAAATTATCTGTAGCGTGGATCGGATCGCAGTCGGTTTAGAGTCGGTGAACAATCTCTTTGAGATCGTGAATTAGACTGATGAGTGCAACAGAGGTGAAGCGTTTAAGAGACAAGCAGCGTTGGAATCAAGACACCTTAACGGCCAAGTGCAAAGAAGGGTTTGTGGGCAACTATGCACAACTGACCCCAGAACAAAGATACCATATTCAGGCCATAAAAAAAACAGGTTCCAATCAGACTGAAATAGCGCTAGCCATCGGTGTTGATAGATCCACCGTTAGCCGAGAGTTGGTGCACAACCGTGGCAAAGGCGGATACCGTTCCAAACAGGCCCATCAATAAGGTCATCAGTCGGCCTGGTGCTAAGTAAAATCACCGAATCAAGTAATCTGGCTAGCAGATGGTAGATACACCGATAGTGATGGTACACTAAATATGTCGGGTGGAGTTGGATGAGCGAGGGAAACCCGAAATACGTAACCGCGAAACTATCCGGTGCAACTAGCGAGCGATAAAGCCACAGAAAAGAACAACTCCGTGATCAATAGACTTTTGGAGTTCCTTCAGTATTCTTACTATTGAACAACCGGACTATTGAACAACCTGGCCAACAAGCGTATTCAGTAAAACATCAAGGATAACGATCCGTCAGGCCGGTTGATTGTTCAACGTTGTCCTGTAGTACCTAATGCTAACAGATTTGGCTGAGATAGGAGTTTTGTAAAGCAGGTTTTTCATGAAATTGTTACCCACTCTTTTCTACATTGTAGTTTCATCCGCAGGCAATTCGTTATCTCCGCTGCAAGGGAGAATTCCACAGACAGTAGAGGAACTTTGGTCCAATTATGATCCTCGCCGAGAAGCATTGGAGATCGAAGTTATCCGCCAATGGGAAGAGGATAGCGCCGTCATCCGCTACGTGCGCTATCTGATCGGGACCTTCAAAGGCGTGCCGGCACAAATGGCGGCTTTTTATGCTTTTCCCAAAAGCGGCAAGCAGTTACCCGGTATTTTGCAGATGCACGGTGGGGGCCAGCGAGCCTCGTTGACGGAGGTGAAGTATTATGCGTCTCGCGGTTATGCTGCTCTTTCAGTGAATTGGGGGGGGCGTGAAATGGCGACGGCCATACCTGAGGATCCCAATACCGATTGGGGAGCCGTCGACCCCACCCAAAATAATGTGCCTGGTTATTTCAGTCTACAGCCAGATGAAAAACATCTGGATTCGGTTGAGTCTCCACGCAACTGCAACTGGTTTCTACTAACGCTGGGTTGCCGACGTGGACTCACCTTCCTGGAACGCCAACCGGAAGTAGACGCCAATCGTCTCGGTATTATCGGGCACTCAATGGGTGGGAATCTTACTATGTACGTGGCTGGAACCGACGCGCGTGTAAAGGTGGCTTCACCTTCTGTAGGAGGGACCGGCTTTCGCACGGAACCTTACTATCATCTGCCGCCACAGATAAGGCAGGTGAATGGAGATCGCGATTTATTTCGTCGAACCATGAGCTTTGAAAGCTATGCACCGCACATTAAGATCCCTATCCTGCATCTTGGCTCAAGCAACGATTTTCACGGCTTGATGGATGCGACATATGCTACCGGGCAACTGATACCGCATGAGAATCAACGTTACTCCTTCGCACCACACTTTAATCATCGCTTTGATCCGGCACAGGAGGTCTCCCGGTCTCTGTGGCTGGACTGGCATCTGAAGGGGGGCTTGGCGTTGCCGGGCACACCAGTCAGCGAGTGGCAGTTGAAGACAGCAGATGGCACACCTATCATCCACGTCACACCCGATGATCTGCTGCCGGTTAAGCGGGTAGACATCTATTATTCTGTCGATGCTGATCCCCGGGCACGGTTCTGGCGTGATGCCATGGCTACGGGTGATGGGAAAAGCTGGCATGCCCGCCTGCCGTTAATGAACCTGGCCCCCCCCTCTTTGCCTTCGCCAATGTTTATTACCAACTGCCTCAAGCAGAGAAACTGCATCAAGGACAAGTGGTGGAAGAGGTTTGTATCAGTTCGGATTTTCACCAGGCCACACCCGTAACCTTAAAGCAGTCCAACGTAAAGTCGAGGGAAAAGCCGGAACTGCTAATCGACGATTTTACCCGTGGCTTCCACGATTGGTTCTCTTTGAACCCTGACCATCCCACGTTGTGGGAGCATTGGATGCGTAAGGTTACGGATCCCAAGTGGCGAGGGCCAGAGAATGCACAGGTGGCCCTTCGCATTCGGAGTGAAGCGCCCAATGTTCTAGCTGTAGTCCTCAAAGAAAACGCTTGGCGTGGTTATCGTGGCCAAGAGCGTACCTATGTAACCGAGGTGACGTTGCAAGGTGGTTTGCCAGAGACAGTTGTCCTGGAACTGGGCGATTTTCGGGATACGGAAGACGGTCATTCACCCTACAGTTGGGCTGAGATGGATCAGTTGGCTTTTTGTGCCCGGTACGTCGATAACCGTCGTCAATCTAATGAAGAGCCACAGATAATTGCCGCCCAGCTGTGGCAGGGACCAAAGCCGACGTTTGAACGGCTGGAGTGGCGTGTTTCCGGAGGTAGATAACCAGTTTTTTACCCAAGCCGTATTTGTTTAAGGGGACGAAATTATGACCGTGTCTGTAGAATTACGAAGCGTTGTTTTTGAAAATATCGATCAGGTCGAGCTCCAGAGTCGTCCGCATACATTTACCATTGACCGACATGGGGTTCTGATTCGTACCCACTATAGTTGCATCAGCGCGGGCACTGAAGTGGCTAAACTGACCGGGCTACAGAAAGTGGCTTACCCCCTTCAGATTGGCAACCGTGCTATTGGCCGGGTGCTGGCCGTCGGGGACGAAGTGACCCATGTTTCGGTTGGCGATCTTGTCTTCAGTCATATTCATCATCAAAGCCACTCTTTGGGTAGCCAACTGGTATGTCGTATTCCAGATGAACTGGACCGAGCCGCAGCCTCAATGCTGGGCATGGCCTTGGTAGCATTAACCGGTCTTCAGACTGCCCAACCTCAGCTAGGCGACACCGTAGTGATAACCGGTGCCGGACTGGTGGGGCAATTTGCGGCCCAATTGGCTGCTCTATCGGGGGTATACCCCATTTTGATCGATCTGGTGGATCACCGATTAGAGATGGCCCGCTCCTGCGGTATTCAGAACACCATCAACCCGACCCGGGAGGATGCAAGAGCAGGTGTAATGGCACTGACCAACAGCAAGGGAGCTGAGGTGGTTTTAGAATGTACCGGTGTTCCCGCCGTGGCTACGTCGGCCACCGAATACGCTGGCCGAAATGGAATGCTCGTCTTCGTTGGTTCACCCAGAGGCGAGCATCAAACCGACATTACGCCCTTCCTGGAAAAGGTCCACCTCTGGCGGTCGGGTGGGAATTTGACCTTGTGCGGGGCACACGAGTGGAAGATACCGATAGAGGACAACGATTTCACCCGGTACAGTATGGAACGGAATTGTAATTTGCTGGTTCGCCTAATACTTGAAGACCGACTCAAAATCGAACCGCTGGTTTCCCGTGTCTATGACCCGGAAGATGTGGCACAGGCCTATCGTGACCTGATTCAGCGTAAGGGTCAAACGTTAGGTGCAATCTTCAATTGGACCAACTATCATCAATAAAACCAGGTCTGGCCTGCTGATTAAACTGCTTGGGCATGACCAACAACCAGAATGATGGTGATTTAGCTTGGCTCTCTTATGAAGTGGAGTAATTCTGTCTAAATTGTCAACTTTTACCCGGCGCGTCAGGTGACTGTCACTGCGGTACATACATTACGTCGGATAATTTTCCAGCCCAAAAGAACAGGTTTAATAATCGCGCAACTGAACTAGATGGTTAGGTTTTACTGAATGCATGATATCAATATACCCAAACGAATAGCAAAAAATTGCAGCCAAACGGTTGCTGGTATGGCATGGCTGGATCAACTGCCCAGTGCCATCACTAATCTTAGGCAACGTTGGGCACTTACTCTCAGCCGACCGTTTGCAGACGAACCTAGCTGCTCTTGGGTGGCACCATGTATCAGGCGAGATGGTACATCTGTTGTACTCAAGCTTGGTATGCCCCACATGGAAGCTAGAAGCGAAATTGATGGATTGCTTTTCTGGAACGGAGATCCCACTGTATTCGTGTTAGCATCGGATATTGAACTGAACGCGATGCTGCTCGAATATTGCCAGCCTGGCATATCACTGCGTGGGAGACCTGAATATGAACAGGATGAAGTTATTGCCAAGCTATTGAGAAGGTTATGGCGTGCTCCACCTAAGGGGCATCCATTCCGTCATTTATCAGAAATGACTGCCTCGTGGAGCAAAGAATCGATAGGGAAAGCTGACAGTTGGTTCGATGCAGGACTCGTTAGAGAAGGGCTATGCATTTTTGAAGAATTGTCAAACAATGCCCCATCTGAGGTACTGTTGGCTACTGATTTACATGCTGGGAATGTGCTTCAAGCTCAACGGGAGCCCTGGCTAGTTATAGACCCGAAGCCATTTGTCGGAGATCCAACCTATGATGCGACGCAACACCTATTCAATTGTGATGCGAGATTGCGTTCGGGCCCTGAAGGGGTGATCCGTCATTTTTCCGACCTGCTCGATGTGGATCACGAACGCGTTCATCTGTGGCTATTTGCTCGTGCTGCTGTAGGGTTGTTCGATGGCGAGTTAGTTCGCGCCCTAACCCCTTAAAGATTTGTTCGGACTGCAAGTGAAGCCAAAATCTTCGATCTGCAGGTATCTTTATTTACATATAGTCATGAGTACAGAACAAGATAGTAGATAGGTGTTTCCCTGGGTTTGAATGATGTTTGTTGAGGCTTGGGAAAAGGGGAATCTTCTTATTTCTGATGCGACCGGCAGATGAAACGAGGGTTTGGCAGCTCTCGAAGGAAACTCTGTCAGTTGGCAAGTATTTGCTAAAAGTCTATATCGATTCTGAGCAGCATTTGGAAAACTAGCCTACAGCCATGCTGACCAACCGTAGTTTTTATGGCCAAACCATAATTGAAGGTGAATGGACGAAACCCTTTCAACAAGCGCGAAAAATAACTGGAAGTCAATTGAAAAGGGAATGAAGCGGTTTAGATGTGGGGGGTGGAAGAGCAAGTTAATTTTGACCGTATTTTGATTCGCTATGGTGTGGAGGATGGCCAGAACTACAATCTACAACCCCCCAAATAGCCGGCGATGTTGATGGACTCCCAGATGAATGGGAGCGATGTTTTAGTCTAAACAAAGATCTGTCTTGACAGAGCACTGAGGATGTAGACCGGGATGGTTATACTAACATCGAAGAGTATTTGAACCAGACCGATCCAACCAAAAAAGATTAGCTTTAGCCGACTGACTGATATATCTAGAGCTAATAGCCTTCAATAAACAAGAGCTGTCCCTTTATATCACATGGTAACATTGGAAGGGGTTGGAGTAGCAGGAACTAGCAATCTCCCAAACATTGATGGTAGGAACACCGATGATAATCAAGGCAAAAGTTAGGACCATTGGGCAGGCCTTCGTGCATGGCCTCAGGCAAATCCTCGCCAACAAACTGTATGGCTTGTACGTATATGGTGCGGTCGCATTCCCTGAAGATGTCCTGACGGGAGATATCGACTTCCATGTAATATTGACGAACCAGCTCACAAATTATCAGAGATCAAGAATCGAAAAACTTCACCACGCCCTTGCCCGGGACTTCCCACCTCTTGGCGGGGATATGGACGGATACTATATCCTCCTTGCAGATGCGGGTTGCACATCACCTCCTCAGAGCCAAATGTGGAGTAGAGCAACCGATGCGTCTTGGGCACTGCACCGCGAGCACATCCGAGCTGGACACTGCATTATCTTCCACGGACCAGACCCGAAGGAGATCTACCTGTCCGCTGCATGGTTAGAGATTGAGCAAGCTCTCAAGTCGGAATTTCAGTACATTGTCGATCATCTAGACCAATACCCGGACTGGTGTATTCTTCAACTCTGTCGTTTAATTTACAGCCACCGAAGCCAAGATGCTGTTGTTTCCAAAGCTCAGGCCTCAGACTGGGCCTGCGATGTTTTGCCGGAATGGAGGAGACATATCGAGCAGGCTAGGAAATCGTACTTTTATCGGCAGGTGACACCAGAAGAGAGTCAGTTCCTGCTGGCGGAGGCCAGAAACTTCCTTGAATTCGCCTGCGTACAGATTGAACAAGCACGCCAGAAACCGAGCCAACCAGATGAGACAAGTGGGGCAGGCAAAGGACACTGATGAGCTTTCACCTTAGGTGGACTATCCTATCTCAAGCGATAACACTATTAATAATCTACTGGAATTTAGAATGAGTAATCTTAAGCAAAACACTTCCTTTGGACTTGAGTGGGCATGTAGCGCTTGTTACAGGTGCAAACCATGGGATCGGTGCCGAAACAGCCAAAGCTCTGGCCAGGTGTGAGGCTTCTGTCTTGATCACCTATTTGAGGACATCTGATCCTGATGACTACCCTCAACCTTACAGATCAAATCGTGCTAAAAATGCCGATGATGTACTCTCAGCTATTCACTCGTTCGGTGGCCATGCGGTTGAGATGGAAGTTGATCTCAGGGAAGTTTCAATGGTAGCAAAACTGTTCAATTATGCTGAAGCCAAATTCGGGTTTGTTGACATACTGATTAATAATGCCACCGGGTGGGTGGCAGACACATTTGCCACGGGAAAAAGCATGCAACCGGTCTAAACTCAGACGGCATCACTGCATCAACCCATGATCAGGTCTTCAGCGTCGATGCCCGTGGTGGTGCTCTTTTGATGGCAGAGTTCGCACGTAGACACATCGCCCGACAAGCGAAATGGGGCCGCATCATTGGACTTACTTCTGGTGGCCTTCTGGGGTTTCCGACAGAAGTTTCATATGGTGCGGCCAAAGCAGCTTTAGAGAATTACACTATGTCTGCCGCCTTCGAACTGGCAGAATTCGGTATCATCGCCAACATGGTTTATCCGCCGGTGACAGACACGGGATGGGTGAACGATATGGTACGCCAGCATGTGAAGGATTCGAATGACCATATTCACATTGTTGAACCAGAGGAAGTTGCGGAGGCTATTGCTTTTCTTTGCTCCGATTTTGCCAAGCTCATTACAGTCAATATCGTGCATTTGAGATGAAATCCACCCTAGCTGATATCTCACGGTGAATATATTCACTGGGTTATAAGACATAGGATAAGCGATGACAAAAGGTGTTATTGATTTGTACAAAGAATATTTTATTGACAGGGGTTTTGAGCGGTTAGATCTCTTGCAATTTCATGAAAACCAAGATTGATCAGCTAATTCTGCGGTTTCTGTTGCTAACTGTATTTGTCATTCCCGTCGATAGTTTGGAGGCTGGTGATGAGTTTAAACAGCGGTCTAACCACGGGGCAGTTGATGGCAAATCGGGTACCCGGAATGGTAGCGACAACTCTGAGACTCAGGTCCTTGGCCAATCCTCAGTTTTGGAGGAATTGGGATACATATTGGCCATGGAAACCATTTTCGTAGGAATGAGTTACCTTGCCAGTCGGAAGCAGGTCTATGGACCAATAGCTACCGCCGGCTTCGACCTTTTTATGGGATTTTCTGGGTTAAACAACGCATCCTATCAAGAAGCCAGAATTCATGAAGTCGGCCATTATTTGATCTCGGCTGGATTTTTTGCCAAATCCCTTTATAATTTCAAATTGAGTAAAGATCAGAGCCAAAAAACTCGATTTCTGATCAACTTTACTGCATATAATATCTTGGTCTTTACAGGTTATTTCCTGGATTCATTGAGGTAACGGTGGGACAAAAGCAAAAAATAAAAATAACTTCAGCTTAGTGCGGCTGAAATCGTTGGAGGGCAACAAGACAATCCCAATGTTTCAGTCTGATCGTTGGGGGCGTATAATACATAATTGTATTGCCTAGGCAAAAAAGTTTTATCACCACCATGGGTTACAGCAACTACCACTAAATCTACAGCCAGGGCGATTTGGGCATAATCATGATGGATAAAAATCAGCGCCAAACTCCAAACGAAATGTATTGGTGCTAGGATGACAAGTTGATTGTCTTCCTTCATCTAGCTTCCGGCTTCACGATCAGGATAGCCTGGTGAGTAGATAAGATACTGAATTGCTAAGGTGCATCGTCTGATGAATCCATTTAAGTCCACCCAAAAACAATATCAGCTGGCCGTTGACTTGGTGATCGAACAGGCCCAGCCAGATCCCAATATAATTGCGGCCATCCTATATGGAAGTCTGTCTCACGACCAGGTTTGGGAGAAATCCGACTTAGATTTATGGTTGATTACGGTTGATAATCCCCAAAACATCAACTTTTACAGCCTGATCTCCAATGACATTTTTATGCACGTGGATTTGATTCCTCGAAGCCAGTTCAAGCGCAGTTTGGAGAGTGGTTTAGTTACTTCATGGTCGGAAATGGTGTTTGTTCGCAGTACCCTCCTTTTTTCCAAAGATCAGACTATCCAGACTTGGTATAAAAATCACCATCGTTTTCAAGTGGGGGAACGTGATAAAAAGTTTGCTCTGCTTCAAATTTTGGAGCGTGCTCTCCCTCGGCTAGAGGCAGCTAAAAAAGAATTCTTGGTTAAACAAGATAGAACCTATGCCTTTTTGGCTATTTTAGAAGTGGTCGATATTTTAGCTGGTTTTGAAATGGTCTGGAACGGCGAAGTTCCGGGACGAGAAAAAATTCAACCGGCTCTAGAATATAACCCGACATTTTTTAATCTAGTCTACCACCAATTTATTAACCAACCGAAAACTGACCACCGGTTGAGACAGACTTTGACCGCTATTGAACAATACCTGTTCGAACACCGCACTGTTGGCCAACCAATTCTGGATTATCTTCAGAGTCAGGGCAGTGCGCGCTCAGCAACTGAGATTGACTCTTACCTCAAAATTTCTAGCCGCCAGCCGTCACATTTTAACGTCTATCATTGGTTGGCCAACCACGGTATTCTGCAAAAGTCTAGCTTGCCTATCAGCCTGACTCACAATAATCCAGTCAAAGTAGATGAAACTGCATATAGCTATGACCCCAGTTATACACCTACACCTGAGCCTGTAACTCCGCCGCAGATTACTTTAGCTATAGAACAGTTCATAGAACGGACACAATTGGATTCTAATATTCTAGCAGGTATTTTGTTTGAGGACCCGGTACCGAGTCAGGATTGCTTAGGGCCAACTTCTCCCCTGCCCATCACCTTGATTACTCAGGAGAAAGTTAAGTCCCAGTCCCGCTATTTGCTGCAGGAAAATGGTGTGGATTTATGTGTGGATTTGGTGCCACGAAGTGTCTTCCGGCGGAGGTTAGGACAAACACTGGTTGGAGATCGGCACTACAACCGGTTTATCGACAGTCATATCTTATTCACCAAAGATCCCATTGTCCCGGAATGGTATGCCGATATCCAAAGGCAGAATACTACCTCTGCCGCCTCCAGTAAAGATAGTCGCCTGCAACTGATGAATTTAGGCTGCATGTTAAGTGGCACCCTAGCCAAAGCTGAGAAATGGTGTTATGTGAAAAATGATTTTAATTATAGCTTCATTTATATACTGCAAGTCTTAGAAGATCTGGCCCAGGTCGAAGTTTTTCAAAACCATCAGATTCCAGACAAGAAACCGCTTCATCAAGCGCTGAAATTGAATCCCGACTTTTTCCAATCTTGGTGTGTAGATTTACTGGAGCGTAAAAAAGACCAATCTACGATTCAGCAAACTCTCACCTCACTGACAGAATATATGTCAGCGCGCACAGAGGAGGTGTTCAGCCCTATTCTGGACTACTTAAAAACTGAAAACCGAATGTGTACAGCTACCGATTTGTACCACCACTTTGTCGATAAGTCTGGTGCATCAGTAGTATTAGGTTGTGAATGGATGGTCAGGCAAGGCTGGCTAGAAAGGGCTGGAGTCCCATTACAGTTGACCCCTAACAGCTCTAGTCTGGTCGAGGAAATTGCCTATGTCTATGACTTTTTGGAAGAAGACTTCTTTTAACAAGTCAAAACAAAACACAATTTTTTCAAACTGAAACTAGGAGCCGGTAGTTTATTTGAATGAATAAGATAAAACAGTGCATTTGAAACCAGGTTCCAATTAACATGAGAACGACTATTTCAATTCAGGGCGCTCGAGAGAACAATCTACAAAATGTCGATATCGAGATACCGCGTGATAAGTTGACTGTTTTGACAGGCATTAGCGGTTCTGGAAAATCATCCTTGGCATTCGATACCGTCTATGCTGAAAGTCAACGGCGCTTTATGGAATCCCTGTCGGCTTACGCCAAACGCTTCATGGCCCACTTAAAAAAACCGGATGTCGATTTCATGAGCGGGCTGTCGCCGGTGATCTCAATTGAGCAAAAAACAATCTCCATGAATCCTCGCTCAACCGTCGGCACCATGACCGATTTAGGTGATTATCTGAGGATGCTGTACGCTACGATTGGCCAATCCCATTGCCCCCATTGTCGGCAGCCGGTTTCGATCAAATCCCGGTACCAGATGGTGGAAAGGATGTTATCTCTGCCTAATGGCACCGAAGTTCAGATTAGAGCACCTATCTTCAAGGTTCACGGCGAAGATTACGCCTATCTATTCGACCAAATTCGGACCAACGGCTATCGATATGTGTTAGTCGAGGGACAGCAGACAATAGACTTAGCCCAGGAACATGACTTAGACGAAGATCAGGATTACAAACTGGATGTGGTTATTGATCGCTTCATCATTCAACCGGGTATTGATAAACAGATATCCGCCACTTTAGAACACGGCTTAGTCATAGGCGAAGGCTTCCTCAGTTTCCACCTCTTCAAAGACGGAACTGAAATGGTGGCGAAGCCCGGATTCTACGACGACTTCGGGTGCCCTCAACATCGAATCGTAATGGGATCCTTAGAAGCCTCCTACTTTACTTTTAACGAGCCCAAAAGTGCTTGCCATACTTGTGCGGGTTTAGGCACTTACTTGCAAGTCCATCCGCTACTGCTAACCCCAGATCCTAGTCGTAGTATCCGCGGTGGAGCATTTGTGCCGGGTGTTTTCGTCTACGATCCAGAACGCTGGGATGGACGCATAATGTACAGCCTGGCCCTGAAATACGACTTCGATTTGGATCTGTCCTACCAGAGCCTATCGGATGAAATTAAGGAACTGCTGTTATACGGTACCCAAGGCGAGAAACTTATCATCTCCATTCCAGAAGAGGCCAAAACCGGCCACCACTATGAGGGACATGAGATTCGTTTCGATGGATTTGCTAATCGGCTTGACCGTCGCTATCGCCACTATCGCAAAGAAGGAACTTCACACTCCGGCATGGAGGATTACCTACGTAAAGTTATGGTTGAGCACACATGTCCCGACTGTGACGGCACCCGGCTTAAACGACAACGTCTGCTAGTTACCATTAATAATCACAATATCCACCAATTAGGTGTCATGCATCTGCAGAAATTACAACAATTTCTCAGTCAGATTGAAATTAATGATCCCAAGGTGGAAGAAGCAGGCAGGCGATTGGTACAAGAGTTATCGCTTCGGCTGGAGCTTTTGAATGGTATCGGCTTAGAGTATCTCAACCTCAACCGTCGTTCTGGAACTCTTTCGGGCGGAGAATCCCAACGTATCAGACTGTCTACCCAAATTGGTTCTGGTTTGATGGGCATGCTCTATGTCTTAGATGAACCGTCAATCGGCCTTCACCCCAGAGATAACGTTAAAATGATCGGCACATTGAAACAATTGAGAGATGTGGGTAACACTGTGATTGTAGTTGAACACGACGAGGGAACTATCCAGGCGGCCGACCACATTATCGAGGTAGGACCAGGTGCCGGCGTTCACGGCGGACGGATCGTAGCTGAGGGACAGTTAGAAGAGATCATGGACAATAAGCAGTCTCTTACAGGCCAGTTTTTGAGTGGAATTAGAAAAGTCGACTTGCCTGGCACACGTCGGCAGCCAAGCCAAAAGTTTCTCAGTGTAAGGGGGGCGCGTGAAAACAACTTGCAAAACATTGACGTAGATATTCCACTGGGCCTGTTGGTTTGCATCACCGGTGTCTCTGGCTCAGGCAAAAGCACGTTAACTAACCAAATTATATACAAGAAACTTTATTCCATCTATCATGATAGCCGCACCTTGTCAGGTGATCACGATCATCTGGCAGGATCTCAACACATCAGCGACGTTATCAATATTGACCAAGCCCCGATCGGGCGTTCACCTCGTTCCAATCCGGCCACCTATATCGGCTTCTACGATAATATTCGTAAAATTTTTGCCAACACAGCTTCGGCCCAAACCAGAGGGTATACGCCCTCCCGTTTCAGCTTCAATGTCAAAGGTGGAAGGTGTGAGGAATGCAGTGGGGAGGGAACGATTACCACACAGCTCTATTTCATGCCTGATGTAGAGGTAATGTGCCCGACTTGCAAAGGAAAGCGATACAACGAAGAAACCCTGGAAATCACCTCTAACGGCAAAACCATCGCTGATATTCTGGAAATGTCAATTGAGGAAGGAGTGGTGTTTTTTAGGGATCATAATCTAATTGCTAGAAAGTTGGGGGTATTAAATGATCTCGGACTAGGGTACCTGACCATCGGTCATCCGGCCACAATTCTGTCCGGTGGAGAAGCACAACGAATCAAGTTAGCCACTGAACTGGGGAAAGTTAAACGAGGTAAAAGCAATCTCTATATACTAGATGAACCAACCACCGGTTTGCACCTAGCTGATATTCAAAGGTTGCTGGATAGCCTCAACCAACTAGTAGATGCTGACCACACAGTAATCGTGGTTGAACACCATTTGGACGTGATCAAGAGCGCTGATTATGTTATCGACTTGGGGCCAGGAGGTGGGCACAAAGGCGGACAGGTTGTAGCCTACGGCCCACCAGAAGGGATCGCGGCAGTGGAAACTTCGTTTACCGGGCAATTCCTCAAAACCCACTTAAAGACTTGACTTCTAACAGTTTGCCGCTTACGAAGTAGGTGCTAACCAAATCACCTTAATTTCCCTTTAATCTACACCAAGTACCGTATTTGTCAGAGCAGAATGTACTCAGTATTCTAATTTGAGTATAATTTTGGTCTCTATGAATCTGCACCGTGCCATATTTATCGGTTTAATCCGATAGTATGTGGTGGGGGATGGGTCAAGACATAGTTGTTGAAATGGAAGATCAACTCCAACTTAAAGTCGTCAACAGTGAATCCTTGTCT
>JASMLX010000124.1 GCA_030748495.1 Candidatus Poribacteria bacterium | reverse complement strand
GCGGATCGATGCCTGCTGAGTTATTTTTGAATCAGAAAATCACGCTAGATGTTGCACTAGCTATGTAAATTCGGGAATGGTTATAAAGATAGCCTTGGACAAAAAGAGAGAAGTTAATTAGTACAACTCCATTTCCGAGGTAGTAGAGCATCGAAAACTCATGCCGGAGTCCACGCTCGAGGGGCAATGCCTTCGATGTGTGTTTTGACATCGACAACCGCTGGCTTCTCTGCTGTAAACGCCTGATCAAGAGCACTTGCAAGTTGACCCGGTTTGTGAACCGTAATGCCGAAACACCCCATCGATTCGGCGATCCCAGCAAAGTCGGCGTCAGGGAAGAGCCAGAGTTCGTCAGAACCAGGTGTTCGCCCGCCGTAGACAGACTCGACTCCACCCTTTTCCTGATTTAGGGAGTGATTGTTGTTGACCAGGATAACCGCGTTGATACCGCATTTCATAGCGGTATCCAACTCCGATAGGTGGTACCAGATGCCACCGTCACCGGTGAAACAGAGTACAGGACGATCGGGTTGGGCACATTTGGCCCCCATGGCTGCAGGCAGTCCCCAACCCAGTGAACCCGAACAGCGAACGAAAATCTGGTCAGGGTGCTTGAGATCGATCATGGTACCGGTCCAGATGCCCGAATGTCCCGTGTCGGAGACGAGAATTGCGTCGGAGGGAAGGTGGTCGGTCAGTTCCCGACAGAGTCGTTCTGGTAAGATTGGCACTATGTCCGAGTTGACCTTATCACTCACGCTCTCTTTCCAGTTCCGGACTAACTTCTGCACCCGGTCGATCCATTGTGTACGCGGCTCAGCGGTTTCTACCTGTCTAATCATTGCGCGCAGTGAATTTCTGACATCGCCCTGCATTCCCAACTGAATTGGGTAGTTCCGACCCAGCTCTTCCGGATTGATATCGAGTTGGATGATCGGTGTTCCCTGTGGCGGAATGCGGTATCCGTTGGTTACCTGTCCCCCGGTGTGACTGCCAATGAAGAAGACCAGATCTGCCTCGCAAACAGCCTGGTTAGCGCAGGCCCGCGAATATGAACCGGGGACACCTACTGCCAACGGATGATCAGAGGGAAACATGGCTTTAGCATTCAGAGAAGTAGCAACCGGGATGGAAAGTTTCTCTGCTAGGCTCACCAATTCGTCTCTTGCTCCCGAGGCGGTCACTCCACCACCAGCTACGATGATGGGGCGTTTAGCGGTGGTGAGCAACTGGAGTGCTTCTACCACTTTTTCTAGTTCTGCTTCAGGTCGGAAAGGCGGTAACTGAGTGAAGGGCTCTTCGATGACGATCTCCAGATCTGCCTCGCGGTCTACGACCATCTGTCCTGCCAGCCCCTCTAGATCCAGATGTACGGGACCGGGTGTGCCCGAGGTAGCTGAGCGAAAAGCTTGTCGCAAGTAGACGGGGAGTTGCTCCGGCGCAGCGACAAAACCACTGTATTTGGTCACCGCCGAGAAAGGATTTATATGGTCGACCTCCTGGTAAGCGTGGCGTCGCTGGTTGATCTGGTTCTCTCTGCCGGTCAGAGCTACTACCGGTGCGCAGGCCAGATAGGCATCCTGCAACCCTGCGGCCAAGTTGAGCGCTCCTACCGATTGAGCCATACAGAGGCTGGGGCGACGGGTTACACGCGCATAAGCATCAGCCATATAGGCGGCCGCCTTTTCCCCGTGGGTCTGGATACGCTTAATTCCTAATTTCTCCATTTCCATTAAGGATCTAGGAGCGATATAAGGCATAAAAAAGACGTGGGTGATCCCGTATCCATGAACAGTTTCAGCCAGAAATCGAGCCCCGGTCATCTTTGACATGGTGAGTTCTCCTTTGATGAGGATGTTCCTCAGGTTAAATCCAATACGCTACGGGCTACTTCACCTTGGCCCAGAGCAGTAAAGGCTTCGTTAACTCCTTCCAGTGGATAGACTCTCGTTACTAACTCGTCCAACTTCAATTTGCCCGCTTTATATAGCGCTAGTAGCCGTGGGAAGTCAACGCGTGGACGGCAGGTACCATAAAAGGAACCGATCACCGTCTTCTCGAGAAACAGAATCCGGGCATCAAAATCGACAGGCGTATTTACCGGTGCGTGTCCGACATAAACGGTAATCCCTCGTTTGCGAGTGCAGAGGATCGACTGTTTAAAAGGATCGCTGACAAGACCGATGGCCTCAAAGGCATAGTGTGTCCCCTGACCGTCGGTAAGTTCCTGGATGGCTTTGACCGGATCGACCTGAGACGAATTGACGGTGTGTGTCGCTCCAAACTGTTTACCCAACTCCAGTTTGTTGTCCAGAATATCGACGGCGATAATGGGTTCGGCTCCAGCCATCATTGCGCCCTGTATCACGTTTAGCCCCACCCCACCACAACCAAAAACAGCTACCGACTTTCCCGGCTGGACGTTAGCCGTGTTAAGGGCGGCTCCGACCCCTGTCATAACCCCGCAACCGACCAATGCCGCCTGTGGGAGTGGGATCTCCTTATCAATTGGGATAACAATATCTTGAGGAACGATGGTTTCGGTACTGAACGTTCCCAGGCCATTAAACTTATCCATCTGGCGGTCGCTCTCGGTGAACCGAGGAAGCCCACGCGGGTCCGCTGGTTCGTCACAGAGATTAGGATAGCCAACCTGGCACATTTCGCAGAGACCACAATTGCGTTTCCACGATAATACGACGTGATCTCCCACCTTCACATTGTTGACGCTGGGGCCGACTTCTTCCACCACACCGGCTCCTTCATGGCCCAGAATCGTCGGTATCTGAATGAAAGGCCACTCGCCCTTGATAACGTGCCAATCCGAGTGGCAGACACCACTGGCGACTAGACGGACGCGAACCTGATCATCTTCGATGTCGGGTAATGCAAACTGTTCGATTTGTAGAGGCTCGTTGATATCGTAGAGTACAGCAGCTTTCATAAAGTGCTCTCCTTAAAAATAAAGATTATTACGATTGCGAAGATAGAGGTTTTACCACCTATTACTAGTACAGATGAGCCATAACTAGTATGGGGGCAACCGTTAACAAACCAACCTTAATGGATCTGCAATAGTATATAATAGATACTACCTCTTGTTGATCACAATGTCAATTTTGTCGAAGACGTCAAACTGTGGCTTGGCCGATTAACCGGCCGTTATCGCATGCAATCGATTGCGATACAGTCAAGGCCTCTTGGCTTACGCTCAGGAATGTGCGAGGATATATAGTCCTTTTGGGAGTTGAGGCAACTGATTTTCCTCCCGGTATCACCCAAATTTTCCTTTGGTTTTTTGTAGGATGGGTAGTACCTTTTCTACGAAACTATTGTGCAATCGCTTTTAATCCTTCTGGTTGGTAAAGGCATCGACTACAGCAACTTCATTTTCAAAAGGTGTGCCTGGTTGTAGAGACTTCGCAGGTGCGAGAATGTAGCCACCGTCAGCACTCATTTCTTGAGTCAGATACTGGACCTCGTCTCGGATTTCCTGTGGCGTAGCGAACTGGATGGTACTCTGACTACCGAGACCACCCCACAATGTAATCTCTTGTCTCCATACCTCTTTTTAAAGCTGGTAAGGGTTCATCCCGGTCGCCTCTGGCTGCACACTTTCAAGCACGTCGAGTCCGATCTCGATAACATCGGGCATGATATCAGCGATACTGCCACAGCAGTGGGAGATGACAACCTTTCCTTGTGCATGTACGGTGTCGTAGATTGTCGCCCAACGTGGCTTGAGGAATTCGCGCCATCGCTCCGGTCCAAGGATGACGCCGCGCTGATCTCCCCAGTCGTCTCCAAACATAATTGCATCGGCGGGAATGTCAGCACACTGTGCTACCATTGACAGGCGTAACTCGGTCAGCCGCCGAGGAGTTCGGAATAAAAGTCCGGCTCAGCTACCGCGTCCATCATGGCGTTCTCAAAACCACGAATGCCCCAGATCTGCTCGAATAGGCTCCATCCAATATTGATAATACTGAAGGATTCCGGTTGGGCTGCGATCGCTTTTCCTGCATTTTCCTTGAGCGTCGGAAAAGAATATCCTTCAAAGGCAGGGGACTTCAAACCCGGCTCCTCCTATACCAAGGACGCTGATCCAGTTGCCAGAGTGTGCCAAAAACATCGCGTGCGTAGGTTTCGTCAATCGATTTCCGACCGAGTACATTGATACCTCCAACGCCTCTAATGTATGGAACGAACATCGTATTCCAGCGCTGGCTACCGTAGTGTTGCTGTAGTTTCTCACTCAATGCCGCATCGTCAAAACCAAGTGTATACGGCACCGGATGCGTCTCCTCATGGTTAATTTGTGCTAATACAATCTCTCGTGGTGTCATTGAATTTACTCCTATTCGCCAAATGGCGGGTACGGGTGCAATAAATACATCTTGGAATTACCTTCGATGTTCAATGATCCATCAAGTCTACACGATCTCTCTATTTTCATCAATAATATTTCAAGTCGCGGAACAATAAACCTAAACTGCTATCGGATTCTATTGATCGATCAACGTACCATTTAGATATCTAAACATTTCATCACATATTCCTAGGAGTTTCTACTGGGATCTGATTCGTTTCTGGTGGGGTTTTTATGCTTGGGATTGCGGGGGAGAATTATAATTGTAATTTTCTACCATTTTCTGTTAAGATATTTTTGTTACACTTCACTATGTAACTTTTCAAGCCGCGAAGAAGAGGTTAAAATCTAAAATGATATTCTAAGCAAACCGATATTGACAGCTAACTTATATTAATTTAGATTTTATCTTGTGGCCCGTTTAATTTAATCTGATCCCACCTCTAAATGGAGAATAAAAATGATTCGATTTACTTTACTGACCATGGCACTGGTTACTTTAATTGGTTTAACCAGTTGGTCTGACATGATTGTTGATGGTGAGATTGATGACTGGACGAATGTCGCAAATATCGTCGAAGACGGCCAGGACATGAAAGATAGCAGTGGTGACATCAAATTGATTCAAGCTGCTGTTGACAGTAGCAACCTCTATCTGCGGATGTCGGTTTACGGGGTTGTCGCTCCCCTAGCAGATCAAACTCCGGCCGGGATGAAAAATAGGTACTATTATCACTGGATAATTGATGCAGACAATGATCCGGCGACGGGATTCAATAACTCGGCTTACGAAGGTAATGCCACTAACCTTAAAAACCCAATCGGTGTTGAGACTGTTGTTATGATTGGTTGGAGAGACGGCAAACCGAATGGAATAGAAGCATACCAAGCACTGGATGACGATCAGAAATTGGCTGCCGATTACGAGTATGCGGCCAGTGGGGATACGTTGGAAGCCGTAATTCCGTTAAAAGCGTTGGGCTTAACCGAGGGCAGCACAGTCGGATTTTCAGCCTTTCAGGAAGGGGCTTCAGATGATTGGGCTGTCGATTGGGTTGAATCGATAGATTTGAAGCTAGTTCCTGAAGCAACAGCCGTCAAGGCCAAGGGTAAACTGGCCACAACATGGTCCAAGCTTAAAAGGCGCTAGTACGTCTGTCCCGACATTAACGCTAAAAAGTAGAGTTACCTGTCTGAACTGGTGTTGCTTTGTCAATTAGTTAATTAAGCAAAGTTAATGTTAAGATAGCTGGCTAATTATAGTTCGCGTTTTAATCTCAGTATCTACCTACCTTAAAGGATGCCATGAAAGTTCGATCTATTTTCTGCCTCTCTTTCCTGTTGGGCCTTTTTGTGCCGACGCTACTGTTCGCGGTGGAAGCGGACCAGATTGTGATTGATGGGAAGTTTGATGATTGGGATGCAATACCGATTGCAGTTAAAGACCCCGAAGATCAAGATAATAATCCAGATGGGGACTACAAATCGCTGAAAGTTGCCAGTAACGGCAAAGCGATTTTCTTTCTGGAAACCGTCTATGGTGAGATTACACCTATGGATGGTAAACGCTACTACTACCATATCCTGATCGATGTGGATAACAAGCTCAAAACCGGAATCTCAAACGACGAATATGAAGGGAAACCAACCAAAGTCAAAAAACCGATTGGGTCTGAGTTTTATGTCCAAATTGGGCGTGGAAAGGGGCAGGTAGAGTTTGGTAGCAACGGAGTTACCCACTTAGAGACAGAGCAGCAACTAACCAAAGAAATAGAGTGGAAAAACGGTGGAGATTCTCTAGAGATAGTTGTTCCGTTTGCCTCTTTTGGTAAGTATGAAGGCCTATTTAAAGTGGGACTGATCATCAGCATTGCTGCTTTTCAGGAAGGTCAAGCTAATGATTGGGCAATCGACTGGACGGAGTCAGCCGAACACCAGATCGGGAAAGCCTATCCAGTAAAAGCCAAAGATAAATTGCCTCTAACTTGGGCCAAACTGAAAAGGGTAAAATAACTAGAATCGATCAATTTGGCCAGGTCGAGTCCTAACTGATGTCCCCAGAGCCACTGCCGACTTCAGAGCATTTAGGTCTGTGTGGCTCTGACATCCCCTCTCCTCCGATTTATGGAGCTACTGTTCTAAGCGTCTCAACCAGTTTTGGACACGAAGCTGAAGAAACGCTCGTGCATGTTCTGACCAGAGGTAATCAAGCGTCAGTCCCCGAAAGACCGGCATTGGACTCATCTCCTGGCGCAGGTCTTCGGTGAATGCTTTCAAGGCCTTCTCTCCCAACCCTCCAGCTAATTGTCGCAGAATCGTCATTGCGTCGGCGAGATGACGAACGGAATTGTGTGTTTCAGCCAGGGCGTTCATCCCTGTGACCGAATCATCTAGATTTGTTACTCCTTGATTGTGCCACCATCGATCCAGCGACTCTATTGCTGATGCAAAGCGGGGTGCATCACTGTGAAACGCCTCCTGTCGGCGCGGATTACAGATAAACTCGCCAAGCTGGGTAAGTACAGATTCCCTGGATTGGGTGGGATTCAGTTGTCTTCGGAAGAAGTAGTAATCCCCTGGATATTGGGTGTAAGGTGTCAATCGATAGGCCAGCGAGGCGGTGTGATTTTCTTCAATACTTTTTTCGAGCCACTGATCGATCTGTCCAAATTTGGGTTGCGGTAAAATGTTATTAGACTCAAACTCGCCCTCTGGATCCAAAAAGAAAGCCAGTGGTAGAGGGATCAGCCCATGTGTTCTCATAATGTCAATTGTTTCGTACTCGTCACTCCTGACAATTACCGTGCTCCCCTCGGGAATCTCCTTTGCGATTCGATGGCGTAGATTCGGGTGCGACGCAAAGCCTGACCGTCCGGCTTCAATGGATTCGATCCACCAGGGGCAAGGCGTCACTTTCGCTCTTCCACCAATCACCTCAGACAAGGTGTGGATAGCATCAGACATGACGCGCAGGTAGTCCCGGCAGTGTGAACAGATGCAGGCACCAGGATCGGCGAACCAGAGTACGAAGTTGTCTGCCACCTCCGCAAACATATCAATCAGATACTGCTGATAGGGCAAAATCCGATTCTTCCCACGTTGCCAGCAAAGCGTAATACCGGTGTAATTGACATCTTCCGCCCGTAGTCTGGGGTAGCGCAGCCATGTCGATGGGGGCACTGTCCCGGTTGAAAAGCCAACATAGGTCTCCATCCCCATCACACGGGCATATGCAAGCGCATCGTGCCACACCTGATAACGCCAGGCATTATGTGCCAGTTCCAACTCCTCGGGGTGGTAATATTGAGTGGGCCAGATATAGAGTTTCAGCAGATTGCAACCTGCCGCGTTGAGAAGTTCAATGTACCATTTCCAATCTTCGAGGTTCCAACTGTCCGTTGACAGCAGTGGGATGTTCCACGGAATGCTTGAAGCGTAGACACCCCGCATTAAGAAAGGAGCGTCGTCATCGGCGAAATAGCGACGCATACGGAACTGGGTACCATCCCCGTTCTTCCCTATCAGGCGATAGCCTGCCTTGGCATAAAGGCGAATCGCACGATAATTTTCCAGATAACAGGTCAACTCGATCCCCTGCTGTCCTCGACCGCGGGCGACGCGCTCGATCCCTTGCATTAGCCCTGTGCCGATGCCGGCGTTCTGGAATGTATCAACAACACCAATACCTAAAAGCGGGTAACTGCTTTCCTCTCTATGCACGTACCAAACATGCCCGACCAGTTTTTCACCGCTGCCATCGTCATGAAAGGCACCGAGATGGACACAATTGTCGTCGTGGAGTTGCCTCGCAATCATCGAAATCGCGTCCTGATCAAAGGTATACGGGTGATAAAGCTTGCGACTCGCCCCGGAGAGTCCGTTGAAGAAACCATAAATCTTCGGAGTATCTGCCTCATTGAGAGGACGAATGGTTATGTTTGTATTGTTACTTGTGTGATGTGCCATGATTTTTCTATCGGGCTTTGGAAGAAATCTGATAGGACAAGATAGGTGACAATACTCAATGTAAACCTCTTCCTGCCTTAGAAAAGTATGTTGGCAATCGTCGCTGTATCCTGTGCCTGTATCGATGGTAGATTGATAAACAAAACCAAAGCTATAAACTAGAGGAACATGGTAATGCCCATATCGATGTATCGGTCCCGGTCCTCTGGGTCGACGCCTCGAAGACAAACAGCAACACCGGTGTCTTTAAGCTGTGCTGCCACGTGTTGGGCACAATCATCGACCGTTTGCAAAAAGTGGTTAGGATAGCTTTCGATGCTGAAACTCAGATCCGCCGGACCAAAAGAGAGACAATCAATCCCCGGCTTAGCTATTTTTCTGGCGTTGGTCACTGCGTTAATAGATTCTATCTGCATCCAGAGAACGCCGTTTTCATTCCACCATTGGGCGTACTCTAAGCGACCACTTTGGTCCGGTGCAACTTTGCGCGAAGCCCCTCCCCAACTTCGTTTGCCAACCTGAGGATAGTAAAAGGCATCGACAGCTTCATCGACTGTCGATTCCAGTTCCACTTGTGGAACTTCGATGCCTGTTGGGCCCAGATCCAGATAGTTGCCGATCAGGTAAGCATGACGTGTGTGCTTAATCCGGAATTGCACTGGAATATCGAATTCGTCAGCCACATCACAGAAGGTAACCAATCGTTCTTCATTAAAGGCGGAATGTTGGCTGTCGGTTGAGATGAAATCGAATCCCCCCTCACCCAAGATAGATCTGAGTTCATCCGGATCTGCCATGATCGAGGCTCCCCTACCAATAATAATCTCACCCTCATGGATACGTTGTTTTAAACTCTTTTCTGACATTTGGCACTACTCCTATTTCTAACTTTCTGCTTCTAACTATAAAGTCGACTAAATTCAGTTGGTAAAACCGCCACCTCACCTTTTCACAGCATCATATTCTGGATTTCCATTTGTTCGGAGTGACAATTTTCTACACCCAGAATAGTATTTTTACACTTTAGCACTATCACAATTCGCTGTCAATCAATAATTTAACCTCTCGCGAAAAAATGTCGGTCAGCATATCCATGCTTTTCTTCAGGCTATATAAAGGCTGGTAAGTTGTCTGATAACCCAGAACCTGTAGGTTTCTATGCTAGAGATGACGCTGATGATGGTCCAGAAACCGCCCACCACGAATTCTCCCACGATTAATCCTAGGAAGAAGGTTGCCATCCGAGTGTGGGTTTTTTATACCACCGTAGCGGAGAATAGTCAATTTTGCCAGCCAGCTAATGAACAGACAGGACCAGACCAGGTGCATTCCCCAAGTGGTGGTAATGGCGAATGCAGCCGGATGAAGTGGCCACCAGAGGAATCTCAGGCGCATCATCGACAGCAAAACAGTAAGAACAAAGCCGATCAAGGTAAATAGCGCGGCTGGATAGTCGGTTTCGCTGCTTGTTACCAACCACCTGCTAAGTCGTTCCCATGGTTCGCGTCCAAAAGCATGTTCTCTCATGCCGTGACGGTAACTGGCCGTCAGTAAAGCCCAGAACCCGGCTATGGACCCAACAACAGCGGCCAACATCATGGCGCCAACCAGCTTTTTACTCTCCATCCGGGTTCGCTCTGCCATCTTAAACCCTTCCAGTTGATGTGGCATCGGATGGCTTCGATAGGCCCGGTTAATGAACCAGAAGAGAGAGAACATGGTTAGATTACCGGTTCTCAATCGACGACTGCCGATGAATCTAACCAAGATTTCGTCCGGCCCCGAAAAATGCAGGTCGTGAACCGGCGTTCCGAGTTCAGCCCTTATCCGGGTAACTGCCGTTACGATAACAAAATAGAGGCCAAAAAAGGTCAACGCTACGCTGGTGGACATATCCCCTTGATGGCAAAACCACACAATCAGCGAGACTCCGGCGATAAGTCCTAACGTAGCGGTTCGGTAACGCATTGGTTCATCGGCATCGTCCAACTGTTGATAGGTCGAAGCTATTGGCAATGGCATAGTGACCTTACACCAGACCCGACCCAGGTGTCTCCGACTCAACCAGACAGCGATCAGGCATAAAGCCAGATATCCGCCGGAAGCCTGTTCCTTGATAAACGGAAAGCGGGACAAGCCACCGGTGCCCAACGCACTATTTACTACCATCAACATTTTCCAAAACAGAAAAAAGAACCAGCAGGAGAAGGATAGATCCAGCGGAATGAAAAATCCCATGCCGATGACAAAAGGGTAAAAAGAGGTGGGGAAAGTACCAATACCGCTCCACGGTTTATTAGTGATCCGGTAGCGATGTACTTTGAGGGGCAGATAAGGGACAGAAGGGAGGACGAAGGATAAGCCGTTCAGCAAATCAACCAGCGCCGCAATCGAAAACCCGACCCAGAATAGCTTTCGAAGGAACAAGTCTGTTTCAGGGTTAGTCATTTCCAACGCTAACTGGATGGTCGGATAGCTAAGTCGCTCGGTTTCGGCCCATTGCTTACGCAAAATTACGTTCAGACACAAGGTAGCGAATAGTAACACGGAGATGAAAAGCGACCACCAGAGGATTGGACCGATCCATCCAAGCAGATGAGGCTGGGTATAGAACGAGGAATCACCTTGATAGTAACCTTTCAATACCTGCTTGTCGCTGACTATCAGCCAGGGTGGGATCTCATGCCAGAAAAGGACCTTCCATTCATTTTCCACGGTAGCGAACTGAAAGGCGTGTCCTAGGCTGGGTACCAGTATCTGCATCATATCATGACCCACAATACCCGAAGAAATGTTGACCATCATATAGACGATCAGTAATTCCTGTTGGGAAAGTGCCTGTGATGGTGACAATCGGCGGAGGCAGAATTTGAGAATTAGCAGGAAGAGAAGGGTCAATATAGCGTTGAAGAAAATGGAGATATTGGTCGACCGGCCAGAGTTGTGAATCAACTCCATCATTACAATCCAATAGCTAGCTGTTCAAAGGGATTAACAGTAGGCCGATGATGATGGACCGAACAGTTACCCTTTTATTTATCATCGATTGGTATTCCATTGGCAAAAACGGCTTGTGTAAGGAAACACAAAATAAAGACGCTCGCTTTGAATTTGCCAGTCGGCAGCATCAAAGCGAGCCTTTGGGTTGTCAAACGAGGCATGACTCTAACAATCGAGACGAGAATCGGGCTAGATCATAAATAGCATAGACCTTATCTAGGAACTAGTTGGGATATTGGAGGGATTTCAAACTGCCCCAGATAGTGGTTAGCCTTTCTTTTGGTGAAACGCTTAGAGCTTCAGTTAATCCCTTCGTCATAATGTCATTAACATCTTTTTGGTTCAAGGCGGCGCTGAAAATGGCCACCTCGTCGAAAATGCCCTGTGCGGGGTCGCCATGTCCAATGTTTTTATTCCAGCCAATTTCGACATCGTTGGTTTTGATATCAGTATCAACACCAACGTCATTGCCACCCCGATCCTTTATCTCTACACCGTCGACATATAAAATGTGGTCGTGACACGTCTTGCCGCCTAGTGGGAATACACAGGCCAGGTGGTACTACTGACCATCGGTTAGTTTCGGTTTATTAGCAAAGAGTTGGCCTCCTTGGGTTTCTACACGAAAGGTATCATTCTCATGAATTCGAACGTGGTATTTTATAGCAGTGTCATTGGCTCCCCAACAGACTAATCGGCATCGACCGGGTTTTTCAGTCCAATACCAAAGCACTGTTGAGCGAGGTTTCTGCACGCCAATCCCTTTGTGGACTTCGATGAGAACCTCATCCTTTTAAGTCCCATTAAGTTCAAGCCCACCACCAAACTTACCCTTAACCCATTTACCTTTACCAAAAAGGGTACCATCTCGTTTATGGCTTGAAGAGTCTACTACCTTTCTGCCAGCACCATCGCTAAATAACCAGACCGCTTCTGCTTTGGCTGGGTCGATCTCAGCAACGCCCGGCAGAGCAACGATCCAGTAAACCAGGACTAGAAAACCTATTCCTGAGAACTTCATCATCTAATTCTCCTATTCCGGTCCCATCTTCAAAACTAGATGCAAAAATAAATATAGCGGCCATTCTATAGCACTGTTTGACATCTGTCAAACTTTATTGTTAAGGTTCTCTTTGGGACAGAAATTACCTTTGTGGAAAGGTTTTGATTAGGGGATGCCAAACCAAATCTTAATTTGGTCGCGCCATGAATAGGACTTTGCAGTGCAGACAAGTCGGATAGAGTGACTTTTCATCTGTTAGACAAATTAGCCCGGTTGGCATGGATTTTGTATGACCTTTTTCAAGAGGTAGAAGAATTGGGCGGGAAAGACTATACCCAACGACATAAAAAACGAGAACCTTGTAGCAGAAGGTAATCGTTTCCGCCCCCACAGGAACAGCCGGTAACCAAGGGTCAACAAAACGTTTCTTCTACACTGAACCAGCATTGCCACTTGAATACCGGTTGTGCCCTCTCAACAATAGATTGTCTTTTCAATAACAGACCTTCGCTATTTTCAGTTCCGACGGGCATGTAGTGAATCACTATTGCACGTCGATCACGGTCTGACCAATTCGGCTGGGTTTGATGTACCGTTAAGCAGTGATGCACCATGGCGTGACCGGCTTTGAGCGGGACCGAAACAGCTTTACTTTCATCTGCACCGGTGAACAGTAAAGCCAGCAGTTCTCGATCTCCTGTTTTAGCACATGAATGACTAACGTGTCCGCCGGCTACATGACTCGCCGGGATGGCGATCATACAGCCATTTTCCTGGTCTGCATCGTCTAATGCGATCCAGATACTAACCAGATCTACCGGTTGACACCGCCAATCCCCATTGTCTTAGTGTCAGGGTACAGGCCCACCGATTTTAGCTGGTTTGTAAAGCGCTTGATCGTGAAATAGTTAGATATTTTCACCGATCAGACTCCCGGCAATATCGAGCAGTGGATCGTAATAAACGATTGGAAGGTATTACCAATCACTAATTTAATGGATCTATAGATTCTCACGCTCAATATCGGTTGCCATTTTAAAGGACTCGACCAGATTGCGCGGTGGTCGGTCAGGACGCTGCCCTGTTGAAATCAAAATCAATATAGATCCACTCGGTTCGGGCTTGAAAAATTATCGTCTGATGGTGGTCGATTTGGTACTGTCTAGCGCTTCGTGTTCTTGTAAAGCCAGAGACCCAGGTTCTACTCATCAATTGATCGCTACATAGTGTAGTCACGAGTAGTCCATAAAAATAGGCACCCTAGATGAATGGCTGCTAAAGAGTCTGAATTTTTACCTTCACCTGTGGCCATTCCACCCCACGGTTTAAGATGCCGGAACGCATTTTCGACTCTCCGCCGCCTTTGGTCTCAATCTGGGTTGTCATTTCTCTGATATTTTCTCTTTTTCCTTGGCCGAATAACCGGCCGTATCTCAACTTGATTGGCTTTTGGAAGAATTGCCTGGCCATCATAACCTCCATCGGCCAGTCAATGCTAAGCCTGAATTCCTGGTCTCAGATCTTCAGCCGGAGAACAATCGGCGGTTGTGCTTTCGGTAATCATCGCTCGGATCGGTCGACCATTCTGATCCCGGGCCAAATCTAATTCGATGTTGAGGCCTCTTTGGTCCGACTCATCTTCTGATTCCCTTTTTCTGCACCAGGAGAACTAATGGGGGTTAGGTACTTGAGAAAGTTAAATACTTAAACGGTATGTTGGTTTGAAACTAGAACCAAGACCGCTGGCCTACTAAGCGCGCCTAGAAACCGACTTTCTTTCCTTCTTTCTCTTAACTGGCTTCCAGTAGTAAGTGGTAAATAGTTTCGCTTAGTTAGTTTGTCAATGGTCTGCTGCTACATGGCTGCTAGCTGCTAACTCAGAATAAATCATAATTCATCAATCACTAGAAATCATAAGGTTGGGAAAGGGCGAAGAATAGTGTCATTTGGGTGAACCAGAGCATGGCGTTCATGGCATTGTTCCAGATGTTTTAAACGCTCGGCTGGTGCCGTGTCTAGAATGGTGTCAGTGTACATACCACCAATTTTGAAACCATGGGCAATAGGACAATGGTTTTTTATATACTCATCGACACGAGATACCTCTTCCTCAGTATGACCATGCTTGTGCAAATTCATCGTGAACATGCGTCGCCGTGAACTTCCGCCAAAGGCTGCGTGAACAGTGCTGTGGTTGAAAACGACAAGATCGCCAGGATTGGTCTCTAAGGCGATATTACCGGGGATTTCGGCAGGCGAAATTCCGAACAAGTCTTGGGCTCGGTTCCAATTATGACCTGACACTTTCCATGAAGAATCGAGTCGATGACTGCCGGGGAGAACACGTAAACAACCGGTATCTCGTGTCAGAGGATCGAGGTAGAAAGCTAATTTGATGGCAAATAATTCAGGATAGCCCCCGTCAGGATGCCAGCCGGTATCACCGGAGTAATAATTTCCATCGCCTGAACCGTAGTTAAAATCATCACCTAAGATCCCTGAGGCAATTCCCAGGATGCGAAAGTCATCAAGCAGTGTAGATAACTTTGCACTGTGATCTATAGTAGGCACAATAATGGTTCGCTTTGACCCATCATGGTTCTTTCCGTCTCCGTGAGTTTGTAGAACCATTTCGAATTCCTCAATGATCCAAGAGATTTCTTGTGGGTTAAAAAGCTCCGGAAAGGCTAAGTAGCCGAAAGTATCGAAAAAGCTAAGTTGTTGTTCAGATAGCTGCATGTATTCTCCCTTTTAAAATTATATTGATTTTACCACTATTCACACATCAGTTGGAAAAATAAGGTTTGAAACGGAGCGGAATGGGCCGATTGAGAGCGCAACAGCGCCCGACCCAGTCCCTGCCCAAGCGAAAATAACTTTTATCACCTCGGTTTTTGTGGTCCACCAGATGGCGATAGCCGCGCTTAACCACCCCGTTTCCCAGAGTGATTAACCAGACAAAAGCAATACCGAAACCCAGAAACAAACGCCCAATACGGTCTGTTTGCTTCAATTGGCTGGCTTCCAGGTCAAACCCATGCCCTTTCATATCGCCGTACATTTCTCCTACCCACATGCGCCGACCATATATTTCCCGTAGATCGGCGTGCCTGATTGGTCGGAAACTAGGTACCAGGGTTGGTCTTGACCCACTTCCCAATGCAGCAATAGCCAGTACCAACCAGGGTTATACTTCTCTGTCAAGCCCACCCAGCCCATGACCCGATTTTGGCCTGGTTCAAGGGCTAAAGCATTGATTTTAAAAGCCAGGGCTGCCCAGCACAGCAGACCTTATTTTTGCTCTGCTGACGGATAACGAAAGGCCAATTTCGAGACCCCAACCAGCCCAACAGGCACACCGATTGGAATTTGGTCTCCCCAACCAGCCAGATCTCAGCTGCTGACGGCCGCATGTTGGCCACTTGCTGGAATCAAGCCAATTGTTCTTCGACTTTGGTCTGTCCTTTACTACCTCGATGCACCGACTAGACCAATGGTAGAGTGCGTTTTTTGCAGGTCACCCCAATCGACAACTAGCGGTGGTGAAAACCGACTTTAGTGCTGTCGATGACCAAGGTAATAGCACCGGTCGGCAGTCGTTTGACAATCTCCTCCGCCCGCCGGCGCCTACCAACTTCCGGCTTCTAGCTTAGGATGGTTCAAAAATCGCCATCAACGGTTGGTCAGACGGGGCAATTTTCCCCGCAGCGGCCAAGTAGGGGTGATCTTGGACAGATGGGGTTTACCACTTAAATAAAGACCGGTCAAGAACAGGGCCATATTTCGAATCCGGGTGCTACCTTCTAGCAGCAACCATTGGCTAAGTTGCAGCTTCATTTTATGATACAATTGAAGGTTATTTGGCATCATTTCCTCCGAATTAGGCTTTGATAGGAGAAGTATTTTATCCGCTTTGATGTCCAAATTGCTTTTCATTCCAACTGATGTGTAGCTAAATAATGATAAAGTTGAGATGGCGTCATTTTATAGGAGGCGCGGAAATGGAGCCAAAACGGAAGTCCAGTCAAGTTGCGAAACAGCTCAACAAACTGATCCCAGCGGTTCAGGCTAGCCTGCTCGCCATCTGCCTGCTTATGCTTACAAGCCCCCTATCAGATGTCAGTTGGGCCTGTGCCCCGGCCCCACCGGAACTCGAGTCGGTCTCAATTGCCAATGAGGAAGCCATCATTATCTGGGACCAAGCTATACAGACACAGCACTTTATTCGACGTGCTGACTTCGAAAGTACGGCGGACGATTTCGGTTTCTTAGTGCCGACACCAACCCAACCGACTTTGACGGAGGCCTCCAACGATGTCTTTCCCCTCTTGGCTAAAATTACAGCCCCAGAAATTATCTATGAGACGACCCCTCACTCCGGTGGTTGCTATGGTTATGGTTGTGGAGGGGATGATGAAGAAGGGGCTCCGCCACCCGTAGAATCAGTTCGCGTCTTGGAAGAAACACGGGTGGCGGGGTTTAATGCTGCTATTCTGGAAGCCGACAATATTGATGCTCTCAGCTATTGGCTGAAAGATCACGGTTATGCCCTCTCGCCAGGTCTGGAGGCTTGGATCCAACCCTATGTGGCAGCGGGCTGGAAAATATCGGCCTTCAAAATAGCCAAAGATCAGGCCACCGGGCACAGAGTCTTGGCTTCCACTGTCCGAATGAGTTTCAAAACCGAGCAACCGTTTTTTCCCTACAGTGAACCGTCACAACCGGTTAGGTCATCCTATTATGGGCAGCGGCTATTGAGAATCTACTTCCTCAGCCAAAATCGGGTCCATGGTCGGTTAGGCCTAAAAAGCAAGAAATCGTGGAGTAACGGGAAAACTGTTTGGTCAGATTGGATCAGCCCAGGCGATAGCCATGTAATCCAACGCCTTCTCTTGCCGGAAGTCAGTACACCACAATTCTGGCGATTAACAGAATTTGAAGATCACTCTCAGCAAAGACCGGGGATCGACCAACCAAGTGATGCTGATCTGCTCTTCTCACCGTCCAAAGATCAAAAAGCAGTCAAACGCCTGCCTATCGTACATTATGTCTCTGAGCTAGGGGTTGATGTAACACTTGTGGCTTTGGCAACTTATCTCCTGGCTATTCCGCTTTATCGGCGGTTTCGACTCTAAACGGCGATTATATGCGTGTCTATCCAAAAAAGTATCACTTATGGCTCAGTTTCTTCTGGCTGTGGCACGGTTGCAGTGTTTGGGTTAGTGCTGAAATAGTGGCGAAAAACGCAATTCACTACGAGTTTTTTGGTAGTGGCTATCAGGGTTCGATTAACTATGAACGCTTGCTGACCAGAGACCTCTCCTTCAGGGCTGGCATTGGATACTCTACGATAGAAACCGAACACTATATAGGAATGAGACACGAAATGAGAAGCGACGGTAAATGGAGAATAGAAACACAACTAAAGAAGAAAGAGCGATATATTTGTCTTCCCTTGACTGTTAGCCATATTATTGGCCATAGGCGACATAAGCTGGAAATCGGCGGTGGTTTATTGTCACTCTTTTATGATGCGACAGCAGAAGGCTGGACTGAAGAGTACAAGACCGATGCTTATCCTTACTCCTCTTTCCCTTTTGAAACGAAACTAGATGACAATTTTACTTTGCGTTTTGATCCGTACCATCTCTATTACTTAGCCATTTTTGGCTACCGATACCAGCCTGAGCGGAGAAGGGTACTGTTCAGGTTCACCTATACGCCAATTATCCCGACCTCCAAAAAAGGTGCCAATAATCTATTTTGGTTTGGATTGAGTTTAGGTTACTTTCTCTAGTAGTCTGATGAGTTGAGATTATACAGGAATCTCGGTATAATCTCAGTTACGATTGTCGTTGGCTGATTCTTCCGACGTAGAGGTGAACCTGAACAGGTTGCCGACAATCCAGTATGGGGTCGAGACGACACCATACTATTACTATGTATATTTTTGGTATGCGCCGGACGGAGTTGGTCTTTAAAAGGAGAAGCAAGTGAAAGCTGCACATGTTGTAGCGCATCGACAGATTGAGGTGATTGAAGTTGATGCGCCAAAAATAGAAGATTTTCCAGTAGGATCGATTAAAGTTAAAGCCAGTATGACGGCTATCTGCGGGACGGACTCTCCTAATTTTGCGTTGGAACGGCAGGTGGAAGATTATCCACTGAATATCGGCCTCTCTATCCACGAGTGTGTGGGCACTGTAACCGAAACCCGGTCGGACAAGTTTAAGGCCGGCGACTTGGTGCAGGCATCACCCACCGGGGGTATCGGTGGCTTAGCCGAATACTACATTTCGCACGACAATGTAGCCGTTAAGCTAGTCGATTTTGATCCCTTGGACCAGATGTTGATGTCTCAGCCCCTGGGAACGGTGATCTGGGCTGTCCGAAAACTGGGTAATATTCTCAACCAGGATACAGTGGTTCTGGGCCAAGGACCGATGGGGCTGTTAATGACGCATATGTTGAGTAATTTGGGGGCCAAGACAATTATCGCCGCCGATCCGGTGGATTTCCGCCTGACCACGGCTAGGAGAATGCGGGCTACTCACACGGTCAATCCGGAGCGGGAAGATATCGTTACTCAGGTGAGAGAGATCACCGACGGACGAATGGCCGACTTGGTAGTGGAGATTGTTGGCCACAACCAGCAAACGGTGAACCTCTGTTTAGAGTTGGCTAAACGGCTGGGTACAGTATTGACTTTCGGTGTACCCGACGACAGTGTCTACGCCTTTCAGTATGGAGAATTCTTCAGGAAAAACGTGACGATGATCGGATCTGTGGGGCCAGAGGCACTAAACGACTACCCGCTGGCCATGGACATGATAGCTCAAGGTCGGCTGGACGTATCGCCACTTATCACCCACCATCTCCCTTTTACCGAAGTACAGAGAGGTTTTGAGTTATTCATCGATCACCAGGATCAGGCCATTAAGGTGGTTTTAGACTATGAGCAGTGAAATTGCAGGTCATCTACTGGAGCCGTATCTTCAGGCTCTTACTTCTATCAGTTGCTAACAGGTGATTATAGGTTGCGGCTCTTAGGTTAATATCAGCCACTCATTTAATCGTCAAATTCGAAGTAAGTTCAAGTTATTCAACCAAACACGAGAGAAGATCTGATTGAGCAAGATAGATCCATCAAGCCTTCTTTTTTGATAGCTCTGAAATAAGGACGGTTAATTATTAGAAACTAACTAACCTGAATTCGGGATTAAATGTAAGAAATTAAAAAAGAGATCCTAGGGCTTGTACAACCCCACTCTTTTCCTTCATAATTGTGGCACATAAACTTAAAAATGGAGATCAGAGATGGATTTAACCACATTATTCTGCCCCCTCGATGATTTGGTCCAGGCCCGTAATAACCAAAGTATCTGGTTGGAACAATCTAAGCCACCTGAAGGCGTTTCCGCGCAAATCTCCCTCTCAGAGCTAATGACTATTATTATTGTATCTCATCATTCGGCTGATAAAAACTTCAATTCATACTACTATTAGATCCAAAACTA
>JASMLX010000123.1 GCA_030748495.1 Candidatus Poribacteria bacterium | reverse complement strand
GCCACTTGGGTCGAGAGCGAAGTTAAGCACGGGGCCACATTTTTCTTCACCTTACCAATCTATCGAGAAGAGTTGCAGCAGAAAGTAGAATGGCTGAGGACGGACAAATCCTAGATCAACTAGAAGAGAATCAGCTAGGTAGAGACAAGCGTTTTGACTTGTTCTGCAGTTTCGCGATGGGAGGGAGTTTTGGGCTGAAGTAATAATCATGACGTTAATTACTTCTTCTGTGATCCCCTTTAAACCAATTGGCCTTTACGGGGAAACAGCCGGTTGACCCGGTCCTGGCACCAGATAAAATGATTGGCGGCTAATAAAGCAACCAAATCTGGATTTACTGCCGGATCCTACTATTGATATCGATACAGTATACAGTGACAAAACTGCTCTTTTTGTTACCACTTTCGTTTTCAACTGTTTACGAGTTGCGAACTTAGGTTTTCCTCCTTTTTTAACAACTACTTTGTGATTCCCCTGACATTTCGATCCGAGTTTGGTTGATTTATATATTGGCCGGGTTAGTAACCTTAAGATAAGATTATAAGCCTAAATAGGCTTGCAGGAAATAAAACATGGTGCAACCTAAAATTCTAATTGTTGAAGACGACGTTGATATTGTCGAGATGCTCAAGTATCCGCTGGAGCAAGCCAATTTTGAAGTGAAAGCGGTTTATGACGGTTATGCCGCAATTAATGCAATCACCGAACAAAAACCGGATCTAATTTTGTTAGATCTAATGTTACCCAATATCAGTGGGGTTGAAGTTTACCGTACCATTTCGCGTGACCCTCAAGTAGAAAATATTCCTGTGATTATGGTAACGGCTAAAAGTGAAGAAATTGACCGAATCGTGGGATTGGAACTGGGCGCAGACGATTACATCGTTAAACCGTTTAGCCCTCGTGAGGTTGTTCTTCGCGTACAGGCTGTGTTGCGACGCCTTGTCTCTCAGGCGGTCGAAGAGAACGATAGCTGGATAGTAGTTCAAGATATACAGATCGACATTGATAAACGGAAAGTGTTGTGTTGCAACGAGGAGGTCGAACTGACGGCAACCGAGTTTGAACTACTGGTAACGCTGACTAAATCACCAGACCGTGTCTTTAGCCGTAGCATTTTGATGAATCAGGTTTGGGGGCAGGATTATTATGGTGTTGATCGAACCGTCGATACTCACATGAGCCGGTTACGACGCAAACTCAACAGTTGTGGAGGAATGATTCAAACAGTGCACGGAGTTGGTTACCGACTTAAATCGTAAAGCACATCTGACAACTATCAGATTCGCTCAGTTAGATTAACCAATGCATTCAATCTGGTCAAGGGAAGAAGGAAACATCCTCCAGATAGTTGTAAATAGTGGGTAACACGGATCGCCTCTAAAGCCACGGCTAAATCTACAATGATAGAGATCAGTAGGGTATTGTTTTTAATGGCTTTAATAACGATAATTTCCCTGAATCCACATCCTGGTTATGCCACGGTAGGATTACAGACTGAACGCCCCTTATTTCCAATCAGGTCTATTTTAGATTGTTGAACCGAAATTACCTAAAACAGCTTTTATGATCAGGAAAAAGACAATTGACATTCCAGCCCCTGCAGGCAAAGTCACCACCCATGAGGTTACAATCTCGCGAATCACACGAAGATTTAAACTATCGATTCCTCTCGCAACCCCAACCCCTAGAACTCCGCCAACTAGCGTATGCGTGGTCGAAATTGGAATACGCAGCCTGGAAGCGAGAACAATTGTTGTTGCGGCCGCAAACTCGGCGGCAAATCCGCGACTTGGTGTCAATTCAGTAATCTTTTTGCCTATGGTTTCAATGACGCGCCACCCCCACATCGACAGCCCGATGACGATACCAGCACCACCTAAGCCCAGAATCCAAATGGGAACCGGCGTTTTGGCAACGAGTGCTTCCGTTCCCCCTTTGACAATAGAAACAATGGCTGCCAGTGGTCCGATAGAATTGGCCACATCATTAGCACCGTGGGCAAAAGCAACGAAACAGGCACTCATAATTTGAAGATAGGTGAAGATTTTCTCCACAAATTGAAAATCTTCGCGTGTCTGCATTCGCGCCTCGCTTTGTTCGACCATACCTGTCAACTGATCAACATGCCCTTGAATATCTTCTATATATACTGTCGCCTCCCCTGCCGATTTAGCATGCAGTCGGCGGGTGAGTCTGGCGATTGATCGGAGATCTACCGACATTGTGGACAAAAGAACTGTGTCCTCGCCATCTACCGTTGTTGGTACAACGATACGGTTAATTAGTAACCATCCGATGGCTGAAGCCACAAATCCGATACCAACGGCGATCGTTAGCGATTGTGGGAAACTCAGATTAAGATGAAGATTCTTGAGGCCTTTAAAGAGGGTTACTAGCGTCAAAATAGCAAAAACTAGGAAAATAAAAACAGGCGACCAGCGCTTTGTAGCTTGAACAGGATCGGGCACATTAATCATTGCATGGCTGATGGTAGAGAAGACGATGTAAGCAACCGTTCCACATAACAGTGGGGAGATAACCCAACTCATAACGATTGTACCTACCTTTAGCCAATTGACGCCTGCAGCACCACCGGCAATAATACCAAAACCAACGACGGCACCAACGATAGAGTGGGTGGTTGAAACCGGCCATCCAAAGTAACTGGCGATTTGCAACCATGCGCCGGCTGCCAGTAGGGAAGCTAACATTCCATACATCAGGATATTAGCCCCATTTTCTATGTTAGTGAAAACACTGAGGTCAATTATTCCTTTCCGCACCGTCTCAGTCACATGGGATCCAACCAGGAATGCACCAGCAAATTCAAAAATAGCGGCAACGATAATAGCTTGTTTCAGTGTTAAGGCCCCTGAACCAACAGAAGTACCCATGGCATTTGCCACGTCATTGGCACCGATGTTCCACGCCATGTAAAAGCCAAAACCTGAGGCTAAGATTAAGATAATGATTGATTCAATTCCCACTTATTTTTCCCTTTGGCCCATTAAATACTACTTTCTTCTTACTTGATTTTATGGCCCGGGAGAGCCAATCAATCCGATGATTAAGCTGCCGTAACCTTGATGTTGCAGTCTCTCAGAGCCTGCAACATCCCCGTACCATACAAACTAACCTCTGCAAAAATATTACATGTTGGTTATGATAGCAGAATAGTGTTACAGAGGTTTAACCATTCCTTGTCTTTTGTGGAAGTAACTCCTTTGATCCCTGCAAGTGATCTGAGTATCTCTAGAATTTGTAATACAGGGTTAAACGTGGTTGAAGATCTATGTTTGGTTTTTTGCCTTTTCCTGGTTCGTCATAAAAAGATGCAAAGACATTCGGAAGGACGTAAACATCTTTCGCCGGTGACCAATCTAGGCCGAAAATAACGTTGCTTACACTCGCCTCTTTGGAATATGGCGTATATGAAACACCTCCACCCTTCGGATTCGGATCCAGATTTTTGTCGAAACGCCCGACTACTTTTAGATTGCCAAGCAACTTTGCTGATCCGAAGGCCGAGGCCATCTTCCGCTCGTTCTCTCCCGCTTCCATTGAGAAAAGTACACCACCTTTGAACAGATCACTTTGGTAACCGATTAGTCCGTGCCAGAGGAGATCAAGTTCATCGCCGGTTTCAGCATCGGCATAACATTCGATCAGCAGGCCATCAACCGGTTTTAAGGCCAGCGCGAAATACGCTTTTTTATCCGAATCCGCTTCGGCTTTTGTGCCGGAACCGTTCGCCAACATAACATGATAGTTGATGAATTTATCCGCTAGACTTCCCTTGATCGTGATTCCGAAATCGGTCGAACTGACAAATTTGTGCAGATCTTCCGGTGTTTTCGATAGGCTACGATAACCCCAAAGTTTTTCGGTATTGGCCAGGGCCGGCGTACCGGAAAGCCCAATCAGGACATCGGTTTTCCAGTCTGAATTTTTCCACCGAAGATAACCATTTTTGACATACGGCTTGATTTTGTCCCCCGTTTCGGGAAGTGAATCACTATTCATCTCAAACCGAAAACGAGCGGCGAGATTATTTGGACTGTCACTATTCTCTTTGATCTTACGATCGTATTGAAAGTAGATTCGGCGATATTGAAAGCCGTTTCGCCCTTCTAAATTCTCCTTGTGTGAGGATAACATGTGATAAAAATCACCGAAAAAATAGCCGCTAACTTTCCCTTCGTCTGACCACGTCATTGTTACGGAAAAAATCAGGAGTGCCAACATGACGATAGCACCCTGCGACAGGCGACAACAAATCGTTTTCTTTTCTGGTATCAACAATTTTACTACTCTCCTACAAACACTAATCCACTGCCACTGTGTAAAACCTAACGCAAAAAATAGTAGCAAAATACTGTTACAGAAGTTTAACAAATCCGTGTATTTTCTGTATGAAACGTATTTTTATTAGCAAAACTTTCACTGTCTCTTCGCATAGGGGGAATTTATCGAAAATAAATCTTTGTATATACAATATGATGTGGGTCAAGATTCCGATCATGATGATTGCCGACAAGGCAGATAATACCAACGAACGACCAGAGTACGATCACCGCCAATATAGAGTGCACAATCTGGTTGGGCGTTTTTTCAATAGAATATAAGCCGGATTGCCAGGGGTGAGGAAAAGCTAGCCTGCAACTTCATGTCTAGGCTCATCTGAGTACGTGATATCACTTGGTTGGTGTGAATGTTAACAAACCTGAGTACAAAACAAAGATTTAATATCCGGTTTTAGTTTGTTATTCTCAGCCGTAGTAAGGAGTTCAAGCTATAAAGAGGAAAAATTCATCGGGCTTATCCAGGTGGTATTCTCTCTGGCCGGTGTGGTGACCTGAGATCTGTATGTTCGGATAGAGCTTAGCAGATCTGACTTCATGATCATTGACAATGATACATACATCTTGGTATAGTCGGTTACCATTCTAAAGCTTTCTTGGAGGAATACCATGTATCGCTATTCTGTTTTAAGCCTACTTCTTATGTTTGGAGTAGCAATTTATAGTGCGTCATCACAACAGATTGATGACAAATCGGTCGCCGCCGTTTGGCTGTTTGAAGACGGAAAAGGGAAAGTGGCTAAGGATACTTCCGGCCATGATAATCATGCTGAATTTGTCAATGACGGCATCAAATGGGTTAAGGGTAAGTTTGGAAAAGGTGTCCAACTCAACGGTGACGATCAGTGGCTAACGATTGAAACGGAAAAAGGAAAAAAAGCGGTAGAAACCGACTTCAAAGAGAAGAAAAACTTCTCAATTCACGCCTGGGTTTTTGCCGAGGAAGACCCAACTGGTAAATGTATTATCTGGAGAGGGTTAGGCTGTTCAACATGGTCACAATATTTATTGGGAACAGGTGCACACGAAAATGGTGATAATGCCGTCGATGCCACCTTCCATATTCGCCAAGCAAATGGAGGAGCAAAGTTAGAGGTTCGCGGTGATAAGATTGAGAAAAAAAAGTGGACACACGTAGTTGGCACCTACGATGGTAAGGCTTTGAGCATTTACCAAGGCGGAAAATTAATTAAGAGCGAGAAGGTCGATGCCGTGCCGTGGGCGTCTTTCGAACACGTATACATTGGGGCCGATCCTGGTTGTGGTAAACGCTGCCAGTGGAAAGGCATTATCGACGAAGTGGCCTTATTCAATGTGACATTAAATGCGGCACAAGTGAAGGCGTTGAGTAGTGGCTTCGAGAAGGCGATGGCTGTCCAAGCCGACTATAAATTACCCACCTACTGGAGTCAGGTTAAAATCGCCAGAGACTAAGACTAACTCTACTAACGGGGCATTGGGTTACCAATGCCTCACTACTTCCCTTAAGCTTCGGTCGATAAACTGAGTTCTCTCTGAGTAACTTCAGGACTCAATAGCGATGGAGAGAAACTAAAGTTGATAAATTCAGGAGATCCGCAAATGCCTGACGTTGAGATTCTGGCCGAAAGCGCGACTCACTACCGTCTACGTATGATCGTCGTTGGGCTGTGGTCGCGGGCAGTCACATATGTCCGCAGTCTTCTAGCGCAACCAGACAGATTTGAATTGGTCGGCTTAGTTGATATTGATCAGCAGCGGCTGAAGACCACTATACGCAATCTTGAACTGCCGGATCATCTTGCCTACACCTCATATTCCCAAGCGCTGGAAGAGTCAGGGAGCAACGGCGTCGTGATTGCCACCTGGGCGCGCACCCATGATGAACTGGTCGAGGCCGCAATCGAAGCCGGTAAGCACGTTATGGTGGAGAAGCCATTCGTGCTGCAACTCGCGCTGGGCCAGCGACTGACTGAGATGGCGGAGGCCCGCGGGCTCAAAATCGTTATAACCCAGCAGTGGCGCTACATGCCTGGACAGCGTACGGTGCGTCGTTTGATGGCAGAGCGCGCTTATGGTGAACCGCAGACTGGACACATGCTAACCTACAAAGCTCGTGGTAGCGAGTGTCCTGACTCCGACCACTCGCAACTCTGGCAGATGACGGCCCATGAAATCGATTCGCTGATTGCGATGGTGAACCAGCGTGTAGTCGAAGTGTACGGCCACTCCTACTGCCCACCAGCAACGACCTGGCACCGAGAATCCACGGCCACCGCCGAAATTACTTTCGACAACGGTGCGTGCTTTGTGATTGTCTCTACTTCCGACGCCCGCGCGAACAGCAACGAATTCCGCGCTGAATGCGAAGGCGGCGTCATTGTTTTTGCACAACACCCGAGCTTTCAGCGGTACGGAAACCTTGCTTATTAGCACTGGCCGGGACACCGGGCTATGTGAGGCAGATGATCGATCTTGGCTTCAGCGACACGCGCCAACTCGACCAGCACGTTGCTGCAACATTTGCCGACTAGGTCAACGGTGGCCCCGAACCGGAGACTAGCGGTCGCAACAGCTTGCAAATCCTTGCCACTCTGAACGCTATTATCGAATCAGTCGTATCCGGCAGGCGGTAAGTGTCGAGGTATAATGCCTCCATAGTTTGCGTCCCTAAGATGCAAATCCATCAGATTACGGCGATCTCGGATTCAGCGAGCTTGCAACTTCGGAGTTGTTGAATTCCAAGGCTCCCAACAGACAGACAGGATTTAACTTAATGGCTAAACAATACAAAGCAGCAATTGTTGGATGCGGCTCAATCGGTCAGGCGCACATGCAGGGCTACCTGAGACTTGGCAATGTCGATGTCGTAGCAGTAGCAGACCCACTCGAACCAGCCCGCCAGATGTACATGGACAATTACGGAATATCCCAAGGGTACGCCACGGTGGCCGAAATGCTTGAGAAGGCGCAACCCGACCTTGTCAGTGTCTGTGTGTGGCACCTACTCCACGACACGGTCAGCGCAGAGGTTGCCACTGGACCGTCTGTAAAAGGCATTATTTGCGAAAAGCCAATGGCTATCGGGATGAGACGGGCTAACACGATGATTGAGGTGTGTGAAGCCAATGGAGTGAAACTGGTAATTTCCCACCAACGCCGATTCACCCTTGGTTGGCAGAAAGCCAAAGAGTTGGTTGCGGATGGGAAAATCGGCATCCCGCTGAGGGCTGATCTGCGGGTAAGGGAAGGGCTTGTCAATTGGGGTACCCATTCAATCGACGGGGCGAGGTTCATCCTTGGTGATCCGGTCGCCGAATGGGTGATGGGCGCGGTTGAGCGCACGACGGATAAATACGAGCGTGGCACCGCCATCGAAGACTCATGTCTTGGTTTGATCCACTTTGGCGGTAGCCTTCAGTTTTTTATTCAGTCCGACCTGTGGGACCGAAGTTGCGATGCCGGAAAATTCTTTATACGGGGTACCGAAGGCATGCTCCACGTTCGTGAAACCGTGCTGAAACTATTCAACGCAGAAAGCAACGGTTGGATGGATATCGACCTTGGCTTAAAAGAGGGGGATCAGGCTATTGGCGGCAATACCAATGCTGCCCAAACACAAGAGCTAATCGAATGGATCGAAGGTGGGCCAGAGAGCCGCGGCTCCGGCCGCAAGGCGCGCGACACAGTCGAAGTAATGATGGCGATATACGAGTCAGCACGCCGCCATCAAGTCATCAAGTTACCGATGGAGGAAAAGGAATACCCGCTTGATCTAATGATCGCAGAAGGTAAGCTACCTCTCGAAGTACAAGGCCGGTACGACATACGCGGCTTTCTGGACCGATCAAACATCGATGAAAGTCGATACCAACAACTGCGCGACAATGGCATACAACATCACCAGGCGATGCGTACCGTCCATGAGGAGATGATGAACTCCTAGCCAAACAAACTACCCTGTTCGCCAGCAGCGAGGTACTAGAACAGTGCCAACTGGTAGTCAGCACCCGGTTTCCCAACTCGATTAGTCAAATAAGGTAGGTGTGACTAACCATGCCAACTAGAAGTCGTTGTTCACCAATTTTAACACTCTACCCAGAGAAGTGCGAGATAGACGAGATTTTATCTTCATTTTGATTATTCAGATCAATTTATCAAAGAGCTGGTTAGACCTTCACATGGAACGGTAAAGTGGATATTTATGGGGGAGAAATCCAACTGTTTGGAGGTATCCATCGGCTGGTACTTTTACCGTTGAGGGCCAGGTTGAAGGCTACTCAATGTCGGTCTATATTGTTTCGGGGAAGGTATCTGTAACTAGTTGGCCTGCAATCTTGTCATACCATCACCAGAGCGAAGTGCTAAATACTGAAAGGCTAAGCAATGAAAAATCTAGGCAGACAAATCTCTCGACAACCTGATGTGTTACTCGGACCCACCGGTACTATAGCTACCTATACCCATTGTTCAAAACAGGACCCTCCAAGTTCGGTTGTCAAAACGATGATCTTGAGGCTTGGTTCAGCCGAAGAACAGACAATAGGAGAAAATCAGTATAGTCAATGCCAGTGGCTGTGTTTGCAAGCGAGAAAATCCAATGGTAGTGAATTCAACATCTGGTTGCTACTATCCAGAAATTCTACCTTAAAAGCAGATTCTTTCATTGGTTCAGGATTGGAAGATTACCAGATTATCCGATATATCCTACATCCGGCTGATGGCCCACCAATAGAGTTTCGGAATAAATTAACCGGTTTAGCTGTATTGCCGAGCCTCGGTTGTTGGCCTTATCTGATTCCTCAACCCATCGAGACGGAAGTATCAGACGGTATTTTTCCGCCCAAGTTGAAATATCTCGGACATCATTATCGACTTGAGGGCTCGGATCAGGCGAGCGAGGCATTCGTGCCACCTGTAGCCCAGATCTGTACCTTGACTCCCGATGTCCTGATTGGTCCGGCCCATAACACCAAACAGAAGGATCCGACCCGTCGTTACGATCGATCGGATTACGAGTTGGTGCGACTCACCCAGAGTGATTACCAGCAGATGATGGCGGCGGGTATCAATTGTTTGCGAGTGGATAGCGACCAGGTCGAGTGGGTAGATAGTAGTAATGCCTTCTATTGGGGAGTTAGCGGAACCGAAATAAATTATCCGGAGGATCTATACCGCAGCAATTATCTGGGACCGACCATTTTCATCGATGAACCAGCCGTTGTTTCTAGGGATCATGTCATTCGTCCGAAGTTGAAGCAAGATCAACTGTTTCGACAAACCTTAACCCCACAAGTCGCGCTCGAGGACTTCCGTGGCCATTTTCATCAAGCGAAATATCGAGGTGCTCCGGTCAGGTTGACCAACGAATTGTCATCCCGTCCCGATATAGACCTTGGCGACATGCGATTTTTTCAACAGAACATCTATAGCTGGGAGACAATGGTTAGTTCAGCAATCTATCAGTTGACAGAGGGCGCAAGTAACCCCGATGCTAATGCGGGACAGGTCCCGTCAGCTATGGTCTTTGAACCGCCAGGTCGGTTTGGTACTCGGAGAACCCTACCTGAGATGAACATGGCCTATGGTTGCCAAATCCCAGTTGATGATCCGAAAAACCTAGCTAGCCTCATCTACGGTTTTCTGCGTGGTGCGGCTAGATCGACAGGCAAAGATTGGGGAATGAGTATTTATGGGGCCGTCGAACGAGCAGACACCTTCTGGCTACAAACGCACGCTTACGACCTGGGGGCCAAATTTTTTCTGTATTGGGACAGCTATGAGCTGGCCTGTGTACCTTATGATGAGTACCTGGCCATGTCGACAAATCTTCGCGCCCATGCGGAGCGACACCCACAACGAAACCTGGATAAACTCAAGCAGGCGGCAGAGGTGGTGATCCTTCTTCCAGCGGGGTACAACCTAGGGCACGTCTATATGGGTAAGGGAAATCTATGGGGGCTCGATGAGTTGAATCTAGAACGATTAAATCGAGAGGGGGTCAAGTACCGGCAGGTGATGCGTAACTTTTTTACCGAGATTGAACGGTGTCTCCGGCTCGGAGTGGCCTTCGATTTGTTGTGGGACATGGACGGACTCAACCTTTCCGGTTATCGGGAAGTTGTGCGAATCAGGGAAGATGGGAAAGTGGCAGTTGGTCAGGCTAGGGATCATACTCTTCATTCTCAGGCTAGACTACCTGTTCGACCACAGGGGATACCGCCGCAATTAACTGTTGAACTCTTGTCCGGCCAAGACCAATCTGAAGGCGAAATTACTGCTCGTGCGACGGTCGCGGAAGGGTCGTCCGCCGTTTACTACACCACCGGAACAGATGAACAAGGTATTTCCAATAATGTGGTAGTTTCTTGGGAACTGTATGGACCGGAGGAAACAGGTTATCGCTTTCTATATTGGGAAAAGGTAAAACCGCGTATTGTTCGTCGAAGTTCGTCGGAATATCAGGTGGAAATCGATTTCAGTTTGAATGCTATCGGCGATTATCGACTTCGCGTTGCAACATCGGACCTGGCTGGACGCACCGCTGTAGCTTGGCAACCAGTCAGCCTGATGGGTAAATCAGGTCAGACCTAAGGAGAATCAGTCTATAAATCATTGGTCTAATCCCTCCCCGTTTCTCAGATCTTTTCGCACTCGACATCCAACATCTGTGCCAGGATGCCGATTCGTCTTGCGTGGTCGCCGCAGGCAATGGCGAAGTGATGACCAGGGCCAGCCTGGAACCAGCGCTCAAAGAAAACCGGGATGTCATCGGACAGTTCGATCCAGGTGTTATGATTGATCACGTCATACGTCTCGCCTTCCACCGCCATTGCTGTGGCCACTATCATCTTCAGATCGCCGTGAGGGTCAACTTGAGATTGGTCATGGTTACCGGGCCTGGCCGTAGCCGAAACTCGACACCGTATCCGCCGCCATTCTGTAGTTCGCCGGGCCATCATGACCGACGAGTACACGATCATTGTCGAAATCGATGTTCCAATACTCGCAGAAACTGCCGTTGCCGGTGAGTAATTGGGTCATCTTAACCATGATGGCCGTCATAATGTCGCCTTCGCCGGAAGAGGGGATGCCCCTCGCTGTCAGCGTGCAAACCGCTGGCATCGAATTGCCGAAGATCTCTTCGAGCACTTCCGTACGCGCATTCTAGAACAGGGTGAAACAGTTCAGACGGTGCCTGGTCGTCACATTCCCGGTAGGAATGAGTTTCTTGTTGCGCGTACCTGGTCATCGTGCAGTTGCCAGTACTCCTGCTCCAGTTCGTCGAGCTCGATATCCTCAAAGGCAATCCCCAAGGTTGCTTCCAGCATCGTCCTATCGACGTTCAGATCCAGCATCCCCGGATAGGTGCTGCCGAATATCCCCAACCTCGATCTACGCAGTTGCCTCATGATGTTGACAGTTGCGATACGGTCCCTGATCTGATCGTAAAAACCGGGGTCTTGGTGTCTTCCTGTGACCACGTCGATCCGTCTGCCCGTTCTCTTGATCACGCCGCATATTTCGGGCTCTGGATCATGACCCTGACCCGGTTGAGATATGGGATCTGGTTGACCGCGTTGCAATCGACAGCATTGTCCTGTTGTGTATTGAGGACAAGAATCGGTACATCGGTCCGTCGGATGACGGGTATGACCACCGAACTGGTGACATAGATGCCCGGGATGACAAGCAGCAGGTCGATGTCTGCTTGTCGCAGTTTGTCCGAGGTCTCGACGGCCTCATTGTCGGCGATGCCGAAGTTCATAGTCAACGCAACGTCGCTCAGAGGGTTGGTGATGCGATTGACGAATGCGGCTGTTTCTTCCTTCCTTCCCGGTGCGTGGACTACATCACCAGACGTTATAGCTTTTGGCCGCAAGGCTTCTCATGCAACCTTCGCTGAGCCGGTGAATGAGGTAATAGTAGCCTATGGTTCTTCCTGTGTCCATCATAACCTATCACCCCCAAGACGATAGCCCCGACGTTTGAGGAGGTCCGCTCGAGAGCAACAGATGTTTCAAGACCGAAATCGGTCATTCACTATTTGTAACCCTCACCCTTTTTCAGCCAGTCATAGCAAGGGAAAGTTATCGTCCTACCCCTGATTGATTACCTGACTTAACAGATCATAGACCAGCACATACTCGGAGTAGCCCCATAGGCGCTTGCTTACAAGCGGTCCAGGCCGCACTACAGCAATTTGCCGTGACCGATGCTCGCCGCTACCTGGAGATGATCGGGGAATACCAACAAATGGTCGACCACCGCCCGCAGGAGGCTGACTTGATACGTCTGTCGGCTGACCCAGCCCACACCTCTGGCCAAGACAGAGCCACAGTGGCCGAAGAGGGATTAATTTTTCTGTCACGTCACCTCTCCAGCCGTTGATATGTTGCTGTTGGCTGCTCGCAGTTGCTATGATGCGGAAACAGATGCAAGGGAGCAGAGATATTTCGCCCAGACTATTCGTCTGGGCCAACTAACGGCTAACAATCCGACTGCCAGCCGGCTCCAGCAAGCGGAGAGACTTCATTTTATGGGTATTAGCTTACCAGTGTCAGAACCTCAACGGCGAGAGAGTTGCCTGCGACAATCTCTGGGCCTGATCTCCGATCCTCCTACAGAAGATATAACTACCGAGAGGCTATTAGCCAGGATCCATAATTCATTGGCCCGTCAGCTTGAATCTACCTCTCCAACAGAGGCTGAGTCCTTTTATCAACGCAGTCTGAAAATTAAACAACGGCTGAGGATACGCGATATCAACGGCTTAAGCCGCCTGGCTTTGGACCGCCGACTGCCAGATCTGGATACAGCCGTCTACCATTTCCAACAGAGCTTAATCTGTGCGCAAGAAATGGGTAGTCCTATGGATATGAGCAAAAGTCACAGCTTTCTGGGGTTGTGTGCCAAGCGGCAAGAGAATTACGCTCAAGTAGTCGAGGAATAGCGCTAACCTTATCGCCTGGCACAGGGTTCAGTTAACAGAGGGCTTGCCGGTGCTAGTTTATTGGAGTACTAGCCGCACTTGGTGATAAAACCAACCTGCGGCCAGGAACTGGCTGCACAACTGGTAGTTGACGGTGGGGTGCCAACTCCCTATCAGGATCGCCTGACTTCAGCCTTGGAACAGTATCGGATACTGTTCCAAGATGACTAGTGTCATGTCAAGGGTCTAATGTCGGATAAAGGCGTTTTAGTTTTGTTCGGGCATCCTTTGCTGTGAATTGCCAATTAACCTTCGCCTTTTTGTTGTTCCTGAATTCCTGCCATGCACTTGTCTCCGTCATGACATCTTCAATGTTATCTATTCTTTTGTTCCAGTACTGCCCGGTTAACACGTTTAATTCTATTTCCGCCATGTTTAGCCAGCTTCCGTGCTTCGGAGTATATACAAACTCGAACCTATTCCATCGCGCCATTGCTTTTTCCGGCTGAAACGTTTCATCGAATGATCCGCGAGTCTGCCTGTTCAGATTGTCCATCACCAATGTTATTTTCTCCGCCTTCTCATACTGTGCCGCAATCTCTTCCAGAAAACAAGCCCCGTCTCTCTGTGTTTTTCTTTCGGAGATCTTCACCATGCGGTTTCCTGCCAAGGGTTCGCAAGCCATAAAAATATTACACCCTCCGCACCGCCGGCACACATAGTCGTGCTGGGCTGACTTCCCTGCTGAGGCCGGAAGCGGCACTGTTGTCTCCGCAATCAATTGCTTTGGGGATTCGTCCATGCATATCACAGGCAACCTGGCATCGAATGGGCGCTTATAAACATCCAACACCATCTCCATATTGGCCACCAAACTGCCGTTTTGTTCGGGCGGAATTACCCACCCTTTACCGAGCCAAGGTTTAATTTCATTTTTTTAAAACTTGGCGAAACCAAGCACTTAGCATTTGTGTTATTATTAGAGGCCTCTAACATTCAGTGTTCGGAAAGGAAGAACAACGAAGTCTAGAAAATCTATTTTTCTCGCTGTTACTTACTTGTTTCTCGCTTTTACCACAATTTTCCAACCTGTTCGGGCTAATGCCCAGAAACTGGTCTTGTATTTCCCATTTGAAGGTAGTGGTGACAAGGTGGATGATAAATCGGGTCAAAACAATCATGGAAAATTTGATAATGGAAAAGCGAAACGGGTTGCCAGTAAAGATAAGCCTTTTGGCAAAGCCATGGAATTTGAAAAGGCAAGAATCATAGTTAAAGAGAGTAAAAGTTTAACTGATCTAAAAGAGATTTCTTTTGTCATGTGGGCCAACAAATTTACTGAACCCGGTGGTAACGGAACATTGCCACGCATGATTTCTCGCGCAGGTGATAAACATGAACTAGCTATGGATAGTGGGCATATGCAGAAAGGGAATTTCGCCCTCTACGCTGGAGGAATTACGGGCTGGAACAAAGGGATGCCGGTCAAGGAAAAACAGTGGCATCATATCGTCGTGACCTATGACGGCAAGGTTTTTGACATGTATCTCGACGGCAAACTACAAAGAGACTACCAAATCAAGGCACCAGGCAAGTTGGCTCTGACAGGCCCTCTTTATGTTGGGTCTCGTCATACAGGATTGGGAGAGGACTATTTTGGCCTCTTAGATGAACTGGCGGTTTACTCAGGGGTTCTAGGAGAGAAAAAGATCAAGGAAATTATGGAGAATGGGGTTCTCGATCAATTTGCTGTTGATGCCAAAAGAAAGCTAGCCTCAACTTGGGGAGAGATTAAAAATCGGCTTTAGGCGCCAGCAAGCGGTGTCTACCGCTCACAACCGAAAACCCGACCAACACAGTCGGCGCCAACCAGACATCAGTAGGGATTAGGAATGGTTCTGAAGTTCACCATTCCTAATTTTCAATTTATTAGTTTTATTAGTTGAGTAGCACGGGGCAATCCCCGATCAATCCTACCTTCGGCTTAATCGAGGATTGGGGGCATGTTTAGCCGCTTCCAGTTTCCCTCGTTTAGCAAGTCCACTTCGGTTCAATCGGATTCAACCCGGGCCTTTTTTAGCTGCTAACAAACTAAAATGAGGTTCCCTCTCCTGTTTCTTAAACTTGGCTGTTTGGATACTTTGTATTTTGGAATCAGAAATTGACAACCATTGGTGTTGAACGCAGGCCTGTACCAGATTTCAAACAGAAGGTTGCCACAGCGTCTTTCTCCATTGCTAATCAAAGACAGGTCGCCGCTCTCAGCACATGGGATAGTGTTTTGATGGCTCTTCTGGAGAGTTGGCTATCTTTGCCATCGCAACTCATTTACCAGATAAATACCAGATAAAGCAGCCCATCACCATCCATTGAAATAATAGTCCAATCCTCTAATTCACAAGGGTCAACATTATTTTTCACTCGATGTTTGAGTTTTTGAGAGGGGTTTAATTCAAACATTTGCCTCAGTTGTTCCTCTAACTGGTGGACGGATTATCTACTGACGTTCTTAAACTATAATCCGTCTATCTGCTTTCCTTAGTGAATTGTAATCGGCTTTATCAGTAAATTTTTAGACAAAAGCGACATTTATGGCGCTCCTTTGGTGAGGAAAAAACTTTTAGGGGATAAATATAACCGTTCCTCGCTTGAAACGAGTGATTCCGCAAGAACACCGCCAATTTTGTCCGCTTTGTCTGCCATGCTTAGCACAAACAGTAGTGTTTCAATAAACCTTCTGGAGGGTAAAGTTATATGTTGTATAAGGAAATAACCGCATTGGCGGATTCGCTTAAGCTCGCCGTGGTTCCCGAATCCTTTCCACGAGACCGTGACCAGGAAGTAGGTTGCGATAGTCGAGTTGTTGAAATTGTGCCTTTCACACATACAGATCGCTACCCCCTGCCCGGCTTATTGACTTGGACTATAGATGGTCAGAGGCATCAACAGCAAGTAACCCTTGATGATTACTGTGGCGAAGCTTTGACAATCAAAGTACCTGAGCCTGTACATGCCACGGCGATAAATGTGGTGTTAGAGGCCGGAAACGATATTATTTTGAAAAATAGTGCTACCATAGAACCAGCGGAAGTTATGCCCTGGCACTACTATGTCAAACGATCAATCGACACTCTCATTGAACATGGTCGTGACGACTACGGACTAACTAAAACGCCGCTAATCATGGCGCTTCTCGATACAGTCACCTTGCGTTCGCCCAGCGAACCGGCACAGATGGATGCCGACGTTCGACTTGAAGGCCGCATTCATCGCCGCGGTGAACAAGGCAGTAATCTCTGGTACGATCAAGCTCTAATCAAAGCTATGCATCGCCTATCAGACATTAGCAATGAGAAGAAATATGACCAGGCGGCAGACGATTTCACCCGATACTTCCTGCAGAACTGTAATAAACCCGTAGACAATCGGCATGATTTTCATACCGGTCTTCCTGCTTGGGGCTCCCACACCTATTGGAGTTGTTTCCAAGATCGTGCAGCCGGAGATATGGACGGTGGTGGGCCTCACGAGATTCTCCTATTTCGCGCAAATTGGCAGGACATGTACCAGCAAGCACCTGAAGCGGTGCGGCTTGTTGCTGATCGCGTCTGGCAACATCACATTATAGACAAGAACTCTGGTCAACACAACCGGCATGATGACGGTAAGTTTGGTTGTGATTTCGCCTTCTCTGGTGGAATCTTTATTCATCTGTTCGCCACTCTGTACCGATTGACTGGCGATTCGAATTACCTGGACCAAGCCAAAACCGTTGCCGACTGGCACTGGCAAAACCGAAATAAGGAAACAAATCTTTCTCCTGACTGCCCCGGACTCAAAGGCCGATACGATGGCACTCATACGTTCACTACGATCAGTGGGCCTTATGCTATGCTTTTGCTCGAGGCATACCGCATGAGTGGTGATAATTTATTTCGTGCGATGGCAACAACCTACGTTAAGGCATATGACCGGTTTGCATGGGATGATAGCGCGCAATCCTATTATGCCATGCTAACGCTGGAGGGGAAACCGGTCCCGGACCGAGAAAAAGGCGAAGGGTATGATGCTTATGCGCCCTACGGTTACGTCAACGTCTGGCGAACGACGTTTTTCTCCTACGAGTTCACACTATCTGCTGCACAGACCGCTGTGCTGGCTTATGAATTATCTGGAAACACCAGCGCTGAAAAGGATGTGGAGTTGCTGACGATAGCTAAACGGTGGGCGACAGTTGTTGAACTGGCAATGCCACCATGCACCGGCAGACGCTGGAAAGATGAACTTGAGCAGTCTATGCCACGAGCCAAGGAGGTGATTGGTGCCTATGCGGAAGACTACGGTCGGGCGATTTCCTTTTATGTTCATCTCCATCGTACCACCGATGAGATCCACTACCTCGATCTTGCTAACACGCTGGCTGAAGATGCTGTGCGCAAGCTATACCACAATGGTCTGTTTCGAGGGCATCCTGCCAAGCCGTATTATGAGACCACCAATGGTGTTGGTCTTCTCCTCTACGCCTTGCTGGAACTCGACAACCCTGAGGAAGCGTTAGCGGGAGCGATGTGAGGAGCATAAATTGGTTTGAGCCGGATTCAGACCAAACGGGAGTTGGGCTTGGTCAACTGCTTGGGCTGTTTTTCGCTTACACCCAAAGGATAACAGGGCTGGGCATAAAAAGGAACAGAAAATCAGTGCTCTTCAACCAACCGATGAACAATTGACTGCTAGAGCCGGCTTGAGTCTTCCTTCCTCTATCTGCGCCATACCGCTCTCTTTCCGATCATTGAGCGCCTGTTTGGCTCCATGCACAGGAATAGCAAGGGCCTGCCGATTATTGAGCTGTTGGTGCAAGTCCTGATTTTTTCATGGACGGTACCAGTCGTCATCTGACCTGGTTGGATCAACTCAAGGTGAACCAGAGTTACGGGGCCTTGATCGGAAACAAACGATTGGCGTCGCCGCATGCCATCAAGCGGTTCTTGGGTTCTTTTTCGTTCTGTCGAGTCTACTTGTTCCGGAAGTTGTTGCAAGAGTTGTTTATCTGGCGGTTGAAGCCAAGCAAGCCCTCGGTTGTTGTTTGGGTCTCGAGACGAGATCCTCGACAAGCATGAGGCCGAAAAAGGCCATGGTGTTGAACCTACTTATAAACTTCTCAAAGGATTTCAACCCTTACAATTGAACTGGGGTTGGTAGATCGTTAAGACCGTGTTCCGTGGCGGCCAGAAACAATCGAATCATGGCAATACCGTCAATCAGATGTTGGTGCATGTCAATAAAAGCTGCAAAGGTTATCCTAAAGCGGTTCCGATTATGTTCGTATGGATGCCGGGTTTTAGGATCAAAAACTAACTGTTTGAGACCTGTGAGCAGTTGCCTATAGGCTACCGGTGTGGTGGCTGGCAATCTACCAATGTGATCGATGAGGTCACGAAGGCGTCACCGGATGGCCATTACCAACCTTGGTAGCGGGGAAGTGATTGATGATCAGCTCAGGAAAATCAATCAGCAGCAGTGGCTCGAAGTTGGCATACATTCTGCCACCTTAGCATGAATAAGGTACGGACCAACTGGTCAAGCAGGCACTGAAAACCCTCGACCAGGAATAACTACCGTCCAAGTACTTGACGGCCAATGCTCCGGGGCAACAGCCGGTTCGAAGCCTTCAAGGAGGATGATCGATTCGGCTGGAAAACTGGTGCGCCAAGCCGGAGAGTTGGTCATGAAAGAGCGCAAGGGAATCAGGGACTTCAATGGATATTGACCGCACTGAAGTAGTTGAGAACATATTCTCCTGGTGTGATGGAGAACTTGTTCTGGAGAATGGACATTGGGATATCCCTGACTGGACCAAAGAGAAAAAAGAAGAGAAGATTCGACAATTTGAGCAAGGATACGATGGTGACACGATCATTGCTGGAGCAGACTGTGGTTCAGTTTTGGTTGGGTTTCTGATTGTTGATCCGGAAGATCGACTCGGAGTGTATGAGTTGACACAGATAATCGTTAGCAATGGATACAGAAACAGAGGTATAGGGAGAAACTTGTAGATCTTGTCAAGAGAACGGCTATAGATGTTGGTGCGAAGTTATTCTGCCTGACGGGCACGCCTGCTGAACCTATTGTTTGCTTCTATCGGGCTGTGGGATTTGAGTTGCTTGATGTACCTGAGACCTGGAAATGGAGATGGGATGGTGAAGATATATACATGGAGATGATCTTCTGAGAGGAGCGGAATGGTGGACAGTACCTGCGTCCAAACACCTATGGTGTCTAGGAATTGTGAGCTAACAACGGCACCCACTTGGACACCCCTTCGTCTCGCCACCGATGCCGGACATTCGGCTAGCAAAAGATTATGCAAAAAACTTCATTAATTTTATTTGATATTGGCAATATCTGGGTAAAACTTACCGGTGCAAGTATCATTCAGAACAATACGAAAAGAATCTTTACTCAAGAATATGTATGGGAAGTGTGGGTTTCATTAGAAAGTGCGAGGGATTTTAAAACGGGAAAATCAAACATGTAAGACTTTTTCAGAACAAGTGATTGATTTTTACGATTTGACACTCAATCCTGAGCAATATCTAAAATTATTGCAATCTGTAGCAGAATGTAAGTTTGGCGGATTTTTTTGTAAGTGCAACAGCTAGTATTTGAAAAAAAGCGAGTGAGATACTATTCTCGTTTTAGTCA
>JASMLX010000122.1 GCA_030748495.1 Candidatus Poribacteria bacterium | reverse complement strand
AATTCAGATCTAGCAAGCTTTCTTTCACCTTGCTTGCATCCTGATTACATTGAGGCAGTTTTGAAATGGCTTCTAGAAATGAAAGAGAAGGGGGATATTATGAATCCTGGATCTGGTCTCAAGGTGTTGAAATTCATTATGTGATTGGACAAAGTGGCAATCCTAACCTGGATGATAATGTTTGGTTTAGTGGTCGTATTGGGCATTTAGTGGCTGAATTCTATCGAAGAAAAACGGCTAAAGTTACATTTGCTCACCAAGAAATGAATGCTAAAGCAGGATATTCCAATGGTGGTTCTGCTCCTTAAGGCGAGAGGTATTTGTGACTGATGAATCAGGAATGGAAAAGAGGAAGGTGATCTATCGGTTAGATCCAGATACGGCTCCTGCTATTAAGATGGCATTTGAACTCTATTCAGCAGGTCGAGGTGGTAAACATATTGCTGATGTTTTAACCAGTCATGGATTCAGAAGCAGAAATGATAAACCCATCTCCAAATCCAGCATCTTGAATTGGCTTCGTGTGCCATTTGTTTATGCTGGTTGTAGGGTTTGGAATGTTTCCCATTGGCAGAAGAATGATGCGGGCCAGAAAGTTAATCGTATCTTTCATCCTAGAGAAGAATGGGTGATAATTCCAGATTCTCATCCTGCAATTATCAAGATGGAAGATGCCGAACAAGCCTATCAGAATATGCAGAAGAACAATCCTAACAATCCCCAAAGAAGAATGGGACAGAGAGCGAAATACCTTCTAGCAGGATTAGCTAATTGTAATCATTGTGGACATAACCTGCAGATGAAATACAATCGCAGAAATGGGGAAGCATATTACTGTTGTGGTTATAGAAGATTATCCCAAGCCAATTGTGATAACCGACGGCACTACAACCAAGACTTAATTGAGGACACAGTGATGGAGATGATGGATGAGTTTCTACTGCAAGAAGGATACATCGAGAATCAATTACAACATCAATTAGAACAGGTTGAGAAACAGGAAATAGAAGCTAGAATTGATACTAGTTTGGAATTGTTAGTAGATGGCAGAGTACCGAAAGAAAGAGTCATCATCAAAATGCAGCAAGACGAACAGAGATTGAGAGATTTGCAGGACAAGATTATCAAGGTGGAAGAGATTAAAGCACCGACAGCAGAGGATCTAGAGGTATTCAGGAATCAGTTGAGAAGTAAGGTAGAAGGGGAACTTGATATGGATACAAAAAAGTCCGTCTTGAACAGCCTAATTAAAAAATGGAAGGTGGATCAAGACGGACTAGTCGAGATTGATTTCTGTGTCGCTCTCGGTAATACCCCGTAGGGGAACTGAACTTCGTCCTGGAAAAATTCAACTACCTCCATACTTGGCATTATGACCCATCGACCTTGAGAGTCTAAACAAGCTCCTACGTTCGTCCAAATTATGAAAGCCGGTCGTTTATACAGCGGTTGAAGGTTGTATTCGTAGCCAATTAGGCGGAGAGAAGGCATCACCCAGCCCATAGTCGTAGCCGACGGATCGGTAGACTATCTGGCAAACCTAATACTGTTCTGATTTATCTTTATCCAACGAATCTTCCTTCAATTCCTCACCATCAATCAGTTCTAATTCGCTGGGGGAAATGTTTTTCAACCACCTCTTTCTCGGGTTAGGTCTAATGTCCCTTTGAAGAAGTTCTGTGATAGCTACAACCGCACCGATCGAGCCGGCCAAACCCAAAATCATGCCGATTTCTGCTCCGCTAAAACCGAGTCCGCTATCTTCAACCGTGGCCGACAGGTAACGAACGGTCAGAGGCGACCATGACTCCCAAAACCACCTACTGCAAGAACATCATCAACGACTAACCAAAATAGAGACCAGAGAAACATTCTTGCCCACTTGCTATGACCTCATTCAGTTGTGTATATCCGTAGGCCCATCACAGCACAGCCAACCAAACGGAGCAACCATCAAGTGGCATCATCGGTCTGTTTTTCAACGATATAGTACAGCAGCGGTAAGATGAACAAAGTCAAGAGGGTGGCTGTAACCATACCACCACTAATGACAATGGCTAACGGTTTTTGCAATTCCGCTCCAGACCCGTGAGCTAAGGCCAGCGGAAGCATCCCCAAGCCGGTAGTCAAAGCCGTCATCAAAACTGGGTTGATGCGCTCCCCAGCACCTTGGAAAATGGCTTGCTCCAAAGGCAGGCCTTGCCGACGCAGATCATTGATATGACCAATTAGGATGATACCGTTGCGGACAGCAATGCCAAATAGCAGGATAAACCCGACCAAAGACGGCACGCTCAGCACACCGCCCGACAGAAAGACACTAATCACTCCACCGATCAAGGCCAAGGGTAGATTCAGCAAAACCAACAGCGACAAGCGAACTGAGTTCATCGCCAGATAAAGCAGAACAAAAATGCCAATCAACACCAAGCCGGCTTGGAAGATGATTCGGCGCTGGGCTTTCTGTTGGCTTTCAAACTGTCCACCGTAGGTAATGAAGTAACTGTCCGGTAACGCCACCCGACTTTGGATCCGGTGCTGAACTTCGGTTGCAAAACGACCTAAATCTCGGTCTTGTACGTTGCACTGAATCACAATTCGACGGGACACGTTTTCTCGGTTAATCGTATTCGGCCCATAACCAATCTGCACTGTTGCCACCTGATCGAGTGGCACGCGTTGGCCGGCGTCGGTGCGAATTTTGAGCTTGGCGATAGAGTTGATTTGGTTAGCCTGATGCGGATCAACTCGCAAGATCAAGTCGTACTGGCGTTGACCTTTCAGAACTTGGCTAACCACCTGTCCTTTGAAAGCATCTTCAGCAAAATGAGTTACATCCTTAACACTTAAACCGTATCTGGCTGTGGCCAACCGATCAACCTTGATTTGCAATTGCTCAACTTCTACTTGTTGTTCCACTTGAAGGTCAGCTACTCCATCGACTTCAGCCACTACCTGACGCACCTGTTCAGCCAGCTGTCTCAATTGACTCAAATCCGGGCCAAACAGCTTTATTGCCACCTGTGCGTTGACCCCAGACAGTAGATGATCTAACCGATGTTGAATCGGTTGTCCAACAGAGACTTGGACACCGGGGAAATTCTGCTGAGAAAGCAATTGGCGTACCTCAGCCAGCAATGTTGGCCTATCTTTTTGGCGTTCATACGGCGGAACAAAATTGACCAAAATTTCATTAGTGTTGACATCGTGAGCGTGTTCATCGGTACTGGCGCGGCCAGTTCGACTGCTAACACCGGTCACTTCAGGAATTGTTAAAAGTTTGCTCTCCATCTCTCGACCAATGCGGATCGATTCCCCCAAAGAAGTACCGGCCGGCGAAAAAACGCTAATGGTAAAGGTGGCTTCGTCCATGATGGGTAAAAATTCACGACCCAATTTCGGTATTAGACTGCAAGCGAGGACAAGCAGCCCCAAGGCCACGAGCAATACCCAACTCCGCCACTTGAGCGTCAACGATAGCAATGGACGATACGCATTTTTGACCGCCGATACGACAAAACTTTCTCTCTCGGACGGTCGATATTTCCCGGCCAATAGTAAATCGCTGAGAGCAGGAATGAGAGTCAAAGCGACTAGCAGTGAGGCGGCCATCGCTACCACCACCGCCCAACCGAGCGGTCGGAACATCCGCCCCTCCATGCCTTCCAAGCTGAATAGCGGAATAAAAACCAACATGATAATTAAGGTGGCAAAGACAATAGAGGAACGAATTTCATTGCTCGCTCGTAAGACCACCTGGGTCGGTGTCTCTGATGACGGTTGCTTGAAGTAGTCTTTCAATCGGCGAAATATGTTTTCCACGTCCACAATGGCATCATCCACTACCATCCCCACGGCAATGGCTAAGCCAGCTAGTGTCATGACATTGATTGTAAATCCTTGCTAAATTAGGACAATAACGGCCATCACCAACGACAGTGGAATAGCCGTGAGCGTAATGAAGGCAGTGCGAAAATTGAATAGGAAAAGGGCTAACACCACAACGACCAAAATGGCACCGTCTCTTAGAGCAACTTTGACGGTGTCAACCGCTCGCCGAATCAGATCGGCTTGGATGTACTCTAGCTTGATCTGAACGCCATCAGGTAGTGAGGCCGTCAGCGATTTAAGAGTCGCAGAAACCCGATCACTTAACTGCAATGTATTTACGCCCGGTTGTTTGACCACTTTGCCTAGGACAGTCTCTGTGCCGTTGCGACTACCGGCCCCGCGTCGAATTTCAGGCATGGAACCGATTTGGACCTGCGCCACGTCTTTGACCAAAATTGGTCTACCGTGCTGTCGGGTGTCGATAACCACATTTTCGATATCAGCTACCGTCTCGATCCGTCCTAGTCCACGAATCATCATCTCTTTGGCCTGCCGAATTAAGAACCCACCAGACGAGTTATCATTGCTGTTTTCTAGGGCAATAGCCACATCTTCCAAAGAGAGATCAAAACGGGTGAGATCGGGTGGATTAACAAAAACTTGGTACTGTTTGACGTATCCACCGATATTGATGACGTTGGCTATACCGCCCTGAGCCTGCAACTGATAACGAATAATCGAGTCGGCCAAATCCCGCAGCTCCATCGGCCCAAATTGACCGGTTTCATCAACCAAAGCATATTCGATAATCTCTCCCAGCAGAGACGAAGTGGGCAGAATGACAAGCGAATCAACACCGTTGGGCCAGTTGGGAGCCACCAACTGCAATCGTTCCGAGACCATTTGACGAGCCATAAAAATGTCGGTATTCCAAGCGAACTCGATAAAAACCAACGATAGTCCAATGACCGACGAAGAACGAACTCGTTCCACGTCGGGGGTACCGTTCATAGCACTTTCGATGGGCAGCGTCACCAGTGTTTCCATCTCCTCTGGCGACCAACCGTGAGCCTCGGTTAAAACGGTGATTCTGGGCGGGTTGATGTCGGGGTAAACGTCAATTGGAGCTGTCTGAAATGTCTGCCCACCCAAAATGGTGATCGCTACTGCCGATACAATAACCAACAATTTATGTTGAAGCGATAACTCAATTATTTTTGACCACATGGCATTTCCCCCGTTAGTGGCTGTGTCCGGCGTGCGGATCAACCGGGGGCGTCGGTTGAGTCAAAGCCTGTAGTAACTGGTAATTGCCTTGTGTTACCACCGTATCGTCGAACGATAGACCGCTTCTAATTTCGACGTACTGATCGTCTCGCTGACCGACGGCCACTTCGTGTTTGGTGTAGTGTTGCGTCTGCTGGCTTTCAACTGGCTCTTGGATGAAAACGAACTGACTAATACCGTCCTCCAAAACCGACTTTAGCGGTACTGCTAGGACGGCCTCAGCTCGATCTAGCACCACCGTCAGATTGGCGAACATACCAGGCCGGAGTTGTTGGTTGGTATTATCTAAGGCCACTCGGAAGTGGGTGGTCTGTTTAGCCGAATCCTGTAGAACCGAAATTTGGTCAATCTGCCCGCTAAACATTTGGTCGGGATAAGCGGACACGCGCACCCGAACCGATTTCCCCAGCTGAAGCCACCTCTGTTGGTAGGTTTCGCCTTCAACCCAGACCGCATTAACGTTGAGAATTGAATACAACACCGTACTTTTGTCCACCGTCGCTCCGATAGCCACAGATTGTTGGGTGATCTGGCCCGAAATTGGGGCTAACACTTGAAAATGGGTGATGATTTCCCCCGTTTGGCTGATCTGCTCCAGCTGCTGATCCGTCAGTCCCCAAGCGGTCAGTTTTTGCTTCATTTCCGTATTTGCTAAGATCGCCTGGTGATAAGCGGTTTCAATTTCTATCAGTTGGTGAGGATCAGCCAGAAGTGCCAAATAGCTAGAGTTATCGAGAAGTTGGTTGTCGGCTATCTTCTCAAAAGTCTCAATTGTGCGATTTCTCTGAATTGATTCAATCAACTTGGGCGAAATCCCTAGATTCAACAGGTGTTGTTTGTTAGCCGAAACTTCAGCCACCGCCATTTCCCGGTCGGATTTCACTTGAATCAGTTGAACGCCTTCTTCAACCAATCCAACCAACTGTTGCCAACCTGACGATAAATCCAACAGCTGCCAAATTGGGATGCTCTGACTCTGGTCGGTCACTATCTGCTCCAACTGTTTTTCGCCAATACCAAACAAGGCGAACTTATGTTGGATAATAGCTAGTTCGTTTTTGGCTTGACTGTGGACGGCTTGGTGTTGGTTCAAGTCTTGACTGGCTGAAATCTGCTCTTGCACCAATGCTTGAGTTCGTTGGAGTTCGGTTTCGGCTAAACTTAATGAGACGTAAGCTTTTAGCCAAGCAGACGTCAGCGTTTCCAACTCGACACCGATTCTGGCACGAACCAGCTGTTCAGTTTGCTGAATAGCATCTTCCTTTTGCTGTAAAGTGATCAATGATTGCAGATAGTTGATTTGGGTTTGGCGCAGCGTTAGCCGTATCTGTTGAGCAGAAACCACTTTGAGTGCCCGTCGCTGCTGAACCAATACTTGCAAACGATCGAGTGCGGTTATGAATTCGATTTGGCCAATTTGCAAATTCAGGCACTCCAATTCGAGTAATAATTGACCTTTTTGGACGTTGTCTCCCAGTCCTAAATGAACCTGTTTGATAATGCCGTTCCAACGGGGCGTCACCGTAGCCGTTCGCTTTGGCATGGCTCGAATAGAACCCGTTGTCGTTACCACACGGTCAATGGAGCGATGAGCGACCTTGGCTGTCTGGATACCGATGTTATGCCGAGCTTTCTCGGTCAAAGCCAAAACCTCCATATGGTCGTGATCGCGATTGGATTGATTCTGGTCATGCAGGTCTTGGGCTAATGAACTATTGCGGTGGACCAACCCAGCACCACCAACTAGGACAATGGTGATTAGGACCATAACTACTCTAAATTTCATTTGATTATCTTCCTGGAACCAAGTTGTTCAAGAGGTTGTCCAATTAAGCGTTCGATATGTGCCACTGCCCGGTGGTATTCGGCTAAAGCGCCTGTGTATGATCGTTTGACCTTAAATAAAGTGTGTTGTGCATTAGTTAACTCTAACCAGATAATCTTGCTCAGCCTCTGCCCGGCCACTGTAGCCTCGAATGCACTTTGTGCGAGGGGCATAATTTCGTCTTTGAGTTGGTGAATTGTTTCGTGAGCAGAGAGCAACCTATGGTGAGCTTGAGCCAATTTGGCACCAAGGCGTGTCTCAGCCTTTGCTCGCTCGGCATGCGACTTTTGCAAGTTAGACTTGGCAACCAAAATGGCCCCTCGGTTTTGATTTAACACGGGCAATGGTACAGATAAGCTGGCCACTGCCATCAAGCTATTTTCACCGCTGGACGGGGAGAGGTGTTTAAAGCCACCACCAACGGTGATGTCGGGTCGGCGATTCGATTTTTCTATCTCAGCTATCGCTTTTCGCAACTCGATCTCCGTCTGCCAACGGGCCAACTCAGGAGGCCTCATCTGCTCCAACAGTTGCTCGATGGGCGGAACAGGAGACACCGCTTCCAATTGACCTTCCACTCGATCAAAAGTGGGAGTGGCTTGCCCCCAAGTGGCGGCCAACGCCTGACGGGCAACGACCAAACTTTGCTGAGATTGCTTCAGAGTCAGACGGCTATTGGCCAATTCAATTTGAACTGGTGCCTGTTCGATACCAGCCTTAACGCCGAGCTCAACCTGCGTCCTAACAGTGCTGAAAATCTGCTCTGCAAGTTGAACCAAGCCTTGATTGACTGCTACCAGCGCTTGAGCCTGCAAAACGTCGATGAAGGCCAGCGTCGTTTCGGTCAACGTATCAAGACGCTGGCCTTCATACTCCCAACCCGACAATCTGGCAGACAGTTGGGCTACTGTTTGTCGGCGAAGTCGCTTCCGGCCCAATTCGATTGGGCACTTCAGTTGAACAGTTGTTTCTATTTCACCGAGCGTTTCCAGTTCGGTTTCTAATTCGGGATTCGGTCGTTGGCTAGCTTGTTTTATTTTGGCTTTGCCAACCCGAACTGCCCACACCACCACCGGTAAATTGGGCCCATATTGCATTGACAAGGCCAAGACTTGCGGTAAGGTCAGAGTACCTTTTGGTGGGCTAAATAAGGGCGATTCTTTGGTTCTGACGGCTGTATCTGCACCTAATGGCCGGAGCGGCGGCCAAACGTCGACCGACTGAGGCTTTCCACAACCGCTTCCCAATAGCCACACATAAAGGCCAAAACAGAAAATGAAAAATTGTCGCATAAAATCCTCTCAACAACAGTAAGCACTAAATTGCAAGAAATAAAAAAACAGAAAGATAAGGTTAAGGTGTGACCGATAATTTGGTCGAGGACTGATTAAGACTGGAACTAATGACAGATAGCAGTAGAACCGAAATCTGTCAACTCGTATTTTATAACCTGAGAACTGGTGGCAGGGATAGTTGTCTCCAGGTCAGCGTTGGTGAAACGTTGAGGGCCAGCAGCAGCAGATCAATTGGCAGTGTCTGTAGCGACTTTCCTATCGCTATGCCCCCAACTTTTGGCATTGGTGAGAAAACATAAAAAGCGTTAGGATTGATAGTTGGAAAGACAATATCGAAGCAGGGATGAAAGTAATGGTTGGTTCTCGACAAGGCAGATTCCGGTGGTGAGGAGGTATCGCATCGACCTGAGTGTGTTTTCTCCAAAGCGATGTGTCCGTCGGCACCGAAGCAGATTACCTGTCCAGACAACCAGGAGGGTACGTTCAGACAGACAATTAGCCACCAAATTAGCGGGGAGATTCGAGACGTCATTTGACCTTTTTGGTAGACAATAGCATTAGGTAACAGTGTTGACGGTTAATCGAGAGTATAGCTGTCAGTCCTTTGGCTGTCAATTATCTTTCTCTACCTACGACCAAGTAGCGAGCCAGTGGAAGCAGTAACACCAAAACGGTGACGATTAAAATAGTGATGTGATGGGACGTTGCCATACAAAGGAGAGTTGTCCGTCGCTATTAGCAAGACTCAACGCGGGTTGTCTTCCAACAAATCACCCACGACGAAACCCAATAAAATCGGAGCCAGCGGAAAATCCGAACGAACGAAAAAATAGCCACCATGGCAAATCCGATCATCAGGTCGATGTCGAAGGTGTTGAAAGAGACCAAATAAGCACCGATCAAGGAAAAGAAAAGAATAAAGGAACCTAAAATTGCATATTTACATGTCATTTAAAAATGGCAACTTAATTAGAGCCAAGTTGTCCCAATCTGCTATTGTGTCTACTTAGCAGCCCTGACCATCAGTACCAAGCACAACGGATCACACACGCTCGTTTAGACTGCTATTCGTATCAGCTGGCACGGTGAAAACTGAAACGATTTCGGATTTATCCAGGATCGTTTTCAGTTGGAAAAATTACAAGATCGATTTTTCTAGTGGCTCTCATTTGTCGCGTGGCCAAGAAATACCTGCCCGTTTGAATGAAATTAAACAGCCAGGCCTTAATTAGGAATGACGTAGAAAGATATTGCTGATGTTCTAACTAGTCATGGATTCAGAAGCAGAAATGACAAGCCTATATCTAAATCCAGCATCTGAAATTGGTTCAGAGTGCCATTTGTCTATGCTAGTTGTAGGGTTTGGAATGTTTCACGCTGGCAAAGAAATGATGCTGGTAAGAAAGTTAATCGCATCTTTCATCCTAGAGAAGAATGGGTGATCATTCCGGATTCTCATCCTGCTATTATCAAAATGGAACAAACAGAACAAGCAGAACAAGCAGAACAAGCCTATCAAAACATGCAGAAGAACAATCCGAACACCCACAAGAGAAGAATGGGACAGAGAGCAAAATATCTTCTAGCAAGATTGCCTAATTGTGAGCATTGCGGACATAACCTACAGATCAAATACAATAAGAAAAATGGAGAAGCCTACTACTGTTGTGGTTATAGAAGATTATCCCAAGCCAATTGTAATAACCGAAGGCGCTACAACCAGGACTTAATTGAGGATACAGTGATGGAGATGATCAATGAGTTTCTATTACAAGAGGGCTACATCGAGGATCAATTACACCAGCAATTAGAACTGGTTGAGAAACAGAAACAAGAATCCAAAGTAGAGATTGAGCAATTGACAGGAGAGAAGAAAGAGATTGAAAGCAGAATTGACACTAGTTTGGAGTTATTGGTTGATGGACGAGTAGCGAAGGAAAGAATCATCATCAAAATGCAACAAGATGAGCAGAGATTGAGAGATTTACAGAACAGGATTATCAAGCAGGAAGAGATTAAAGCACCGACAGCAGAGGACTTACAGGTATTCAGGAATCAGTTGAGGAGTAAAGTAGAAGGGGAACTTGATATAGATACAAAAAAATCCGTCTTGAACTCCATAGTCAAAAAGATGGGAGTGAACCAAGACGGATTAGTCGAGATTGATTTTTGTGTCGCTCTCGGTAATACCCCGTAGGGTCAATGTCCCCCGTGCGGGTTGCGTTTAACTATATTCATACTTGGCAATACATGCCTCTGTCGAATCGGGCTTGATATCAGAATATTTGAAGTAATAGCCAAGATAGAAGGCTAGGGTTTTTCCCAATGCCTTAGGGCTGTCTTTGTGGCTGACTAACTAGGGGTAAAGGCACTCCTGCACGCGTTACTTGCTTCGCTGCGTATAGCCACTCTACGCATCTTCTTCAGCATAGACGATGGGGTTCATAGGGCCGTTGGCAAGTTGCCCGGGTAGATAGCCTCCAACGAAGCGTAGGCCGTCAGGTGAACGCGACATGTCCGTGATACGCGCTCCGTCTGGAAAGTAGTTGGCCGTCATCGCCTCGCGTATCTTGTTCGAGCCATTGGCTGGTGCGCCGTGTATCGTCCAACCGAGGTGAATGGAACAGCTACCTGCTGTTATGTTCGGCACTTGAACGACCTCCAGTCCTTCGCGTTCGATGAAGTTGTCGAAGAAACGTGCCGATTCGTTACTAATAGATAGCCCTTCCAAATTGCCATATTTGTGTGAACCACGTACAAAACGGAGTGGTCCCATGTCCAAAGAGCAGTCGACCAATGGCATCCACAGCCCCATGGTAGTACTATCATCGAAGGGGAAATAGAATTGATCCTGATGCCAGTGTGAGTCGCTACCACCCGGCGGCTTGAACAGAGCCTGTTCGTGGTAAAGGCGTACCGTCGGTGTTCGTAGCAAACGGCTAGCCATACGTCCAAATCGTTTGCAACTGACAAATTTCATGACCGCATCCGAGCAGTAGCGTAAAGTTGAGCTGCTGTAGAAACGCAGTACCGAAGGACGTCTTCAAACCACGCGCCCGGAAATGCGCCATCGCTACCTCGCGAATGGCCTCCCCGTAGGCATTGATCTCGTCGGGACTTAGCACATCCCTCAAGACGATAAAACCTTGCTCCCAGAACTGATCAATCTGTTCGCCCGTCAGCGGATACTCACTGTCCAACCCGGGAAGTTGCTGTTCGATAAGTCGATTCCAATCGGCCACTGACGTGGCTGGTCGTACCGTTGCGTTTTTTGCCATCTGTTTACTTCCTTTAACCTTTCACGCTACCGGCCGAATGGGTAACGTATTGCCACATCCGTTCATCAAAAATCAGCGGTGTCGTATAGTTTGCGAACTGAAAACACTTGATTGGGTTACCGCCCGTTCCCCGGCCCGAAAAACCGGCTCCAGTTGGATACTGATTTTGGGAGTATGTACCAATTTCCCACTGACAATGCAGTCGGTCTGAGCTAAATCGTCGTTCAACAGGTTATCCTGATTGCTCCGACCAGGGGCCGGATCATTGCGACAGGCATCGATGATGGTCAGCAGCTGTTCCTTTGGCTGCGGACAAAATTGCATTCACCTCCTTTGAGGGAAATAGCACTTCTTTTGAGTGCCCTGGAGGTTGTAGGGGCACTGTCCTAAGCCAGCAAATAGGATTAGTCAGGGGTAGAAATGCTGTGGCCGGAGAAATGAAAAATCGAGGCATCTTCAAGCTGAACTTGACTGGCTCAATTTTCCAGTCGCAGGAGAACATTGTTCAACTCTGGGCAAATCCTGACCTGACATCTGGTCGGCCATTAAATGAATATTCTCCGGTTTATAACCGGCCGTTTTCACCAGAGCATCGCGAAAAGCTTCCATATTGGTCACATAGTACCTGAGGGGACCAAAGTCGTCTTGGTAGTCGTTGATACTAACCAACAAAGTGGACTTCTCGGCTGAAGCCAGAGAAGAAATCAATATCAACAAAATCAAACTAAGCTTCCGCATCAACGGTCCTAACGTCTGGCAGCATTAAGGTCGATTATTCTTCCAACTCTATTGAAGCAAATCAATAATCAATTCTTCCATAGCGACCTTCATCCTGCGGCATCGCCTCATCGGTTACTTCATTTGGTACAAGCACTGATTTCAGGCCTCCTGTCGTCTTCTACCACGACTGCAACCTTGTATTTTTCATCGCTTCTTGTTTGCCGGCTGGTTAACCACTTATATCCCAAAGCAGAACAGGTTACCGATTCGCCTTGATGGTAGAGCTAAGCCCCAGTTTTCCTGACTTCTTTCAAGCTCCTTCTAACACTATCCAAGCTGAAAGTTCCCCCATAAAACACCTCATCTGCTGTACCCTTTGATTCTATCCAAGCTCGGGCTAAAGCTCTTGGCATCTGATGCATTGGATATCCTTGAAATGCTTGTACCGCATAAAAGCCATAGATGGTAAATATGCGCCAACCTTCTTTTTGCCGACTATTGGCTCGGTGCCACAGCCGTTGATCCCACATCACCACATCTTCTTTGTTGGCTAAAAATAATTCCTGCGCTGACCCATTATAGGGATTCAGGCTTTGGTCTTGATGAGATCTTGGAACTACCGCTGTGGGGCCATCTTCAATATCTCCCATATCACGATAGTAAATCCCCAAATGCACACCCAACGGATAATGATATTCGCTGCCCGGCATGCCCTCATGCTGTCGATCCTTATGCCACCCACCTGCCATCTCACCACTTTGGCTGATCAACCATGCCGTTTCAAACACCGAAACCTTTGGTGCCATTTGCGATGGACTCAGAGCCCCACTCAGTGGGGCTCGTATCCGAGGTGCTCTGAGGGGATAAACCAATTCTGGTCTATCATCTGGTAATTCAAGTCGTCCGCCTTGATTCTTAACTACGGCGGCTTCAACCTCTTGTCTAAAATCGTCAACACTTTCGCGTTCAAATACATTCGGTAAAACCACAAAACCTTTGGCTCGAAATTGTGCCAGTAAATTGCCGAGATAGCTTGAAGGGTAAGGTTTCTCCACAAACTTCAGTGATGGTTTCAATTCGACTCCTATCTACTCAAAAGATCAATTTTAGCTTCTGGGCCAAGATGGATTTCCCTTAATCCGTGGTCGTTGAAAAATTGAGTCTAGTCCAACCCCCAACCACTAAATTGAGTACACCAATCGTCGTCAGCTTCAAATCGGCGTGAAAAAGCCCAGTGTTCATCATATGCGGCACATTGGTTAATCCACTGCTTCATTAGTCATCAAATACTCCTATATTTTTTTGTAGGTTGAATTGGTCCTGAGCTGGCGAAAGAAAGACAGCTTGCCCTTCCACTACCAAGCCTTCGGACTAAATTCAGTATTTTTCACAGTTTGGCAATCATCCGCTTGTAGTTCAGTGGGAATTTAGGCGGTAACTAACCTAGATATCCCAATCACCCAACCTTATTAGGTTTGCCAATACATAAAATTGATATTCCTCCGAGTGTAAGTAAAATAATTACTACGGCCCATGATTTAGAGTATGTGCCTGTTAGATCATAGAGTAGTGAGGCAATCATCGGCACTCCAGCTAGAAAGGCAACGGAAAAGGGAAGTCCAAAACCTTTGATCGATCCTATATTGGCTCTGCCAAAATATGACGCCCACAAATACTCACTGATTGGTATTTGCCCTCCAAATCCTGTTCCAAAAATAAAAAAACCTACCATTAACAACATTAATTCTTTTTTGTCACTGCGTAGAGGATTAATAACAATCCACCCAATAACAAAATAAAAGTCATCGCATGCAGTTTCTTAGCTTCGAATTTTCCCAAAGCCCAGCCCCAAAATAACTTACACAACAAATTCCCTATTCCAACAATACTAAAAGCCAAAGTGGCCCTCTCTAGCGTTAATCCTGATTCAAGTAAAAACGGTATCCCATGTAGTAATAATGTCATTATAGCAGCACCTGAGCATCCAGTGGCTAGAATTAATAACCACAAAGCCCGCGTGCCTATCGCTTCAGATCTGGTGAATGAATTAATGTGATCTAATTCGATTAAGGTCAGTGAAGGTTCTTGTTTCTGGTTTAATTGATCCTTTTTTATTCCATCTGGCAGCAGGCCGAAATCTTCGGGTTGTCTTCTCATGATTAGACATGTTGGCATCAGAATAAACCAAACGAAAATAGCCATTAGTCGATATGAAATACGCCAGCCATATGTTTCAATTATAGGGGATAAGAGGTGTGGGGTTAAGATGGCCGCCAGTGAAACTCCCCAGGAACCGAAGGCAATCGCAAGTCCCCGTTTTTGCACGAACCATTTTGAGAGAGTAGTATTAACAACTAGGGGGCCTAATAATGAGTAGGATAATCCGCCTGATAAAATTTGCATCAGTGTATATTGCCACAATTTATTAACAAAAGAAGACAAAAAAAGAGCTACCACCAGTAGATGGGTGCCCAACATCATTATTATTCTAGGGCCGTATCTGTCAATTTTAGGACCAATATATAAGCCAACTAAAGCCGACAGGGCAAAAGCGAGGGTTCCTCCCAGAGTATATTGACTTTTGCTCCAGCCAAAATCGGTCGTGATAGGGGTTAATAATATTCCAGCGGCGGTTTGATTACTACCAATAGCAACAAACTGTCCAACAATAGCGGCAAGTACAAGCCACCAGCCGTAAAAGGGAGGTCCAATTTTCTTATGCCAATTAACCTTTTTAATATGTATTGTGATCCCAGGCCTATAAATAAGTAAGTTATCCAGATCGATCCTAGCAAATTTCAACTTTATTGAAAAGCCTTTTTCTACCTGTCAAGTCTAGGGTCGAACCAAGACAAGAAAGGTGGAAATGTCAGCCCTTTCAAGAAATGGACTTTAACAGAAGATAATCACCAACCCATTATTAGTCTTAAACAGACTGATCGAATCTTCAATCTGATTTGTTTTGCTCTTTTTGAATTAATTGGCTGACCGTGGTGGTAATGTAGGCTTCCTGCATGCCAAGAGATATGTGGAATTAATGAAGATAGATAATTTTGAAAAGAATAAAAAAGGTACCAACTGGGTGTTGATACCCCCTTAATGTCCCCATGCCCGATCTGTTCTAGATACGAGTTTGAAACCTTCAGTAAGGGCAAGGATTTTGATTAGTCAAATACTTCAGAATCACCATCTGCGGTTTTTCTCTATGATCTATGGTTGATTTAGGTTAATTAGTTAAAAATTGATTCTAAAGTCAGAGAAGTGCTAGGTGAAACCGTGTTGATAGAAGGCTTATAGCTACTAACCTTAGAATAAAAATCACTGACTGACATATTAAATGTGGTCTGGAATACATCTGGCCAGTTTTTTTTATTGGGGTTTGCTTGCATAAAATCTTTGCACATGAGCCTAAAAGCTTTTGATTCAGAATGCCCTGCTAATTGCAATTCTTTTGCTAATACCAAAACCAGAAATAAGGATGAGGTACCATTAATGTCCTTATTGTCGTTACCATAGTTTTCAAAGATACTTGGATGTTGCGTAGCCGCTGAATCAACTATGGTTTGATTTGATGCAAATTTATTCTGGCTATAATATTGTTGAATATAAAGATAATCAAAAGAGCTAGCTGCTCCTTCAATCAACCATTTGGTTTTAAAACTGGTTGGATGGTCATCGTATTTATTCATATGACTATTTAAAGTCATTTGGTAGGTATGAAAATATTCATGAGCAATAACTGAATAACGATTTATATGGTTCCAGAGAAACTCATCGTTATTGACTTCAATTACAAATAATTTTTGATGATCATCGTTATTCTTAACTGATATGTAGGCGCCACCGTCAATTCCTGGATAAGGGGCAGTCACTTTATCATTCCAAGCATAAATATCTATAGAGTTATAGTAGGTTTGGTATAGTGGTAGTAGGTTTTTCAGGATGGTCATAATTGTATTATATTCATTGATCCAATCGGCGGGTAAACTGCTGTGAATATGTTCATTAATGACAACAGGCGTTGTTGGATCTGAAATAGAGGGCGAGTTTGTATTTGATGGTGATGAACTATATTTTCCACATGATAGTAGAGTACAAGCACTTATTGTGAAGACAATAAATTTCACCTTTTCAATGATATTCATAGCTCGATTGAATCGCTTGATATTACTGGACTGAGCAAGGTCTATAAAAGATGAACAGGTAATAATTCATATTTCTCTACTTGAGAATCACTATCTTTCGTGTTTCTGTGTAGTCTCCTGCCTCGATTTGATAGAAGTAAGTGCCTGAAGATACTTGCTCTCCATCTTCAGTCCTACCATCCCAATAAATTGCTTTACTAGATTCAACATAATTTCCTGTTGGTATATGACCTAATTCAATCATTCTGATTTGCTTGCCAGTCACGTTATAGATTTTAGCCGTGACTGTTGCTTCCACAGAAAATCGCGGGGCGGGTAGAAAGAGGAACTATGTCATCTTTGGCAACATTAACTCGGGTGTCATACATTATTCGTTTACTTCAGGTGGTTGGAAATCTTTTGATGCTAAAACCTGTGAGCATATCCTTAAGGTCTTAAATACGTTAGTCTTCCCATCTGGCGCGCACCGCATCGACTTGTTGGCGCATTTCTTCGGTGAGACCGATTCGGTTGGAAGCGGCGACGTTTTCCTTGAGCTGGTTTGTGCTCCGGGCGCCAGGGATGATGGCCGAAACCGCCTGTGGCTTTAGGCTGAAGTGGTGAGCTAGGCGTGTCATGCCGCCCGAGTAAACGTTGCCAAGGGGGCGCAGTCTGATGCCTTTTGGATGCGATCCTGCATCTGGTCACCAGCCAAGTGGGCACGGTGGCCTGCGGGCACTTTGACACCAGGGCTGAATTTGCCACTGAGGATGCCCTGGGCCAGCGGAAGTCGGATGAGCAGGCCAATCCCTTTTTCTTTCGCTAGAGCGAAGAGACGGTTCTCAGCATCGGTATTGAAAATGTTATAAGTGCATTGGAGTACATCAACGGCATCTTGTTCGATGAGCCAGATACCGTCAGCGACGCTGTTGACGGCGACGGCGGCATAGCGGATCTTACCCTGAGCTTTGAGATAGTCCATGCCTTCGACCCAGTCGTCGTGCTCCATGTCGTCTCGGCTAGGGCTATGAAGTTGGTAAATGTCGATACACTCGCGACGCAGACGGCGCAGGCTACCCTCAGCGGTTTCTCGCATACGGCTAGCGGAGTAGCCCCTGGCATTGGTTTTGCGAACCCGACACATCTTGGTGGCGATGTAAACATCGTCGCGGTTACCCAAGGCTAGCCCCAATACTCCCTCGCTTCCCCCCCACTCATAGGCTTCAGCGGTGTCGAAGATGGTGACGCCCAGATCAGCCGCTTGTCGGACTAGGTCGATCCAGAAGTCTTGTGGCTGGTGGTCTTGGCCGAGCCGGTTACAGCCCATGCCAATTTCGGAAACTTTGATGCCGGTGCGGCCCAGAGGGCGATAGTGCAAAGAATTCCTCTCGTGTTAGCTGATTTTAATGGCGGCGAACAGATTTAGTGCCTCGAGAGGCAGAGCCGATTCTCCGCCTTTCCAAATGCGCGGCATGATTTCTTTGGGATGGATCGGACGGGTTGACGATGGCTAGCGATATACCACACCTGTGGGATCATATCCGGCCAGTGGTCACGGTCTCTACGATATAGCAGGCAACGTTTAGGGATGGTGTAGTGATTGGTATGATGAAAATTACTATAGTAGTTTACCAGTTAAGAATCCACCAGGGCTTGATTTAAGCCCGAGTGTTCAGCGACCGTATGCCGACGTCACGGAAGGCAAATGTGGGCCTTTAACGCCAGCTTCTCAGAAAAAGACCGTTGCCGCTCAATCGAGTTAAGAATGAAAATCGGTTCTGCCCACTAACAGCAAAGAGAGACTGTGGTCATTCAGAAACTTTGGCACTAAACCCAGCGCTGACGACAGCTTTGGTTAGTTGGGCCACAGTTACTTTTTCGTTAACTTTGACAACAGCTGAATCAGGCATTGACACCACCGCGTTAATTACGCCATCAATATTAGCCAGTGCATCCTGCACTTTGGTCACGCAAGCGCCTCACGTCATGCCGGTAACAGCTAAGCTAACTTCCTTGGCGGCTGGTGCCGCACTGTCCTCAGTGACTTCAGTTTTCTGAGAAGTGCAACCAACCATCAAACCAATCACAAACAGACAAATTAAGTTGATTCTAAGCAGATACATGATGTTTACCTCTGCATTTATTTAATTCAACCATACCATATCGGCGAATTCAACTAAATGTCAAGAAATTTCGTGGGCTAAGGTATCTTTTTACCAGCCAATGGCCAGACAGTTAGACGACAAAAGCAATCCCGACAGCCCAAACCCCCTCACCGTATCATGTCACGCCCTAGCTGCATAGAGCATAGCAGAAGCCCTGATCGATGTCTACAGCCGATGGTAGGCATGCAGGCTCAGCTGTGAAAATGAGTGGTGAATCCCGATTTTAAGAACGGCCTCTTAGTTTGGGAATTTTGCTTGGGCCCTTTCCTGGTAACGTATATTGGTCGATCAGACTTTGGCTGAAAGGCAGTCTTCAGGATTGGCCTAAAGTTGTGGGTTTCATCAACTAATGCAGGCCTGTTTCTTGAACATTGCTTCTAATTTGTAATTCAGACCTAAGAATAGAGGGAGCAAGGGGATACAACTTGGTGCTGGAAAAGTTCAATTACCTTCATCCTTGGCAGTATATCCCACTTTCTACTAGAGGCTAACCACTCTATTTCAGAATCACCATCTTGCGCGTCTGACTATAATCCCCTGCTTGAATCTGATAGAAGTAAGTTCCCGATGACACAGACTCACCTGTTTCACTCCTCCCATCCCAATAAGCCGCCCGGTCCACTGCTACATACCTTCCTGCGGTCACCAGTCCTAACTGTAGTTGCCGTATCCGTTGGCCCTGCACATCATAGATAGTGACAGTCACTGCCGCATCCTGACTCAACTCAAAGGGTATCCAGGTCTCTGGATTGAACGGATTGGGATAGTTAGCTAGCAGTTGTGTGGTGGTGGGCAATCTTTCTGGCAGTATGGCTTGCAGAACACTAAGTGCCATTTCTTCCGCACTAGATCGATTTGGATTGGACTCTAACTGGTCAATGGCTGAAGCAATATGATGTTTCTGTTCTGTGGGGAGCTCAATCTTAGCAATCATAGAAGGTGCAGCAACTAAGGATTTACCGAAGTTTCCTGCCACTATCACCAAATCAAAGATGTTAACTGTACCGTCATTATTGACATCTCCTGTTAGTCCCTCTGTTTCTAGTGCTGTTGTTTCACCTACTACTGTAATCGTGGTCTGAACAGGATCCGCAAACCCATCCGCATTCTCTGCATTAATTACCACTGAATAATCACCAGCAGTAGTGAAGTTTGCATAAGTAGCAGCATATTTACCATTACTGACTTTACCTAAATCAAACTCATCAAATGCTAGATCTTCCCAACTACTGATTTCTGCTGTAGGATCAAATGATGGTGGAATTACAGTCGCATAAACTCTAGATACATCTGCTCCAATTAAACTCCACCTCTATTCTTTGTGATGAGATTCCTTTCTCTAATTCAGTTGGTTGTGTAATCGTAGTTATGTTTGGTGGTGCCGCTAAACTGATTATATTGGCTGGCAAGTAACTATCTTCCAGTGTCAAGTAATCTTCACGCTGGTTGGGATTGCCATCTCCACTGCTTTCTATTTGTGGCGATTGGCCACGATGATAAACCATTCTCTCCATTTTCTCTGTTGCTTGCTCAAAAGCGTCAGCAATAGGTTGATTAC
>JASMLX010000121.1 GCA_030748495.1 Candidatus Poribacteria bacterium | reverse complement strand
CACATCGCCTCCAGCCGCTAGCCTTCGGCCTAGATCCGCCTGGCCATAGCAGACCATCTAGAGGAAATAGGGGTCCAATTTTGGCAATAATTAATAGTGATTACAGAATTAATAGCGATCACAGTGTTGATAGGGCTAACATTATCCATAAGAATAAATATGTTGCTTGGCAAGATAAGTTCCGCTCAAAGAGAGTCACACTGCGTCACACAGATTTATCGACTTCTGGGCTGGAGTTGAGTATACGGGCTATAGATTGATTATTCAAAACTGAGTCTTTGCTATCTGTATCAGAAAAAAATTGGGCATCAGGCCATCACTGTTGACCAATTGGAATCTCTTGGCGAACAATTTTTTGACTAACTTAGCCGGTTTTATGACTCTTTCGGTTATACAATAATTTCCATCGACAGGAATATTTCTATCCCTAACCGATAACTGTTCTCCCAGAAATCCCTGCGTTATTTTCATCTTGGTTCGCCTTTTATGTCGGTTTCTAGGGCCAAATTTCCGATTAATACACCATAAGATTTAATCCTTGCTGTAAGAAAACAGTCCTTGCCCCTTCTACAAGGGGCTCTACGTCGCCCACAATGGCCGGTTTGGACATCCCCAAGGCCCCGTACTTAGACTCACCAAAGCGTTCGAAGGGGAGGATGCGCACAACCGGCTCATTCTTTAAAGTAGCCAGAAATCCTCCGATTTTTTCAATCTCCTCCTTGTCATGAACCCCCGGAATAATCGGCACACTGATCCAAAGTCGTCCGGGCATTTCCCTATCCCAGTACCGGATGGCAGCCAGGATACCCGTATTATCCTGTCCCGTCCAGTGGAGATGTTTTTCCGAGTCGATCAGTTTTAAATCGGCCAGCACCAGGTCCAACCGGCCTGGCACAGCCTCAACGGTCTGTTGAGGAACGGCCGCGCAGGTATCCACCGTTACGTGTAGACCCTGCCGGCGCATCAGATCCGCTATTGGCGCGATAAACCTCCATTGCAAGAGAGGTTCCCCGCCGCAGAACGTTACCCCTCCGTCCTGACCATAAAACGGACGGTCTCGCATCACCAGTTCGAAGATTTCCTGTCCGCTCATCTTTTGTCCCACCATCTGGCGGGCGGCCATTGGACAGACTTCGACACAAGCACCGCACACTGTGCACGCCCCGGCCCGCCCATCTCCTTCTGTCGGTGGTCCGGCTCCACCAAGGGGACAGACACTGCTACAGGCCCTGCATTCCATACAGACTTCGGGAAAGAGCATCAGTTGCCGGCCTGGTGTAAATGACTCCGGGTTTTGACACCAGGCGCAACGCAGCGGACAACCCTGAAGAAAGACCGTAGTGCGAATGCCGGGGCCGTCGTGCACCGAAAAACGCTGCACGTCAAATATCCAGGCCGCACGTTCATTTGGTCCTGTCGGCTCCATCGTTTATCCCCCGGATAGAGGCCGTCGACTGGCCGACTCCACCCGTTCGATCACGCTTTCCTGCACTTTAGGAGACAGATTTACAAACTGAGCACTCAGCCCGAACAGGCGGACCATCAGGTGGCGATGCCGGTCCGGGTTCTGCTGCGCCTCACGGAGGGTTTTTCCGTCCAGGAAATTCAGCGACACCTCCATGCCGCCCAGGTCGAAAAATCCACGGATCAGGTTCACCAGCCGCTGCATCCCGTCTTCGCCCTGCACCAGCGAAGGATCGATCTCCTGCACATTGCTCACGCCTCCAGGAAATTTCAGGAAATCGATGGCCGTAATCGATCGTAGCATCGCCGTGGCGCACCCCTGAGGGCCAGCCGGACTGGGCTGGAACGACATCGCCAGCGTCTCTCCCCGGCACCTGCCCGATGGGGTAGCCCCGGTTTTAGGCGCACGGCCGTAGATCAGGCTGGTGGATACGCCAAAAATCATCGGCCAGAACTGACCGCCGTAGAAGGTTTTTTTACCTTCAAAACAGGTGGCGTAATGATCTGTCTCGGCTCTGGCAATGGCATTGAGTTCCGGATCATCTTGTCCGAACCTGGGCAGTCGGTTGATAACATACTGCCGCAATCCTTCGTAACCTTCCCAGTTTGCCCGGAGCGCATCTCGTAACTCATCCAGGGTCACGCGTTCGTCGCTGAATACCAGTTTTCTGACGACATACAGAGAATTGACGATGTCGGCGACACCGTCGAGGGTTACGCCAACCGGATCATACTTGGGCTGTCCAGCCGTTAAATCCACCGCATCTTCGATACCTCCTCGAGATAGCACCGTCAGCCAGGGGCGCGGGCGTATCCCGGGTTCTATTTTTTCATCCACCCGGATGATCTCTACGCCCAGTTCGAGGATCGCCCGCACCCGCTTTCGATATTCTAGCAGGAGTGTTTCAAAGTTCTCAAACTGTTCTGGCACATCTTCCCAGACCCGGTCTCCCGTCACCAGACACCGCCCTCCGTTTAGCACTAACTCCAGCACTTTCGGCAGACTCAGTCCCATGCTCATTGTCCGGTATGCCGACCGCCCGGGGATCATCACCTCTACGCATCCGAGCGGCGCATAGTCCCTCGCATCTGCCGCTTCAATGTCCGTTCGAATGAGAGCTTCGACTGTCACATCGTCGTTGTACAGGCTGGGCCGCCCAAACCCTTTGCGAACAACCCGGGTCACTGTGCGCAAGAAGGCTTCCGGTGTGTTTCGATGTAGCCGAACCGAGAGATCTACCGTCATTTCTGTGGTTTCCATCGCCTCCAGAAAAAGAGTGGATAAATCGTTGGTCGCATCCTCTCCATGTTCATCCACACCGCCCACCGTCAGGTTCACGGAAGGCTGTGCGCCCCAGATTTTGATGAGGAAATAGCAGACTAGCTCGAAGGCATCCTCGGGTGTCAGACGTCCCGAATCGAGATCCGACCTGTAAAAAGGATAAAGGAGTCGATCGATTCGGCCATAGGAATAGGCATCGCCCGGGTTGTCCGTCAGATCGACAAAATTACTGAAAAATATCAGTTGTAACGCCCCGTAAAAATCAGTCGGAGGATCGGACGCAAGCGTTTCACAGTTCGTCGCAGCCTCTTCCAAGCGGGTTTTCAGGGCTGGATCGTCCATCTGGTCTGCCTGTTCTCTGGCTGTTTTTGCACAACGCAAACAATAGATTGATAGCCCTTCAAGGCATCGATCCATCGCCTTTAACTGGTTATGCTGTGGGTCGGTGACGACTCCTTCCAACCGTTCGGCAATTTGCCGGCGCAGTTCACCTATGCCTGCTTCCAGCAGAATCCCATGGTCCGGCAGTGTATGTCCGTTCACGCTGCCGTGGGGATTTGCAATCGCATATTTAGCCAGCCAGGCATTTTTCTGGCGCAGTGGGTTGGCGCCTTGCCGGTCAGTTTTTCGGTTGGCCCACCATTTTAATTCCTGGCGTACGGCCTCAGGCAGCGGCCAGCGTTCATCATAGCCGTGTTGCTCGGGGAAAGCAACACGAACCCGCCAGGCGTCCGGGTCACTGATGCCTTCGTGCACCCGCCTGCGCCGATAGACTGCACCCAGGATTTTTTCTTCGGGCAACACAACCGGCTGGATTGTTTCCAGGACACGTGCCATAATCTCCGCTCGCTTCAGAACGACCGGCAGATCGGACAAATCCCGGTAGACCTGGGTGGCGATCCGGCCTCTTACAAAAGGGTCTGCATCGTCTTCGAACCGCCGCACCCGGTCCCGGAGGATTTCGGTTCTGAAATCTAAATCGAGGCCTTTCGTTAATTCCGTAAAGTCGTGTTCAACAGTCGCCAAGTTCTTATCCTCATCCAAGACAGAGTCCATTGAACCTGAACGGTCTACAATACTGGTGATTTCTGTTAATCTGCCTTCCATTGTCCGAACTCCTTTTTCTCATCCAGATTATTGATCAGCCCCACCCGCCTGATAAAGCCGGTTGGCCATTGTGTCCACGTTAGCAGCTACTGAGGCATGATTCTTTGCCTTCTCCTCTTCCACTACCCACAGGCTAACTGTTAACAACGATAGAAATTTACAACAAGGAACAGTATCTAGATATTGGTTCTTGTTGCACCCGTACCTTCTCCTTAGTTATATATTTGATATCCTAACACACATTAGCATCTTAACTGCTATGAAAGTCTACCCGATTACAGATATTGATAATGTTAACATTATTCATGAGAATAATGTGTTGCCTGGCAAGATAAGTTCCACTCAAAGAGAGTCACCTGGGCATTTCCCTGTCCCAGTGCCGGATGGTTTCCGTCGAGGTAGAACATCGTAAAACCTGGAAAACACCTTCTCCTCTTGGACACAGTGAGCCCGGTGGCCTACTACGGATCGATTTCTCATACGGGCTTCCCTTTCAGCCTAACCAGACGGTTCTCTTCACGCCTTGGGCTTGAAGATCTGCTCCCCCCCAACTTGACAGATCTGGATCTGACGGTGCGGGTAGGCTTCTTTTGCCCAGACCTCAAATTTCTTCACATCGACGGTGTTGAAGGTGAACATATCGTAGTGGTGAGGAACGACGATGCCGACGTCGGCCAACTCAGCGATGCACATGGTCTCTTCGATCGTAAAGTTGCCCGGCGTACCGTGAGCGTGACGCGCGGCGTTGCGGCCATTGATTGGCAGGAAGGCGACGTCCACGGGCTGCGCTCGAAGGCGCCCGGCGAGTCCCGGGTAGGGAATACCGTCACCGGAGTGGTACAGTGTCACGCCACCCATGTGGATGATGAAGCCCATGTGCGGGTAGCCGACGCCCGGGATGAAGTCCAATGCCTCATGGGCTGCCGGTTGCGGGATAATCTCGATCCCATGCACCGTCAGAGGCTGGTCCACGTCTGCGAGTACCAGGCGTTCCTCACGCAAGCCCCATGCCAGGACATGCTCGCGGTGTGCTCGTGGCAGGACGTAGACGGCCTGTTCCGATGAAGCCAGAATCGACGGAACGGTGACCGGGTCCATGTGGTCCGAGTGCTTGTGGGTGCTGATTACGATGTCCGCGTGAGTGATGGCCTCGCCCTGGATGGGCGCCTCGGTCATACGAATGTGCGGTTTCCCCGTGTCGGCGTACTTTAGGGTCAAGTGCTCGGACAGGTACGGATCGATGTAGACGATGGCTTCGTAGGATTTGAGAACGAAGCCGCTCTGGCCCAGCCACCAGCAGGCCACGCCGGGACAACCCGGATCCGTGGCTTCAATCTCGTCAAGCAACCCACATCCGCTCCGGACCGGTTGGATCAGATCAATCATCCTTGTACCTCGCAGTTTCAGATAAAGATTGTTTAGATGAATCAATGCTTGCAGCAGCAGCAATGCTAAATTCTTCCGCTAACTGGGTCATTTGACTTTGGTATTGTTCTTGCCAAACTAAAATTTGTCCTACAGCCTCATTTAATTGTTTAAAATTATCACCAAATTGCTCGTTTATTTTTGAGTTGAAGTCTCTCATCACTTCTTCTAAAGCCTCTATCAAAGCACTAGAATCGTTTTCAGTCATCGTTTGCGCAAAATTGTCGAAAGATATAGCCAATTTGTCTAGACTGCCTCTCAAAGTATCCTGGAGGTCGTCAAGTTTGTCAGAAAATCCAGTTCTCAGTCTAATTAATTGGGTTAGTAATGTAGTTTCACCATCTCCTGTTAATGCTTTTTGGATACTCGATAGGCTACTCTCCATAGCATCCTGATTTGATTGTTGAGCCTGGTTAAGACTTATTAACTGGTTAATTATATCTTCAGCGGGTGTCTCACCAACCTCCTGAGCAGATTCAACTTTTTCAGCCTTGTAAAAAAGGGCACGCCTTTTTATAAATCCAGAGATGAGTAAGCCAAAAATTGAAGTCACAAATGCAAGCCTCATACCTCCTAGCAGGGGTGGTACGCTTGCTTCAATAGCAACGGGATTAAATCCCAACAACCCCGAAAAAATCCCCACAAAAGTTCCAAAAACACCTACTACGGTAACCAAAGAAGCGACGGCATTCGCATTTGAATTTAAAATTTTTCTGTGGTACGCGTACCCAGAGACAAGGAACATTAAAACAATAAAAAAATCATGAGTAACTCAGCATAACCATCCGCTTCAATCTGGTAGAAATAAGCGCCAAAGCTACACTTCTCACTACTCTCAGTCTGGCCATCCCAGTGAACTGCCCGGTCTGTGCTCACCAACTGTCCAGCTATCATCAGCCCCGGCTACAGTTGTCAGGGACCTATTGACGCTGCATATCATAGGTAGTAACAGTCACTTTAGGACCCTGGCAGATCCAAAGGGTATCCAGTTTCAGGATTAAACAGGTTAGGATAGTTCTGCCCTATCCGTGTTTGGTCGAGTCATAACCAGGTGGTCATTTGTTCCTGACCGTCTTTCTGGTTGCGGAACGCCACCATCTACAGGATGGGAAGATCGGCAATTTTGCCGTTTTGATACCCACCACTCCCAGTGATTTTAACCTCTACCACGGTTCTTTGACCGGTCTTACAAGTGACGTCGCTGCACATTCAGGGACGAAATAGTTCTTGCCGATACCCAAGAAATTAATCGGAGGACCATTGACTTTTAAATGGTCATTCTGATATCTAGCACCGATGGTTAGGAATTAACTGTTTTCTTACGAACCGGTGCTACCAAATCCACCACGTGTCTGGCGATCAGGTCCAATTTGATCCACCTGGCGCCAACTGATACCACTGCTAGCATTCTCCACTTTGACGAAGATTCCCTGTGCAATACGGTCACCTCGTTCGATAATGACATCTTGGTCTGTAAAGTTGAGAACTTGAATTAAAATCTCATCCTCTGGGCCACAATAGTCCTGGTCGATAATACCGACGCCGTGTGGAATCAGTAACCCTTTTTTGCGGGGAGTACTGCTTCTCAAAGTGACCATCAGCATATAACCCGGCGGCGTTTCGATGATTACATTAGCGGGGATTAGGGCGACGGTTTTCGGTGCGATCGTCGTTGGCTGACGACAAAATAGGTCGAAGCCGACAGCTCCATCGGTTTCGTACTTTGGCAATGGTAGATCTTTGTCAATTCGTTTGATTGTGATTTCCATAAATAGTATGTCATTCTCTAACGGGAGTGGTGTACTGTGAATGTATCCGCTTCTAATTTTAAATATCCAAAATTGACCGTGATTGTACCATATCTTCAGGTTAGGGCTTAAGTAGCCCTTGTTAGAAAAGTCTAATTCGGTATAAAATATCAACCGAAAATAGAAACACGGGCGGATGGTTCTATTAGATGCCAAAATTGAAGAGCTATTTCACACTACTAGAAATAGTTGGCGTTGTCTTAATTGTCTCCCTATTCTTTTCGTCTTGCTCACCGACAGAACCAGAACCAGAACTAAAACCGGTAGAATTAAATGGCACATTTGTGACAGATTGGTTCATTCTTCAAGGCCTTGAGACGTTCTCTGATCAGAGACCGAAATACATTCTAGATGACCGACCTCTTCCGGTGAGGGGCCAAACCGATCATCCGATTAGCGAAAAAACATGGAAACCGTATACTGCTCCCCATTCGGTAGTTGCACTATTTGGTGGTGTGGGTGAGAAGAGGTCTAAATACGAATCTCGGATCTTGACAGCCTATGCCTACCGGAAATTTGATAGCTTAAAAGCCGAAACTGTCCTGATCTCGATCGGTTGTACCGACGACGCTCGTCTGTGGCTAAACGGTGAATTACTGCTTGATCAGCCACCACTACCCTCTGAGAAATTTGCGATTCGTCAGTATTCAGCTGACCTGAAAGCCGGTCAAAATTCGGTTTTGATTGCTCTACCACATCAGAGTGGGCATGGCGGATTCACCTTTCAAATCGGTAGTAGTTCCCTTATTCAGGCACAAGAGATAACACAGCTAGTCCGGGGCACAACTATCTTTCAGTTTTCAGTCCTCGGTTTTTCGCTGGCACTGGCAGTCCTTCACCTGTTTATCTTTATCTTTTATCCTGATCTACGCGAAAATCTGTATTATGCCGTTTTCGTACTGTTTAGTGGTTTAACCTTTGCCCTCTGGTTTTCGGTATCTGACCCGTTTTTCACCCACTCTTTAACTGTATTCTACGGTTTCTTCGCTATCTCCTGGTTGGCTGGGCTCCGGTTCGTTTATGCTGTTTCACTCGACGTTTTGCCCAGACGGTTCTTTCTATTTGTTGTGATGTGGAGTCTGGTTTTCATCACCAAAATCCCCGCTGAACTCGGCTTGATCGGTTACGAGCGTTATGGGCTGCTACAGCATCTTTACCACGTAACAGCCATTGCTCAACTGGTTGAGATGTTTCGGATTGTCATTCGACTCAGTTTTCAAAAACGGGAAAGATCCGGGGTTCTCATTCTCGGTATTATCACCTTCGAGGTAACCATTCTTTACAATGTCCTGATCGACTTCGGATTCCTCGATAAACAGTTTTACACTCAACCCGCGGTGATGGCAGGATATGTATTTAATTTGACTTGCTACTCGGTTTACCTGGCCCGCGAAATTGCGGTTAACCATCAAAGCTTACATCGGCTAAATCAAAAGTTGGCTGAAATTAATCAGGCCATTTTCCGTTTCGTACCACAAAAGATGCTGAGCTATATGGGTCGTCAAGACGATATTATCGCGGTCAAACTCGGTGATCAAAAACAGCTAAACATGACGGTTCTTTTCACTGATATCCGGGATTTCACCGCCTTATCAGAGAAGATGTCACCGGAAGAGAATTTCGATTTCATCAACGATCTGCTCGAACGAATCGGGCCCGTCATTCGTCAGCAAAACGGCTTTATCGACAAATACATGGGTGATGCGATCATGGCACTATTTCCAGAATCAGCGGACGATGCGGTTTCAGCAGGGATTAAGATATTGGAGGAGGTCCAGACCTTGAATCAACAACGAGTGAAAGATGGACTGATGCCGATCAAACTTGGTGTCGGTATTCATACCGGAGAACTGATGCTGGGTATCATCGGTGAAAGCGAACGGATCGAAGGTACGGTTATTTCTGACGTGGTAAATACCAGTGCTCGCTTGGAAGGATTGACCAAACGATACGAATGTTCAATGTTGGTTAGCCAGGATACTCTCGATCACCTGCAAGACGCATCACACTATCAGTCACGATTCATGGAACAGGTGCAGGTCAAGGGCCGAAAAGGCGTTATTAGCGTTCATGAGATCTACAACGCCGATCCTGCAGATCTCAGAGACCAAAAGAAATCCACCCATACTAGGTTAAAGCAGGGAATTGACTGCTACTATCAACGCGATTTTGATAAGGCTCAGAAAATCATGACCGATATTCTAGCCACCTTCCCTGCTGACCAGGTGGCAAAGCTCTACCGTCAACAAGCGGTTCGCTATTTGGAGACAGGTGTTGCCGATGACTGGAATGGCGTGGTGGAAATGATAGAAAAGTAGAGAAATAGAGAAGCAGAATCGAGGATAAAGCCGATCTAGGTTCCCGAAGGTTCAGCTTTATCTCCTGATGGTCTAACCGCACATCTCAAGGCATGCCAAAACGGGTGGCTATCCCTTCCCATATTATCAGGTACAATTAGCTCTTCTCGCCGACAGAAATCGTACAAAGCACGCGTCAGCGGAATCTCGTATCCCTGATGCTCAGCCTCGTCGAGGAAGTAACACAGTTCGGGAAACTTGACATAGACGTGATTGCCTTTCCCTTGCTGAACCTGATTGGCAATCGACTCAAAATGTTGACGCCATCCCGCCTCTCCACCGACCGCCTGACAGATAGCTTCGACCTCTATTCCGTTGCCAACCCCGAAAGAAACGGCCTCCAAGTAGGCGGCAGCACCCAGTCCCATGGCTAGTTGGTTGACCCCTTTGACAATCTGACCTGACCCACTGAGGCCACAGTAAACGATTCGCTCCGGATCACCAATAGCAGCGAAAAGTGGTACGCACCGGTCGAACTGCTCGCGACATCCACCCGCAAACATATGCAGGTTTCCGTTTCTGATACCATTAGGTCCACCACTGACCGGTACATCCAATAGCGTCGCACCTTTTTCACTAAGGGCTTCTGCTAATCGGCGGGTCTGATGGGCAGTGGTGGTTCCAAAATCGATGAAGATTTGCCCCGGTTCGGCATGAGGTAGTAGCTCGGTTTCTGCCACTGACACCCATATGTCTGAGCTTCTGAGACTGGTCATAACCAGATCTACTTTTTGCGTTAACTCAGCCGAACTATCGGCGATCTTTGCTCCAGCGCTAATACTTGGCGCTAACCGCTCAGGGTTAATATCGTAGACGGTTAAGTCGTGGCCAGCAGCCAGGAACTTGAGCGCCATCTCACCGCCCATAGAACCGAGTCCGATTAATCCTATTTTCTGATTCTTCATTTTACACCTCTTTTTCCAGTTATCTAAGTTTGGTTCTGGGCGATTAAACCTAAGAACCTTTTGTTCTATATAGATCCTCATTTTAACCCGGAACAGGTGTCCATAGATACTTTTTCTTATTGTTTGATTACCAATTTGGGATTGTTCATCCACAGTACCTCTCAGGCCTGAAAAATGGTAGACAGCGCCAGCTTTATCGTTTTCGCTATCTGTGTGATAAAAGGGAGTTGAGCCAGGTTTCAGCCTTGGCTTTGGTGTATAATTTGGAGTTATCAATCAGATGATGCGGGGGCTGGGATTGCGAAAACTATCCTATAAGTGCGTTAGATTGTCCTTGACGCAAGGTTGTCATTGGCATTTCCGTCCCAACCTTTGCTGATATACTTGGCGATCCAAGGCAAGAGATCATTCATATTTAGCAAGGAGTAGTAACCATATACGCGCAGGATGTCCTTCACCGAATCCAGATTGTATTACGATCCCGTTCACCAAGGAATTGTTTCTTGGCCTCGCGGGGCAAAGGGAAACGGCTAAAATGACAACCGTTGCGAAGATCTGGCGGATGATGTCGCAGCCTGTAGAGAGTACCGCCAGCAAAATTAGGTCCTTGGTCGAGAAAGTTAAAATGTAGGAGTGCTTAGCTATGATGGTTCCTGCTCATGTTCTCTCAGGTATGGTTTGCCTTCACCTGGGACAGATGGTGGCAAAACGCAAAGATGGGCGTACCAGATGGTCTAATCTTCCAGAATGGACCTGGTTGGCACTGGGATTGATCTTCGCTTTCCTATCTCATGCCGTGGTCGATACACTGGCTATCTTTACCTACCACGATGGCAGTCCATCGGGATCGTTATTTTCTCGCCTCGTTTTTTGGGGCTGGATGCTAGGCGGTGCCGCTACTATCGCCTGGGGTTTGTGGACGAATGTTCGCTATGGCTACGGTATGCTGATGGCCTTGATCTACGATCTCTGGGACCACTACCTTCTCCGCTTCACAGATGGTGTTTTAGACGGATTTCCGGCAGGGTTTATGAGTCGCTATACCCACCGCTTCGAAGTACTCCAACTGCACCGGTTGGAATGGTTCCTACTGGACAATCTTTTCGCTGGTGTCGAACGACATTATGGGGATCCGCGGTTCGTGATGGTGGAGATTCTCTTCGTTGGGTGGTTAATAGCAAGCTTGGCTTTTTTGCGCCGGTGGAGACCTCTTATCCCAGGAGGCGAAGGAGAAAACCCAAACGGTAAAAGCAGACAGTACCCACCTTGAAAAATGAGCGAAAGGGTTACTAAATCTAAATATAGTACGGCTTTTTCAATCCTGCTTTCTACTCAACCAGAGTGCTGCTGACCGGGGTCAACCTCAGCGGTACTGGATTTGACTGGAGCCGACATCCTCAATACCAACCTGTTTCAACTGGTTTATGACGAAGAAGCCATTTTCCCGCCAGGCTTTGAATCTGCTCAATATATCAGACGAGATTGACCGTAACGGTTAGATGTCAACGGCATACCCCTGTTTGGCCCAGATTTCCCGTGCCAAGTCTTTGGCCTCAGTTGGTAGATCAATCTCACCCAGAATACTGGACGGTGGTTGTCCCTCCCTTTTTCGCTCTGGATCCGGCGACCAATCGTCATTTTCGTACTGTTTGCGGATCTGCTCACTCCTAAAATCCGGCACCTTAATCGGAGCCGAATCGTTTAGAGCCGACTGCCAGGCCAAAATGCCGACGATACTCATGTCGATGCCGCGATATACGTCCAAGTACGGTTGTTCTCCGGTCCGGATAGCTTGGGCAAAATGGTAACTGGTGAAAAAATCTCCCCCACCATGTCCGGTTTTGGTGGCCAGGTCTGCGGCTACAGCAAAGCCTGGTTTATATACCTCTTCCGTTGGCTGATCCGTCTCTTTTTCCCACGGCTCTCGCCAGATGCGCAGTCGTCCCTTATCACCGTGCCGGCAATTTTCCATTAGTCCTTTATTCCCGTGAATACGTACATAGTTGCCGTGCCCTCGCAAGGCACCGTGCAGCGATTTCATCACCGCTTCGTTGTCCATCCGACAGATGATGATAGCACAGGTATCACTCCGTTTAGCGTGTCGGGTTTGTGTAGGATCATCGGTGTCGTAAGGGACGACAAAACCGTTAACTTTGACTGGCCGGGTATCGGTAATGTACATGACAGGGGCGATGGAGTGGGTGCAGTAGTAGGTGGATGGAATCCAGTTCCGCCAGTGATCCCAGCCACAACTGCGTGCCAGCTTGACCTCGGCCGGATCCGGATGCACATATTCACCCTCGCCGTATTTAAAGTCGCCAATCTCCCCTGCCTGATAGCGTCGGCGCATCTCCTGATTATAGGCACTGTAGGGATAGTTTTCAGCAAACATATAGATCTTGCCGCTACGCTCAACAGCGCGAGCTAAAGAGACCCCTTCAGCCAAAGTATGACAGGCTGCACACTCACTCATAACGTGTTTCCCGGCAGAGAAAGCCTTCTCCGCAAATGGAGCGTGCTGATGAAAAAAGTTACACAGGACTACGGCATCGGTGTCGTGTTGCAAAAACCGATCGTAGTCATTATAGGTCGTAACGTTGAGTTCTCGCCCTACCCGCTCTAGTTTTTCTTCCCAGGTGTCGCAGATGGCAACGAGTTCAAATCCAACTGCCTCTGAGACGTTCATATAAGATCTACCTCGACCTGCACCGACGACACCCAGACGAATAGGTCGATTATCCTGATGATTCATCTAAAACTCCTCCGCTGGATAGTTTGCCACTTTTAACAACTATCCTTAATCCTTTTGTGTTATTATGTTTCCATTTGATGGATTGTCCCTATTGTGACAGATATTCGCCTTTAAATCCATCACTTTATTCGACCTGGGTTGAACAAGGCTCGTTGATCGAGTACCCAATCGAACGCTTTCTGCACTCAGTTGGTTGTCTTGGCCAAGTTCCGTGCCGAAGTATCAACCTTCCTGTACCAGATAGATAGTGGTTGGAATCTGGCCAGCATAACCCTTGTCTACGTCCACGAAACTCGTTCTTTCTTCTTGCCGTTGTTGTCTTCCATCGGAAAGGCATCTAGACTCTTGTCGGGTTTAAGATCTTGGCGAAGACGCTGTCATCAGTCCAGACGCAGTGAAGGTCTCTTTGCCACACCGAGAAGAAGGAAAAAGCTTGGGCTACCTCAAGCCTAACTTGGCTCATATGGCTGATCCTTCTGGTCTTTTGATTCTATAGCGGTCCCCTTTGCTGGTAGGCGATATATTATTAGCACTGTCAACAAACCAACAACGATGAGCCTCAACATTCAGGATCTGATCTATGGTTTGCTTTACCAGCCGAAAACCGATAAAACTGGTGCCAATAGATGGGGGTTGCCCCAACCGGATAGATTAAGTGTGCGGCGTCAGCTTTATTTAACCAAGCTTCACCTCTGACCGTTTGCCAACTACCGATACTGGGCTGCGGTCGGGTTTTTACCTTTGAGATGGCAGGAGAAGGAAGAGTGCCCACCGGAATCCACCCGGCCTATTGAAACTGTTGGTAGTGCTGGAAAGCCTGTTGCGCACGGTGCTGGTCTCCTGTTTTCTGGTAAAGACGATACAAATTGAAATGGATCTGAGGGGCGGTTGGATCTAGCTGCCTAGCCTTTTCAAATTGTGAAAATAATCCGGGTTATCAACGGTTCGCAGTCGGTGCTCGGTCAGTTTCAGCTCGATCTGCCGATAGATTCGATGTCGCTGATGGACCAGGACGACCACTACTTCAACTAATTGGGAGTCCAGCAAGGATTGATGATCACCATCTCTATGATCGTGTTGCAAACCAAAGGGAAGTAGCTGTTTGGGTTGTCCCATCCGAGTAGGCATTCCCGCAACCAGTAAAATACCAGATATTTCCATAATCCAACATTCTACTTCCAGCCTTAGTGATTATTAATAGTCGCCTATGACGGACAATCTAAATCGAATTTCACTAAATTCTGTTGTTGCAAAAAGTAGGATAAACTTGGTAGGGTCGGAGAGGCTATTAAGTGTTTTAATTCGGTCAATAAAGTCTACAGTTGGTCAATTCCATGAACCTAGTCTCAGTTTGTACAATAACCAGATCAAGGTGATTTCCCTTGAAATTGGTCACCCGACCAACCTGACTACATTTCGCTTGGATGATAACGAACTACATGCCGAAGACATAGAGGAATATAAGGAGCTCGATTGTGATATTAAATTTATTTGAGGAAGATTGAGCCTTTTATGTTCAGCTGGGTGCCGTTGAGGTATTAGGGCAAGTACGGTCTCAGATACCGAGGAAACGGTGATGGCTCTAATCCAAGTATTGCAGAATAATAACGCTCACGGACGGGGCAACAATCTAAGAAAAAGTGCGGGAATTAAGTTTGTGTTTCCATCCTAATCGGTGCGTTTAGTTGTCAAAAGTGAACATGTGGATTGGGGAAAGGAAATTGACATATCATTGGGGACTATTCCCGCGGTAACTTTGAGGAAAAGTAAGCCTTAACAGTTAGTCGAATAGCCAAATTAACGCCAATTAGTTTCTGATCACAATATCGTTCCAAACTTGCATTAAGAGTCCTTAGAGCAAGTTTTATACGTCAGGGAAATCGAATAGAAATCTCTTTCATTGGTTACGGTTGACGTTGTTCAGGTCCTCAAAAGAACGGATTAAACGTTGTTTGAAGGTTAGTTCGCCTTCTCGGATCCAAATACGCGGATCATAATACTTTTTGTTGGGTTTGTCGTCGCCCTCCGGGTTACCGATCTGGGATTGTAGATAGTCGGCCTTTTGGTTAAAATAATCGCGGATACCAGTAGTGAAACCCCACTGTAAGTCAGTATCAATGTTCATTTTAACTACCCCGTACGAGATAGCTTCTCGAATTTCATCTACTGTCGAACCAGACCCGCCATGAAAGACAAAGTTAATCGGTTTCTGGTCAGTACTGTACTTTTCCTGTACATATTTTTGTGAATTATCCAAGATTACTGGCGTCAATTTAACATTGCCCGGCTTATATACACCATGCACGTTACCGAAAGCTGCGGCCACGGTAAACTGATCGCTGACCTTCATCAGTTCACTATAGGCGTATCCAACCTCCTCTGGTTGGGTGTACAACTTACTACTATCCACGTTTGTATTGTCTATCCCATCCTCTTCACCACCAGTGATACCTAGCTCAATCTCCAAAGTCATACCAATCTCATGCATGCGCTCCAGATATCGTTTGCAAGTTTCGATATTTTCTTCAATTGGTTCTTCTGATAAATCAAGCATGTGCGATGAATACAATGGCTTGCCGTGAACTTGGTAAAATTCTTCTCCAGCTTTTAACAATCCATCAACCCATGCTAAAGCCTCTCTAGGACAGTGATCCGTATGCAAAATAACACTAGCACCGTACGCATCTGCCAACTGGTGAACGTGCATTGCTCCCGAAATACCACCAGCGATAGTCGCTTTTTGGTTCTCGTTACTCAGACCTTTTCCAGCAAAGAACTGGCACCCCCCACTCGAGAATTGGATAATGACCGGTGAATTCAACTCAACCGTGGTCTCTAGTACTGCATTGACAGTGCTGGTATTGGCAACATTGACTGCCGGTAAGGCGTATTGATTGGCCTTGGCATCGCTAAAAATGACCTGTGTTTGTCTACCGCTAATGACGTTTTTTTCAAATTTAGGCATGATCTTATTCTCCAATAGCAATTGTTATATTTGATTTGCCATGACGTTCAATAATAAAACGGATAAGGTTGTTGAAGACCGATTTCGCGGTTGATGCTGTATTCATCTCCAGTCCGCGAGATAGGATATAGGATCATTACGAATTTGTACCTCGTTAACAAAAACGAGCATGTTATCAGTAGCATTTCATTTTAAAATACCCCCCAAAAAAAAATATAGTAACTGCCACAAAAAAGTAGGACAATTTCCTCTTTTGCTGGAATTGGGAAGTCCATACAACAGTTTTCTCAAAGATTTTTTCACTTGTTCTGTAGTAATCGTGAAGGCGAAGAGGTGAAAATTATTAATCTATTTTACCGAAAAAAATAGACTAGTTCAAGAGAATGCCGCCTTTGAGACAGAAGAACAACCTGTAACACAATAGCAATTTTTTACTCCATTCCACTCCCAAGTTGTTTCCAAACTATCGATAATATATTATAGGAAAATAATTAAAAAAACTCACATAAAAAACGGCAAATCAACCCCGAAAAAGCCAGTATCCAAAAGGTATTAGATTTTTTATGCTTGGAGAAAATGATAAAAATAGAAGTTCTCAGACATTTAACAATGATGAAGTGCGATAAAACTAAAGTGTAAGCTGTGTTTACATTTTGTGACAATTCACCTGCCTTAAAATTGCTATCTCCACTCACAGAAATCGTTCAATTTTGTCAATCTTATAATGGTGCCATCAACATCTATATTGGTTAATCAACGAAATAAAGTCAATGTCAGCAGAAAGCGAGATACTGAAACTGTCAATTTTATAGTTGTTGATATTGATGCTATTCGACCAGATTCTAAGAATCAATCTAGCAATCAGCAAGAATTGGAAGCCACGATTAAGGTGGCAGAATTGATTATCAATTGATTTGTGGAGAATGGATTTCAATCACCTATTAGAGCTATTTCAGGTAATGGTAGTCATTTGTGGGTTAAAATTCCGCCTCTCCAATTGGCATCTTTACAAATGACTACGGAATGAGGATCAAAAGTTAAACAATGCTATCAGCAAACTTAATCTGTTTTACCTAACGATTTGGCTAAAAAGGAATTATTGATTCCACTCAAGGTGTGACTTGAATCATGAAATTGAGTGGGACAACTCCGGCCAATGCCAATCTGATGGCAAATCGACCAAATTGTTTGTCGACATAGATTGATAAACTAGAAGAAATAATGGCTGATTATACTTTCTCCGAACATCTCCAATCTTTGATGCCAGATAATTTGGCTTTGTCTTTCAAAGCCGCACCTGCTATTGATTCACAGTCTCTACCATATTAATTGAAGGACAACAATTGGTTGAAATCAATCGAGCCCTAAATTCTTACCATGTTCAAGCTGTTACACAATGTAGTTACGAGTATAGCCCATAAGAACATACACCGTAGTATGAATGGCGGCGAAAAAAGAGTCTGAATTTTTACAATTACCTGTGGCCATTCCACCCCACCGTTTTAGATGCCAGAACGCATTTTCGACTCTAGGCTGCATTTTGTATCAATCTTAGTTGTAATTTCTCTGACATTTTATATTTTTCTTGGCAGGAATAACCGACTGCATCTCAGCTTGATTAGCTTCGTGAATTCAAGTTTCAAGTGCGACTCTTCTGAGTCGGCATGAAAGGTAAGCTACGGTAGGCTAGGCTGATGCTTTTCTAACCGACCCAGAAAAGAGGACACAAATGAACAACTACTCGCCGCTTAGCTGGAACAAAGATACCAGATTGATGCGCTGATCAAAGTAGGGCTTTATCAAACTCAAACGGCCAGGATTGTCGGAGTTCGTCAATCGACCATCAGTCGAGAAATGAGACCCAATGGCGGCCTTCGAGAGTATGGCCCTAAACCGGCCCCTCATTTGGCCCAGAGACGGCGGCTAAAAAGTGTTAGTAGCCGAATTTCTCCGCCCACCTGGAGTCTGGTTACCCGTCTGTTGAAAGACGACTCGAGTCCGGAGCCAATCAGCCGATGGCTTGGTCGTGAACCTCAGATCACAGTCAGCCATGAGTCTATTGATCAGTTTATTGTTCAAGACAAACAAGGGAACGGAAATCTTTACCTAACATCTCTGATAAAGATGTTTCGATGGTCATGAACAAATTAAACCACAGACCACGAAAATATCTCGGTTTTCAAAGGCCGAATTAGGTGTTCTTTAGCATTAAATTTTCGGTTGCACTTGAAACTTGAATTCACGGTATGAAAAGCGGTAAGTTCTATCATAACAGTGAGAAACAGGCATGTTCAACGTTCCCGAATTTCTGAGAAGAAATTTAGACCGTTAGTTTAGCTAAATCGAGGTTTGAATCCAACCATTCGGGATCGAATTCCCCCACAATGTTAAGGTTGGTAATAAATCTGCTAAAATCCTTGCCCACATTGGATTTTAGCAGATATTGACACTTTACCATTGCCATTACCCTCGATTTTGCATCTTTATGTGAATAAGTACTGATTCTCATCAGTTCCAGGTCGCTGCCAGTTCATGGACAGTTAGCGAAATGAGACGCACACTTCCCTCCCGCGCATAAAACTCCAAAGGAGTGTCGTGGGCACCAGGCAGAAAGCAAAATGAAGCCGATACCTGCCCATTGCTGGCAAAAAGTTCCAGAGATGTCCTGTCTACCAAGAGTTGCAAGCGTAACCGTCCGTTGTCGTCAAGTTTGGCCGGTATTTCCTGTTCGAGATAAGTGAACGCCTCATTGACCGCATCGTAGACAAGATGATGTCCACGGATAATTGCCCCAAAGGCTTTAGCATCTTGAACTTCAAACTCGATACGGATATCGAATAGGTCCCAAGAGGTGTCGATAGCGAGATTTGCCAGAACGTGCGGCAACTCGTCCTGCCAGGTTGGACCATAGCGCTTAAAAACTGCTTGACGGTCAAGCCCCGACTTCAGGGTATAATCTGTCCATTGGAGTGTATGGGTGTGTAAGATTTCGAGTTCGCGAACTGGCTGGCGGAAGAGTCGAATACCCTCGGTGGTGGTTCGCAGTGAAAGTTCCACGGGAAAAGACATCTGCTGGTTAAACGGCATGGCGGGATAATGCCCCCCTTGCATCCACGATATCTGGATAAGCCGTCCATCCTGGGTTGGAATATCGCTCCAGGTCTGGGCTGCGTAACCATTGAGGCCAAGCTCCGCGCGGAGCGTATTAGTCTCTGGGATAAATGCCTGCCCATCAAAGGTGCCGATGCGGTAGGTTCCAGCGGCCCCCCACAGTACCCACCGCGTATTTTCTGACTCTCCATCTACGGGTAATTCGTACAGATCAGGACATTCACCCGTACCACCGACTTCCACGTCACAGAGTCGCTCCCAGTGCTTCAAGTTTTTGGAGCTAAACAGTGAAAAATCATCACCATCGAGGTAGAGGGCCATAATCCATTGCTCCGAGGCTTCGTGCCAACTGACCTTTGGATCACGATTGTGGGCACGAATATGGTCAAGCACAGGCTCCGGATATTTGGTGAAGGTGCGACCACAGTCGTTACTGTAGGCAATGGCTTGGACGCAGGGCGTCGGCGGATCGCCGAAACCACCTGTGGTATAGAAGGCCACAATCACCGCTTCATCACCTTCTTGCAGACCAGAGGTGTTATGCCAATCTACCACCGCGGAACCGGACCAGATCCAGCCATAATCATCCGGCTCTATCGCTGGCTCGATTTGGGTCCAGTGGACCAGGTCCAGACTGATGGCGTGTCCCCAAGTATTAGGCGCGTGCCCGATGAAGCCGGGGCTATGTTGAAAAAAGAGATGGTATTCCCCTTTATAGTAGACCAAACCGTTGGGATCGTTAATCCAATCTTTTTTGGCCGTAAAATGAAATTGGGGACGATGTAATTCGTGATAGGGCTTAACCATGGTCAGTTTTCTCCTACATTATCATAGAGATCGATTATCCCATGAACGGTCCTGATTTTAATTTTGGTCACTGATTTCCCACATGCCAGGAACAGTGTCCGGCACTTGGGTAACATCGCTTCGAAGAAGTGCGCCCTATGGAAGAGCTGGTGTTTACTATGTTTCCCAATCGTAAGCATAGAAGACATTACTTCATCCTCCGTAGGCGTGTTGCTCGGCAGAAGTTCCGTGCCTAAATAATTTTATGCTTCCTGTGCTTTGGAAGGATCAGGATGGTCCATTTCAGCAACCAATCTGCTCAATTTGCTATCGAAACCTGGATTCAATCCATACCCGAATTTACATAGCTAGTGCAACATCTAGCGTGATTTTCTGATTCAAAAATAACTCAGCAGGCATCGATCCGCC
>JASMLX010000120.1 GCA_030748495.1 Candidatus Poribacteria bacterium | reverse complement strand
AGTTTAAATTGTATTTAGTTTTGAAATAGCTTCTAGTATGAAACCGGTTCTCACTGGTAACGTTACCAGTGATAGCAAGGACTAAAAGTAATACCGGACCTTTAGTCCTTGCTATTATCGAGACAGGACACCGGTGTCCACTCTGGTTTTTCACTGGGAACGTTCCCGGTGACCGTAACAGAAAAAGGACCCTTTTTCTGATACCACCGGGCCAGCCTGAAATGGCTGGATTTTAGCCCCCAATCCGCTATAAAATACTGTTTTTGAGAAACAGGTTTTAATTATGGTTATGATCCATCAGTTGACCGAAACAGAAGTGGCTGCTTCACCTTAAAAATGGGCTATACCCGGGTTAGTACGGCTCAACAGAGTCCGCAACTGCAGATCGATGCTCTACAGTCAGCCGGTTGTCAGAAGATCTATCAGGGGATAGCTAGCGGAGCCAAAACCAAACGACCGCAATTGGAACAGATGCTTGGCCCACCTGCGCAACGGTGATGTGCTGGTAGTCTGGAAACTGGATCGGTTGGGCCGCAGCCTGACTCACCTGGTGCAACTGGTCAACCAACTGCTGGAGCAGGGTGTTAGGCTGCAGAGACTGAACGATTCCATCGATACCACCAACGCTCGAGAGCAGGGACTGATTTGGGAACGGACCCGGGGTCGAACAGGAAGATGACCCAAAGGATTGTCAGAGCAGGCCAAACTGACCGCAGCGGCAGCCGAAAGCCTGTATCAGGAAGGGAAACCTGCGACACCGAGGGGGCAAAGTTGGTAGCTCATAGTCCAGAGGTCTAATTATGGCTAAAGGGACTAAAAGTGACTAAATGCTTGATACAAAGTCGTGGGTTAATTATTGGCTCTTTAACCTCTCCGTTTCGTTTGTCAGTTCAACTGTTTTGGCCTTAATTCGATCCAATTTGTGTTCAAGGTCAGGCTGATACTGAGCCATGTTGATAAACTTTTTATAAAACATGAGGCTGGCATTGGTCTTCCCTAATTGTAGGTAGATATCACCTAAACTGGCATAAACATCGACCAGGTCTGGTTTTAATCGGCTAGCCAATTGGTAGGCGGCTAACGCACGGGTGACGTTACTAGCTCGGTTGGCAGCTAAACCAAGATAATAGCAGGTTGTCGGGTCGTTTGGGTTGAGATTATTGGCAACCTCCAAATGTTTCAAAGCCTGGTGGGGTAACTTTTGTTGATGTGCAATTAGCCCCAAATATTTGTGAGCATTACCGTGTTTCGGATAATATCGGATGATCTGCTGAAAGATTTTCTTTGCTTCATCCCATTTATTTTGCTTGTACAACACTTCAGCCAAATTAGCCTGTATCGTTGGATAGGTGGGAGCGAGTTTCAGTGCTCGTCGAAAATATATTTCTGCTGACGCTAACTGACCAGACGCCAAATGGATTTGCCCAATTCTAGTCGCCGTTTCTGTGGTTTGGCTTGCTCGATTGTAACGCTGAAGCTGATGTTCTACATGTCGATCCAGTTGAGATTGGACTTTCCCAAGGTCAGCCCACCGCTGCTCAGAATCAGGATCAACTTGCAGGGCGATCTTTAACGTTTGGATAGCTTGCAACCATTGACCTGTATGGTAGTAAGCTAAACCCAGCTTGCGATAATTATTGGCCTCGTCCGGTTGAATGGCAATAGCCGTCTGGTATTTCAGAATCAATTGACCAAATAGTTTCTGTTTTTCGGTCGCAGCAAAAGTTAAACTCTGATGAGCGTCGGTATGATCTGGAACCTCGTTTAAAACCTGTTCGTAGGTTTCAATAGCTTCGTTGACCCGCCCCTGCTTCTGATAAATTGCACCTAGGTTGTAGCGAGCGGGTGTAAACTGTTGATCCAAATTCAATGCTGTCTGGTATATAGTCTTAGCCTTGGAAAATTGCCCCAGAGTATGGTAGGCAGTTCCTAGATTATAATGGAAATGGGCTGATTTTGGTCCCAGCTTAATGGCGTGCTGATAAGCTTTAATTGCCTTTTGAAATTGTCCTTGCCGATGTAGGATCTGTCCTAAATCGTTGTGCCCATCGGCCAGATCCGGGCGAAGGCTAATCACCTGCTGGCAAGCTGTCAAGGCAAACTCTAAATCGCCGATTTCCTGGTAGGCTCGACTGAGGTAGAAATAGGCGGAAGTATTTTGTGGGTCTCGTTGAATAGCTCGTCGAAACTGGTTTATGGCTGCTTGGAAATCTCCTTTTTCCGCAGCTTGAATTCCCTTTTCAAGGTAAAGAGTTTTATCAGCTAAGACGATCTGTAACTGGCAACTGAGCAGAAAGATTAAGATCGATGCCAGATCTATCCTGACAAGTTGGATTTTATGATCCAAGGCAAGCCTTATCTGTGCTCGTGCAAACGTAAATAGAGACTTCCATCTACACTTCATTCTCATTTTTTGGTAATGTGTATTCTTGTTGAGATTCTGACTTACCATAATTACGCTTAAAATATAATTTTCTATTATTGTTAGCTTTCCAGTCGGGAACCCTACTTTAATACGGAAGGGCAGGACGATCAGTCAAGCTGTAGAAAAAATACTTAGAAGCAGCGGGGAGTTACACAAACCACATACATCCTCTCTATACTCGAGTTTGACGAATAGCAGGACGGGTATGTGGCAAAGCCTAATGGTCGAGATAGGTTAAATAGAGGCGGGGGAGAAGGGGATAGGAAAGGCTTTAAACCTTCTCTACATCTTTTTGTTAGAAGTAGGAAAATTATAGGGAAAAGAGAGGGGTCGAGACAAGCCTCGAACCCTCTGCACTGCGAAACATCTAGCGGTTGGTTTTCAAACTAGCCCAGGTAGCCGCCAGTTTCCCGTGTGGATCTACAGCCGTACCGCTGGCATGTGGATTATCACCAATATCATAGACTAGCACGTTATCGTATCGCATGTGTTCGCCTCCAGAAGATCTAAAGCCAACCGCCCCCGTAGGGAATGATTTCTTTGGATCTGTCCAGTCACCGATCTTGCGCATTTTTGCTCCAGCCGGGTTTTTCCAGAAAGTTTCTGATTCTAAAACCCAAACCTTAAAATTAAAATCCTTAACAATCCATTTGGACCGATACCAAACTTCCGGCTCCACTTTCTCTCCACCTAAGAATGGCTTAGGATCAACTGCCCACGCACCTTTGGAACGAGTGTGCCAGCGCACGTTGTTGGGTGTATGACCTGAACCGTTAGTCGAAATTTGATGCATATAATAATTATCTGGATCTTGTCCGCCAAAAACAAAACCGGTAATTTTACCATCTTTCTTGGCGTTGAAGTCAGCTTCAAAAACAAAGTTTTTGAAATCTGTCTTTTTGCTAAAATTGGCTTGGCCACCATTGATATCGACCACGCCTGTACCCAATTTGGCAACTTTGGCCTCTGGTTTGATAAGCTTCCATTCGGCTTTAGCGTTCCATTTTGACTCGTTGAGTTTACCCCCCTCAAAGTCCTCTTCTAGCAAGGTCGTTGCATGGCTAGCAAAGACACCGATAAACATTAACAAAAACAAGGAAACCCAAAGGGTTCCTCTGACTGATCGACTCATAAAATCACCTTATTCTTTATCTAGCATGTAGGTTAATAAACTTAAAAGGCCTAAGCCTTTATTTTAAAAAATTGGCTTATTTCCGAGTCTTGATTTTAGCCCATTTAGTAGTTACTTTATCCGAAACATCCACTGCAAATGGGTCATCTCCGTCCTCATACACCAACACGTTATCGTACTGCATATGCTCACCACCAGAGGCCCGGAAACCAACGGCACCAGAACGGAACTGTCTCGACTTATCGGTCCAGTCAGCGATTTTACGCATCTTTGCACCACGAGGGTCCTTCCAGAAATCCTCCGATTCCAACACAAAGACCTTGAAATTATAGTTCTTGATAAACCAACGGGATCGATACCAAATTTCAGGGTCAACTTTTTCACCTTTCAAGAAAGCTTCGGGGAAAACCTGCCAAGCTCCTTTAAGCCGGATATGCCAGCGCAGGTTGTTCGGTGTATGTCCCGAACCGGTGGCCGAAATTTGGTGCATGTAGAAATTATTGGCCAAATCCTGGGCAGCGAAGACAAACCCAGTAATTTTGCCATCTTTCTTGGCGTTGAAGTCGGCTTCAAAAACAAAGTCTTTAAAATCTTTCTTTTTGGTGGTGTTGGCCTGACCTGCCGCTGTATCCATAATACCTTTGCCGAGGGCTGCCAGTTTCTCTTCCGGTTTCATGATTTTCCATTCGGCTTTGGGGTGCCATTTGGTTTCATCAAGTTTGCCTCCTTCAAAGTCTTCTTCAAACAACACTTTGGCGTTTGCATCAGGTATGGTAACGATGAGACAAACTAATAGCAGGCCGGAAACTAAACCGTATTTTAGATGTTGCATGATTGAAATCTTACTCCTTTAATGCTTTAAAACAAGTACATTATTTCGAAATCATTAACGAACGATTCAATAAATATCAAACTAAGACTCAACCAGTCTTAGATCTGAGATATATAGTTAGACTTAACACGTACGAAATCGAGCCAGGAGATTAGTCTACAAAAGGAAAAGTACCGACGTAACCTCGTGGCCGCGAGACATAGTGCACCCCATCGTGCATGGGAGTGACTTGGTAATGACAAACCACATTGCTTCGTTCCATGTCGTTTCGCTCCTTGGCTCCTTGGTGCGGCATGTGGTTCATAAAAACGACGCAGTCGCCCGCCATCGGACGCAGAATAGCGTGTTCCTGGGCTTCACACCAAGCCTCAAATTTAGGCCGGTCGACTGGATAAAGATGCTCAGGTTCAACCCGGTGACCATTCTTGACAAATTTGAGATGGCCGGATCCAGGTTTGTTGTCTTGAAAATAGAAAGTGGTATTGAAACTGATAGTGTCAACAGCATAGGGATATTTTTCGGCTTCCCGTTTTTCGTGCCAGTAACCGTAGAAGTCCAGATGCCACTCTTGCAGATAGGGGCCCGGGTTGATATGCGCCCGAAAACTGCGCAACTGACACTGCTTGCCCATCATTCCTTCCAGATAGGGACGGACACTGGGATGGCCGACCAGGGGTTGATAGGTGTCGGGTTCTCGATCCAGTAATGTGTCAAACCACATATTGCCAACCGAGTTTAGCCCCTCTTCCCATCCCTGTTCCCGGGCACAGTTAATTCGCTGTCGAAGGTGCTCCGTCACTTCAGGTGAGAGAGCACCTTCAATCAGCAGATACCCATCCCTTTCTAATTGGTCTAATTTCTCTTGAACGTTATGGTCATTCACTGTTCACTCCTATATAGCAAGACGCTATTTGACGTCCCACCTCTTATTAGCAGGTCTAAGCTGTGGACGGCCATCTTTAACATCAACCACGCAGCGAAACCCAATCCAAGCGACTTTATGAAAAGTGTTATTGGCAATAGTAGTACGCTTGGCTACACGTAAAGCCCACGAATTGAGTGAAGCTGAACCGCCACGAATCACATGTTCCTTTTTGGCCCCATTTACGTCATCGCCGACTTTGGGCCCGGTCGGGTTTTTTCTGGGTGATTTCTTGTAGTATTCATACTTAAACCAGTCGTGTGTCCACTCGAACGCATTACCAGCTATGTCGAAAAGGCCATAACCGTTAGGTGCAAAACTACCAACGGGGGCTGTTTTATCACCCCATTTATCTTTACCCCCTTTCCCATCGAAGTTAGCGTGTTCTCTGGGAACAGCATCATCATCAAGGTCGTCGTCACCCCAAGGAAATCTTTTACCAACCAACCCACCGCGAGCCGCATATTCCCACTCTGCTTCGGTCGGCAGCCGCTTCCCCATTGCTTCGGCATAAGCCACTGCATCTTCCCAAAGAAGGCCAACCACCGGGTGTTTATTGCCAGGAGAGGCAGCTTTGACCCACGGTTCTAGGACTTTCCCACCTTTGAACTTTTTCCACTGTTCCATCGTGACCTCATGAGCATCCATGTAGAAAGCGTCCAACTCTACCGTGTGTACGGGTTGTTCTTCCTTTTCACCTTCATTTAGACTGTCCCCCATCTCAAAGCTCCCTGCTGGAATTAGTATCATTTTGGCCTGGTCCTTTGGCCAAACAATCTCCTTTTTGGCAAGCCCAGCTTCAACGACCTCTTTTTCTTCGGCAACAGTTTCTTCTTCTACCGTTTCCTCGGCCCCTTTGGGCATCGTAATATCGACTTTTGACGAGGTCGATTCTGGTTCGGTTGCATCTCCACCACAACCGATCAAAACAACTGCTGATAAAAATAAAAAAAAGAAAATAGCTGTTTTTTTCACCCTATTATCTCCTTTCCGTATTCCATCAATTACGAGGGGGTAATTTTGCCCCCATCATTTTAGTTCTGCTACTATCCTACTTACATCCAACTGCGAACTCTGCCGATGTGTAAATAAGAAGGAGACGTCTGATATATCAGACGTAAATGCCATGCTATCACAGTATTACATACAATGTAAAGTTTATTCTGGTATTTTGTTCTCTACAACCTTCAGGTGTTGGTTCGTTGGCACATCCTTAAGGGCCTGTCTGATTCCACTGGGCCAGTGAATCTCAATGCGATCGATAGACTGATAGCTCGAAGCCCCAACAAGTACACGTGGATCATGGCTGGAAAGATAACTGGCGCTGGTGCGGACCTCTCGAATCAGTTGTTGGGATCCAATCTTGAAAATCAGTCGAGTGCCAATCCCGTCACGATTGCTGACGGTACCAACGGTCTTGAGGCTAAGCCAGTTTGCCCTTCCGGTACTTTGGTCTTCTTGTTGGTTACGCAGAAACAGGATCGCTCCATTCAGTGTAGTGATGACCAGATCCAAATCGCCGTCGTTATCGTAATCGCCCATAATACTACCTCGACTGACACGCTTTTGTTGAAAGTAAGAACCAGCGGAAGGAGAGGTTTCGGTAAATGTGCCATTACCATTATTCTGAAATAGCTGGTCAGGTTGCGCATACGTCACTGCATCCGTTGACTGCTCAATACTGGGAGAAAGATGGCCGTTAGCAATAAAGAGATCTAAATCACCATCGTTATCATAATCCAGAAAGTTGGTGCCGAAGCCTAATCTCAGATAGCTCTCTTCTCCTAGGTGCGCACGATAGCTGACATCTGAGAAAGTTCCGTCTCCATTATTATGGTATAAAGTGTTGGTTTCGTAAGAGAAATTGGTAACGAAAACATCCAGAAATCCGTCTCCATTATAATCACCCGCGTCAACCCCCATCCCGGCCTCTGCGACACCATCACCACTGTAGGCAGCTCCAGTAAAAGTTCCGATTTCCAGAAAGGTTCCATCCCCATTATTGAGAAACAGATAGTTGGGGGTATCATCGTTGGCAACATAGATGTCGGGATACCGGTCGTTGTTAAAATCGGCGGCCACGACCCCCAACCCTTTACCATGATGTGAGCCACCAGGATCCTCAATACCTGCTCTTTCGGTGATATCGTCAAAGGTCCCATCACCGTTGTTACGGTAGAGCCGGTCAGGGACACCTTGAAAAAACCTGGGATGGCAGTAGCTCCGAATCTTACCGTCATAACAGATAGGATAAGCCTCCGTTAGTGAATAATCAACATAGTTGACCACATACAAGTCCAGATAGCCGTCCCGATCATGATCGAAAAAGGTGGCGCTCGTACTCCATGATGGATCAGCAACACTGGTTTGCTGGCCGACTTCGGTAAAGGTTCCGTCCCCGTTATTACGATAGAGGTGGTTGGCACTAAAATTAGTCCGGTATAGATCGACATCGCCATCATTATCGTAATCCCCGGTTGCCACACCTTGTCCATAATGACCACGACTATCCATTTTGGACTCGGTGGTAACGTCAGTAAAAGTGCCATCTCCATTGTTATGATAGAGACGACAGACCATGTCGGAATGAGTCAAGTCACCGCTGTTAACCAGATAAAGGTCTAAATGGCCATCATTGTTGTAATCGAAAAATGCCCCTCCGGAGCCGAGTGTTTCCGGTAGATGATAGTCACCGGTTGCGCCGTTGGAATATTGAAAGTCAATGCCTGTGGAGGCGGTAACATCGATGAATTGAACCATTGGTTCAATTCCAGGTGACGGGCTAGATACGAACAGTGTGAGGAGCAACAAGACCAGATCTGGCTTCATTACCGGACTAGCCTTTGGTACGCTCGCCAGGCCACATCTGCTTCAGAGATGTTACCCGTTTGCCGATAAGCGTTGGCCAGGTTTAAATAATCGCCGGGTTGGTCCGGTTGAAGATAGGTTGCCAATTGAAACTGATCGATGGCGGAAATATAGTCTTTACCCATCATATGCGCTTGGCCTAGGCAATGATGATATTCAGCATTAGTCGGGTCGTTCGTCAATAGTTCCTGATAGAGGAGAACCGCCTGCGGATAGGCGTTGGTTTTTAGATAGACCGAGCCCAGTAATTGTGAATAACCAACCTGCTTTGGATCTTGTTGCTTCAGGGCAACTTTCTGAGCCTGTTCCAGCGCAGCGATGGACTCTGACCAGAGCTGATACTTGAGAAGCAGATTGATCAATTGATCCCATTTTTTCAGATCAGCTTTGTGGTTGACCGCTATTTCACTGGATTGACTATACTGCAGTTCTTGTGCATCCCTGAGCAAGTAGTGATTCAGGATCTGGATTTGTTGTTGCTCTTGATTCAGTTCTTGGAATCTACTGAGGGCTGTTTGAGCCAGTTCCATTTGCCCACTCCGAAAATAGCAGTTACCGAGATTGAAGTAAGCCTTGATATGGAAAGGGTCTTGCTGGATCACCTTTTCAAAACACGGGATCGCTGCGAGAAATTGGCCCTGCTGATAATAGGAAAATCCCAGCAGATATTGTGATTCAACATCAGCTGATTCAAGATTAACTGCCGTTGTCAGATGATAGATCGCTTGTTCATGTTGATGCAAGTGTAGGTAAGCTGTTCCCAAAAGCCGATAGGAGGCTATGTGTTGATCGTCTATTTGGATGGCACGCTCAAGAAAGGGGATCGCCGTTTTTGCTTGAGCCAAACCAACTAGATAACCCTCTCCTAACTTACTGAAAGCCTGAGTATAGGTCGGATTAAGCGCAATTGCCTGATTTAGATTGACGATCGCTTTCTGCCACTGTAACTGTGTACCGTAAATCAAACCCAGATAGTAGTAGGTATTAGCTGAAGGCTCAATGGCGATCGCTTGAAGCAACAGCTTTTTAGTCTGCTCCAAGTCGGTATCGATAAGATTTGGGTCTACCTGATTGGTCGAGCTGGCAGAGGATTGAGTAGGTATCGCACCAACTTGGGATTTAATCGCATCTAATGCGATGTCTCCTAACTCAATAACCGGTTGAGCATTCAGTTCAACCTTAAGGATTTTGATATGGTACCCAGCCAACTTGAGGGCAATCTCGATTTCCTGTTTTTGTTCCTCAACCGTGATTTTAATCGCCGTTGGCGTCGTGTAACCTTGATGTTGGCGATCAATGAAGACAACTGCGCCCGCTGGTTGGCTGCTGACGAAAATCCTTGAGCCCCTCGTTTTCGCTGAAACTGGTAGCCCACTCAGCGCCCAGAGACCAACCAGATAAAGAATCGACAAGCATCGACGTTTGGCTGCCATTTTAGGAACTAGAGCCGGTCAATCGCCGAATGGAAAAATCCCAGCGTTACCTGGTGATTGAGAAATATAGTGAACAATATCGTGCATAGGGATAACCTGATAATAACAAACTAGCTCCGCTCCATATCGTTTCTCTACCTGACCGCTGATGTGGTATGTAGGTCCAACTGACATAGTCACCCAATCATGGGGGCAGGGATGGCATGTCCCGGTACCTTAACAGGCTTCAAGTTTAAGCCAATCAAGAAGTGGATATAGACCCTGGATTTAACCCGATGCCCGTTCCTGACAAATTTGAGATGACCTGTATCCCGGCTCGCTATTTTGAAAACAAAAGGTAGTACTGAAACCGTTGATGGAAATAGTATTAGGAGTATTTTTCGGCTTACCGCCTTTCACGCCAGTAACACCCACTAAAATGATTACCCGCCTCGTCCCCCTCGATGTTGTTTGTATCATAAATCAATTCTTTAACCAAAGCAAGTTATCAAGTTATAGTATGCCGGTTTGCGAACTTGAAGCTAACCTTGATTTGTCGAACAAGATATATCTTGGTAGCAACGTTACCTCGTCTGGGCCTAGGTATAGAAACCGTAGGTCGGAATTCCCAATAATATGCCGACAATGGTCCACAGACTACCAACGGTAAATTCACCCAGAATCAGACCTAAAAAAAAGGGAGTTGCCTTCTGGTGTGCTCGTAATCCCCCGTATTGTAAGATCGCCAACTTAGCCATCCAGGCGATAAAAAGGCAAAACCAGATATTGTGGATCGCCCAACTGTTGGTGACCGCATATGCCGCCGGATAGAGCGGAAACCAGAAAAACTTCATGCGCATGAACATCAGAAAAAAAGTGAAGAATAATCCCACCCCAATGAAGATGGTTTCTGGATAGTTGGTCGATGATGGGTTGGTCAACCAAGCTTCCAGTCGGCGCCAGGGTTCAACACCGAAGGCGTTGACTGTTGGCCAAGGGATTTGCGTCAATGCTCCCATACGGTAAGGGATATGAAGTAAAACCCAAAAGGCTGACAGAACGCCAACCGCACAGGCTAGCACAATTGCAAATGCAACCTTTCTTTGATCCACACCCGTTTGCGTCGATAGCTTAAATCCTTCCAATTGATGGGGCATGACATGGCTGTAGTGCGTTCGGGTCAAGAACCAAAATAGGGACATAACTGTTAGATTAGCAGCTCCCAATCGACGCGTTCCGACTATCCACACCATTATTTGCTCCGGCCCCGTGTAATGAATATCGTGAACGGGCGCACCTAATTCGGCTCGCATTCGCGTAATTCCTAAAGAAATTAGGAAATAGAGCAAGAAGAAAGCGGAAGTGGCCGTCATCGACATTCCTGATTTGTAACATAAGGCAAGCAAAAGGATTGAACTAACGCCAAGTAAGCCGATAATAGCTCGGTGAGACATCACTTCATTGCTCTCGTCCAGGATTTTACCTAAAGAGAATAGTCGCTTACAAACTACCAGCAAATGCGGCCGACTGACATACAACGCCACTAGCGTGACACCGATGTAACCGCCAATAGCCTGAGAATGCAGGTAAGGGAAGCCCGGTAAAGCCCGCAGGCCAATTATATTGGCCAATACTAGTTGTAGTTTCCAAAACCAAAAAAAAAGCCAGCAGGAAAAACTAAGGTCTAGCGGTATTAAGAAGCCCAGGCCAATCACGAACGGGTAAAGTGCGAAAGGTAAATTGCCCATGGTCAGAAATGGGTCTTCCGTAAACCTAAAGTAATAGCGCTTGCTGAATACCTGAGGAATAGAGGGAAAAAGAAAATGGAGTCCGTTGAGCAGATCTATTATCGCTACTAGGACAAACCCGATCCACATCCAGCGGTTCAGATAAAATCTGGAATGGGCCATCTCCATTGGTAGCTGGATAATCGGGTAACTTAACTTTTCATTTTCAACCCATTGTTTACGAATGAGCATATTAAGACAGAGCATGATTAGCAAAACGGTAAAAATGATGGCGAACCAGCTTGCGACAGGCAATAGCCAGGCCTTCAAGTACTCTATTTTGTAAAGAGTGTCCCCTTCATAATAGCCGCTGAGGGCCTTGGTATCATCTACTACCAACCATCTTGGAAGGTACTTCCAAAACAGGTTTTTCCAGTCATTTTCGTCGGTTGCAAACCAGAAAGGGTGTCCCAACATCGGCGGTAGAATCTGCATCATACTATGTCCACCAATGCCCGACGCGATAGAAAGCATGATATAAATAATGGAGAGTTCTCCAGAGTGAAAGAGTGTGACTCTGAACAGGCGTTTAGCGATGATGTTGATTAGAGAGAGAACAAGTAGATTGAAGATGACATTGAAGAACAGGGAGATGGTCGTCGGTAGGCCGGAGTAGCGGACTAGCTCCATCTGCACATTCCAATAGATATTGATTGGAATCAATATCATGGAAATGAGAAAGACATGTACGCCAATAGAACTGCGTCGCCTGCTAAGCCCTTTCATTGACATGGTTCTTAGTCCTGCGACTCTCGAAAATGTATAATCTGTGAAGGCATGACCTTGTACCGGTTAGAAACGGATCCACTTAACCATTTGATCTGGATATGATCGACGAGGTTGGCTTCCCCTAACCCAAAGTGTGCTCTCAGGTCATTTTGGGAGACATAACCGCTACCGGATCGCACCTCTCGTACTAGGGTTAAGTTGCCAATAGTAACGTAGATTTTTGAGCCAACTCCACTTCGGTTACTAATCGTGCCTTCTAGGTCGATCAGTAACCAATTGCGTTGATGACGATTGCTCATAGTGTCGTTTCTAAGGAGGGTTGGTGGTGCGTCCATATGAGTGACCAGTAAATCGATATCACCGTCATTGTCATAATCAGCAAAGGCAGTTCCTCGACTCGACAGTTGCCGGTCAAGTCCGGTACTCTCCGTAATAAGTTTAAAGTTGAGAACTTCACCCAATGGATGATCCAACCTTGGTTGGTGTACTCCATCTATTGGCTCTTTAGGCAGATAAGTAACGTTCTGAAATAGTTGATCGGGCTGTGCGTATAATTCGCCGTATTCTAGGTGCGTATCCACCTGGGGATAGATGTGTCCATTAGCAATAAACAAATCCAAATCGGTATCGTTGTCATAATCAAAAAAACCGACTCCCCAACTCATCGGTAGATAGGTTGGCTGCCACAAGCCAACTGATTTGGTATAATCCTCAAACAAGCCTTGCCCTAAATTACGGTATAGTGTGCTACATTCCCCGCTAAAGTGGGTTAAAAACCCATCTGGATCCCCATCATTATCATAATCGGCAAAATCGACGCCCATGCTGGCCTGGGGTAACCCGGTCTCGGCCACAGCGGCATTGGCATAAAGGCCTATCTCTGAGAATGTCTCGTTGCCATTATTTTGGTAAAGATAGTTTGGGCCTGCATCGTTGGCTACATAAAGGTCAATATCACCATCTAGGTCGAGGTCAGTGCTGCAGACACCCAGCCCGTACAGTTCTCCAATATCGATCAGACCCGCCTCGACAGTGACATTGGTAAACGTGCCGTCACCGTTATTTCGGTAAAAGACATCGGCGGAACCCTTCAATCCGCGAGGGCCGGACATCACTTTTGTCACCCCTTTCCAGTCTTGAGTTAATTCTGCCGTTAGAACCTCTTCTATTGTACAATCAATGTAATTAACCAGATAAAGGTCTAAATTACCATCGTTGTCATAATCTAAAAAGGTAGCCCCCGCACTTAAATGTTGCACTTCATCCATACCCGGTTTTTCCGTACCATTTGCTACTCCAGATTGATGAGCGACGTCAGTAAATGTGCCATCGTGATTGTTATGATACAGACAATTGGCTCCGAAGTTCGTCACGTACAGGTCTACCCAGCCGTCATTGTCGTAGTCGCCACAACAGACACCCACCCCCCAGTTGTCATTACCAACGTTCGCAAAGGCTGTAACGTTGGTAAATGTACCGTTGCCGTTGTTGCGGTAAAGCATATTTGATCCACGGACAATGTCACCCGGACCTTTAATTTTCCAGCCGTTGACGAGATATAGGTCTTGATCACCATCATTGTCGTAATCGAGAAAGGCCGCACCACAACCCAACGATTCCAATAGATGTTTCTTCTTTTTACTTCCGGCATAGGTGACGGCGTGAATTCCAGCGGGCTGCGTTATATCGGTAAAAACCACCTCGGCCATAGCGGAATTTAGAAGTAACCCTATAACGCTCAGTAGTTTATATCTTGTTGAAGTCATTGGTGTTCAGAATGAAAGAGAGAGAAAATTAACCGGAAAATTGCTTGTTTACTAACCTGTTAGCCACGCTCCGCCCCCAATCTTCCAAGTCACAAGGTCATGCGCTACCAAGGTTGAAATATTAACCCTCTTCTGATGTAAGATGCCAAGCGTTTCATCGATTTTTCAAGTGGAACTTACCATCCCTGATCGACTGGTATCGATTGCCATAGTTTGTAACAATGCTTCTTCTACCGGTTAAATTCCTCTGATTTTACCTCCACATAGATGGCAGTAAAATCGAAACACAAACACGATTCCTACCGATAGAACTCCGCATTGTGCATAGTTCTTAGACCCCTTAATTTCCCGGTCAAGGCAATTGCCAAACTGTTTGACCAAATTAGCTATCTGCTCAACATTCTGCAATAATCCTAATCTGTTGGAATATATGGGATGCAGACGATAGCCAGCCATACCTCATCAGATTACCTTTTTGTTTTTAGGCAAAGAAAAACCCCACCAGCTGAGATAACTAATAGGGTTAGGTGTTTGAGAGGGTTGAATACTTAAACAGTATGTTGATTTGACACCAGAATCAAGCCCGCTGGCCAATCAAGCGGCCCCAGAAACCGACTTTCTTTTCTTCTTTCTCTTGGCTGTCTTCTAGTAGTAGTTGGTTTTGTTCGGTTAGTGTGGCGATGGTTTTTTGTTGCATTGCTGCTAGTTGTTGGCCTTGGTCTTGTTGCTTTAGGATCTCCTCGATCTGTAGATTCTTTTCGTCGAGTTCGTGTTTTAAGTCCGCAATTCGACCATCCTTCTCCTGCAGCAACTCTTGTGTGGTAACTGTGTCGTCAGGTTGTGTGGTCTTCGTGTCGTCCTGTGTGGTGTCAGCCTCAGGATCCTTGATCCAGTAAACACCGTCCCGCAGTTCAGCTTGTAGCCGACCTTCACGGATTCTGCGGCGAACGGTCTCGGTCGAGATCTTGTACTTGCGTGCGTATTCAGCAGTGGTCAACGTGTGGCCTCCGTGTGGCAGATGTGCTGTGTGATTGTGTCGTTGTCGTGTGGCCTCCGTGTGGTTACGACACAACACACATGGTCACCTCATAAATACGACACAATCACTACACGGTTTCATCGTTTTTAACTTGCGTTATAGTCGGTAAGGGAGGTACAATAACTGCGCTGAATTTCGCTTGTTAGAAAGCGCAGTGGAGCGGAATGAGCAAATAGAATCTGGTTGTAAACAAAAAAAGCCCCTGCCTGTTAAGACAGGGGCAAAGCTCGTGAGAGATTGGTTGATCTCTACAGTTGCCAGGGTTGGTACCCGCAATTGTATCGTATCAAACGATCTCTTCGCAAGAACCTTTCTTATGAGGAGATTTTTATGGCATCTGCTATCGCCCAACATCTAGACCAATTTCAAGCTACCAGCCCGGCCTACCAAGCCGAATCCAACGATTTCCACAGTCGTCGTGCCACTGTCGACTACATCCCCAAAGCCCATTCTAAACTGCCATTTCTCTATGCTCCGGTGAGCTGGGACGTGGTTGACTCCGACCAGTATCGAGAATTATCTGGCGAAGCGGTCAAACTCTACGTCTATCTGTCACGCCATGTCGATCTGCGTCTCAAGCAGAAAACCAGAGGTCAGCGTGAATACCTGATGGGTCGGACCTTCGCCAAAAAGTATGACACCATCGTTGAAGAGTGCTATGGTGGCAGAAGATCGATCCGCTCGATCCAACGCTACGCGGCCGAATTAGAGAAAGCCAACCTGATTGAGGTGGACAAAGGTTGGGGCAACGTCTGCACTTTCACCCTGATGGTTTACCATCAAACAGATAAGATCGAGGAATACGAGACCAACGCAGTACAGCGCGAGTTTGAGATTCAGCAAGCAGCCTTGAAAAACAATAAACTTAGATTACTGAGACATGAAAAAGAGGAAGTCATCGAGGTGGAAGCGCCGCAGGTGATGACTGAACCCCTGGCTGAAACAGCGGTTGATGAGCCGGATACGACAACTGTGTCTACTCCAGACACGACACCGGTGTCTACTCTCAATATTAAAGAAATTAATCTTATAGAAACTTCTTCTCCTAATCCTCAAATACCAGCCCAGTTAGAATTTAACTCTTCTTCTTCTGAAACCGATTATGACTCCCTTAAACTACAAACCCTTGAATTGTGGTGCCAACAGCAACACAAATTAGGCAACCTTCCTCCCACTGCTGCCGATCGTTATCAGATTATGCGTCCTGATCATCAACTCGGCATTGATGCTTTTGTCGCTGAGGCTATCCGATTCAGCCCTAATCTCATAGCCACACAGGCTTTGATGCTCCTACAGTCTTGCATCCACATCATGCCCAAAACTGGCGGCAATAGCCGTCCTGTCGGTCGGCCCGGCTGGTTCCTCCTCTCTGCTTCCGATCAATACTTCAAACGCGCTTGGGCCAATACCTTTGACTTTCTGCCCGCCCACTGGCAAAATCAACCTAAATCTCCTAGCCGACGGGCTTTTAACCGCTCCAAACCTCGGGCTAGTCATCTTTAGGCCGGATAGACATAATGGATGACAAAGAACCCACCACGATTATTGCATCTCTTCCCTTTTGAGAAAATAGAGCTTCATATGAAACACTTCTTATTGGCAATCGCTTACCTTGTGCTGATTCTTCCTGCCTTGCATAGCCAGCAGAAGTGGCGATTGCTTACTACCGAGCATGGATTGAGTAGTAATGCCGTGATTAACATTCATCAAACCGAAAACGGCGATATTTGGGTTGCTACTGACCAGGGAATCGACCTTTATAACGGTATCTTTCAACCTTTTCTTTCTTCAGGTGCCGGAACCCGATCGCCTATGAGCTCAACCAATCTCAATCCAACGCCAAATAGCTTCGTTGAATCTGCTTCCGGGCAAATGATCGCACGTATAGCCACCACAAATGCAAATAAAATCTATCTCTTTGATGGATTCGAATGGGAAGAGCCTGATTTCTTTGATGATAATGACATCCTGGTGTCTGACATGCCAGAATTCTCTGTTTTATCAGGCGGTAATTTATGGTTGTCTAGCTGGGACGGACTAGTTGGATTTGACGGCCAAAAATGGCAGTTACATAACCCTGGTGTCAGGATCGATTGGTTAGTTCAAACTCCGGATGGTCGTCTCTGATCGGAAGATTGGCGGGCCGGTATAGTTAGTTTTAATGGTCGAAAATGGAACTCCGAACTTAATCTTGATAATTCTCTGATGAGTAATGCCACTACTAATACTGCACTCGTTACCTCTATAGGAAATATTCTGATGGGAACGGATGCAGGTCTTTTTCGGTATGATCCTGTTTCGAATATTATCACCGATTTAAAGCTGGGTGAGGTCAATGTTACTAAGTTATTCGAAGCTGATGACCGAACCTTATGGATTGGAACTGACCAGGGATTATACAGATTACGTGGAACTAGCCATCAACTTTTTATGTCTAACAAGTTTGTCACCGTTATTTACCAACGGCCTAATGGTGAAATTTGGCTTGGTACTACCAGCGGCCTTTATCTATTCGATGGAAATGAATGGGGATTGGAACTAACTACCGGTATTAACTGCATCGCTGAATTGACTGATGGAACCTTAATGGTTGGTGGAGATAGTGGACTTAGAATACTGAAGAATGGCCGAGACCAGCAGCCATTGGAAATTCCAAGATAATGTGGGCAAACTGATTGTTACGGTTTTAAAAGCTTCAGATGGAACCTTGTGGTGTAGATCTGATGCTGGACTCTTGAGTTACAATGGGACTAATTGGACTAATCACCTACCCCAGGCGCGGCCTGGAATTCCTGACTGGCACGGAAGAATCTACGAATCTAAAGATGGTACGATTTGGTTCGCTACTACTTATAGCTTCAAAAATGGAACTCTAACAGCTCATCATGATGCTGGTTCTTGGTCCTATTTTATTGATGAAACTCAGGATGGCGATATATGGGTTGGAGGAACAGGAGGTCCGTATCGATACGATGGCGATAGTTGGACATTGGTAGAAGGTTACGGTGGTCTAAATATGGATAATGCTAGTGTTAGGCCATGGAAGATATATCAGACCTCGGATGGCCTAGTTTGGGCACATGGTGAGCAGGGATTGTGGAGTTATGACGGAACCGGATGGGATAAGCATTTGGCTGAAGAAGGGGAAGCTTTTTTAGAGGATGATGATGGCACTTTATGGATTGGCAATGGAGATTTGGGGAATCATTCACATTCAAAATCAGGAATCTATCGTTTGGACAAGGATGGAAAATGGACCAGAGCAATTAAGACGGGCTATATCCGGATGATTGAGAAGACTTCACAAGGTACGCTAATTGCTGGAGATGAAGCCGGAGGGATATTAATCTATGACGGCAAGCAATGGTCCAAGCATTCGAGTTATGGCGATGGTAGTATATACTGGAACCGCTGGGGTAAAGGGTTTGTTGAATATCCAAGTGGTGTTTTTTGGTTGGCTACCAATCGAGGTTTGAAAAGAATCGAAGGTAATTCCTGGTATAACCTAACGGTAGCAGATGGGTTGCCGAGCAATGATGTACACACTGTTGCAGAAGATGGATTGGGCAATCTGTGGATTGGTACTGATAGTGGTTTGGTCCGATTCACACCATCACTCAATCGAAATCCCCCCGCTATTCAATTGACACAAATTGATGAAGAAGATATTCCAGATGACCGTATTTATACTACCGGTCATTCATTTGTGACTTTGGAATGGAACGCCGGGGATCTTGAAACTAATAACGATCGGCTCCAATCTCAGTATAGCATAGACGGCACTTGGTCTAAATTACTTAAACAAAAGACAGTCACTATCGGTTTGGCCAACGGTGAACATCAATTATCGGTTCGAGCTATCGACCATCACTTTAATACCAGTTCTGTGGAATCGATAACTATTATCGTCAAAACTGAGACCCCTGACCCGAATATCAATTTTCCTACTAACGGGGAGGTTCTCAGAGGACAGATCTACATCAAGGGTAATATTGTCGACAATGATTTTGCCGCCTATTCAGTCTTTATCACTGACGTTAGCAGAGATAAAGTGCCCAATCCAGAGACAGAAAAATCTCTTTTCCAAGCGGAAGTATTACCTCGAACGACAACATTGGCTATTTGGAAAACAGAGGGTTTTACAGATAAAGATTATAAGATATGGCTTCTGGCTCAAGATGAGTTGGAACATAAGAATTCTACTGAAGTGATTGTGAGAGTAGATAATACATCTCCTGCTGTCAACATATCAGCACCGAAAGAAAATGAGCGAGTCTTAAAGAAAACCGCCATCGCAGCGACGGTAAGCGATATTCATTTGAACAGTTATCGTCTCGATTACACCACTGATTTGGCAGCCGGCGATTGGGATCAGATATTTCTTCAAGCAGGGTTGCATCGAAAAAATGAAGATGGCTTATTACGACAACCAAAATTGAAAACGGTTGGAATAAACCAGGATTGGGAAATGCCTCTCCCGAAAGGGCGGGTTTGGATTCGGTTGACAGCAACGGATATCGCCGGCAACACGAGTAAACAGACCATTCAAGTGGAAGTCCCTGCGGCAGTGCGAACTAGAAAGGGCGGTATTATCTCTCCCCAAGACCAGCAGGCGGAACTCTACTTCCCACCCAATACACTGGCTCAAGATGAAATCGTGACTGTCAATGCTTTACCTGAGGTGGAAGTTGAACTACCAGTACGCCGTGTTAGCCAGATCTATGACTTTGCTCCAGCTACACTCAGACTAAACGCCATCAAACCGGCTACCTTAACCATCTCTTATGACCCGTCACAACTCTCCGCCGGCCAGGAACCGGTAATCTTTCATCGCACTGATGGGCCTTGGAAAGCCGTTGGTGGTACACCTAACCCGCAACAACAGACCATCTCGGCTGCGGTACTGTCCTTAGGTCAGTACACTCTAGGTGAGATGGATAAGATTCAAGCCCTGGATTCGGCCAATCTGAAGCCGGATTCATTGACCTGTCAACCACGGGTTTTCTCGCCCAAAGGTAATGCTTTTAGCACCCACACCACCATCTCTTTCACCTTGGACCAGCCAGCTCAGGTGACCATTAAGGTCTATAACGTGGCGGGTCAACTGGTTGACTGGATGGCTCAACAGCAGACATTTAGCTCTGGTAAACAGGCCATTCGTTGGAATGGTCGAGATAGTGACGGCGAGGTAGTAGCCAGCGGTCTGTACATTGTGACGGTGACGGTGGGTGACCAGACACAAGATAAGGTGGTCAATGTCTGGAATCATTAGCTTTGATTGAAGATGTCTTTTAATCGAACCAGTTTGGGATTGAAACTCTCCAATTCTGAGGTTGGAATTATACTTAATCAGTGCAATTCCATTATTAACTTACTGTGCTTATAAATATATCCTGGCTGGTTTTGAGGAAGGCAATGGAGAATAATACTAATTCCGTAGACTAAGTTAGGGGCTTAAGCTACAATACTAAGCTGTTAACTGTAACCACGATATAGAAAAAACTATTGATTCAAGGATAAAGATGAACTCAGTTCGATTTGGTATCCTCGGGGCTGGGCGCGGTGCGGATTTAGCTCAGGCCATGC